>JBDUCC010000212.1:0-4670 GCA_040003675.1 bacterium | reverse complement strand
AGCGGCCGCTGAAAAGAAGAAGAGTGTTGCTTCGAGGTAGGTTCGATTGACTCGGCGCAGATTCGGTTCAGTGAATTTGGTCGTATTTGGTTTTGCGCGAATTCAAGTTGAGGTGTAGCAGATGTCGTTGGTCACGGTGCCCCAGAGGGGCGAAATGTTTATAGCCTGCGGTCTTTTCTTTAGTCCGAAGCTCCGGTAGGAGCGCAATATTTTTGCCCGCTATGGCAGTCATTCCGCTGCCGGGTTTCGCGCCTAACGGAGCGAAGATTCTTTCGGGCGGCGCCGTAACTATAAACATCTCGCTACTATGGAGCGAAAACGAAGTAGACCAACCAAGTTAGTCCGGTTGATGGTTGTCGCTATCGATGTTCTTAGCTGCGGATCGAAGCGCCTGCGCGACGTCGCCACGATCAACCTTTGATCGTTTGAAACGAATCTCAAGATTGAAGTCTTTGTTCGGCGATATGTATTTGAACGTGTAAGGCTTTACCTCGGCGGTAACTCGCGGACCCATTTCCTGACGTCTTACTTCCCTTGCATCTTCACGCGTCAAACCTCGCGAAGTTATTTCCTTCGCCAGCCGCCGCATTCCTGCTTCATCAGGTTGTCGCACAATTTGCAGCAACACCGATTTGGCTGAGACGTCTGCCCGCCGGCAAATATCGCGAACGTCAGCCGGAATGCCCGCGATTGATAGCGCTTCGGTAACCGTGCTTCTGCTCTTCCCTACTTTCCGCGCCACCTCTTCATGCGTATAACCAAATCTTTCGCACAACGCCAATAAGCCATCAGCTTCTTCCCAAACGGTGAGATCCTTGCGTTGCATATTCTCGATCAACGCGATCTCGGCAACCGTTCCTTCGTCCACTTCCATTTCAACGCATGGCAATTCCGTCAGCCCTGCCGCGCGCGCCGCGCGATACCGTCGTTCTCCGGCGATGATCATCCACCTGCCGGTGGCCCGCGATGGTTTCACCAGCAGCGGCTCAAGTACACCCTTATCGGCAATAGAAGCGGTGAGTTCTGTTAAGTCGCCAAACTCGGAACGCGGCTGTTCCGGATTCGGATCAATCTTATCGATCGCGATCATCCGGCCCACCGTGGCAGGCTGATGCTGCGACAGCTCCTCAACATAGTGGGCATCGTGGCGCATCGACAATCCTGTCGGCAGTCCCCTTTTAGACACGGCTCATTACCTCTTCACATAGATTTCCATACTCGATCGCGCCGGATGAATTAGGAGCGAAACTAAATATTGCTTCTTTGTAAGCGGGCGATTCTTCGAGCCGCACACTCTTTGTTATGACGGTCTCAAAAAGTTTGGGCCCAAAAACTTTTTTAATTTGTTCATGAACTTCGCGTGCCAACGTTGTGCGCTTATCGTGAAGCGTTACCAGCACACCCAGCAATTCCAGGTTGGGATTAGGCCGCGCCTTAACTTTTTCTATTGTCTCGAGCAAATCATCCGTACCCTCGAGCGCAAAGTATGACGACTGAATCGGGACCAGCACATGCGTCGCGGCAACGAGGGCATTCACAGTAATGAGACCGAGAGTAGGCGGCGTATCAATAACGATAATCGGATACTGCTCCCGGAAAGGCACGAGGCGATCTTTAAGCCGAAAGGGCGCATCGAAATCGCCCACCAGCTTCGATTCCAACTTCGCCAGGTTGATGCGGGCGGGAACAATGTCCAGGCCTTCGACGGGTGTGCGGTAAACCGTCTGTTCTACCGGGGCGAGGCCGTCAGTCATTAATTCGTAGGCGGATCGCTCGATTGAAAGTGGATCAAGAAAAGAGATTGAACTGTTTCCCTGGGGATCCAGGTCGAGCAGGAGGACACGTTTCCCCTGTCTGGCGAATGCGGCAGCCAAATTGATGGCAGTGGTAGTTTTTCCCACCCCACCCTTCTGATTTGCGATCGCAATTATCATTCGCTGCACATCGGGATTGGCAACCTATTCAGCAGAAAACCTCTGGGAGAAACAAAAGCGTTTCACATCGGTAGATCGCCGGCTTCGCCAATTACATCCGGCCACTCTTCTTCATTCAAACTTGTTTCTTCCCCGCCCTCTTCTTCCGTTGGCAAGGTGTTACGCGAGGCCTTAATCACCTCAGCGTCAACATAGATTGGACAGTCGGCCCGTAGCGCTAGCGCAATCGCATCCGACGGGCGCGAGTCGAGCACCATGCGATTTCCATCACTCATGCGCATTTCAATAACAGCAAAAAACGTGTTGTCGCGTAAACTGGTAACCACAACTCGCTCAACCTGAATGCCTAACTCAATAATGAGATTACGCAGTAAATCATGAGTCATCGGACGCGGCGGCGCAATTTTTTCAATTTCCAGAGCAATGGCATTAGCCTCATAGGCGCCCACCCAAATGGGCAACATCGTATCGCTGTCCACGTCCTTCAGAATTACGATGGGAGTGCCGCTATTGGGATCCATCATCAGCGCCCGAATTTTTACTTCAATTTCCATAAAGCCTGCCTAAAGGAACACCAGGTTGAAACTGCGTGGTTTCTCCGCTCCCTTTGGGAGGGGTTAGGGGAGGGTGCGAAGCTTAACGCGCCTAAACCCTCTCCCCAACCCTCTCCCAAAGGGAGAGGGAGAAACCATTATCCGCTGATTGCTGTGCCATATAAACTGTTTGGTTTGGCTTCTGAGATCAAAACATCGACTATCGAACCACGCTGAGTTGCGCTCCCTTTAAAGTTTACTACCTTGTTACAGGTCGAGTGCCCGGTCATGTCATCGTTCGATCTTGCACTCTCTTTCTCAACCAGCACGCTCAACGCGCGACCGACGTGGTTGTTATAGATTCTGTCCTGTAGCGAAACTTGCAATTCCTCTAACGCAAGAAAGCGCTCAGTTTTCTCAGTTTCAGAAACCGTGTGATCGAGTTTTTCAGCCGGCGTCCCGGTACGCTTCGAATACTTGAAGATATAGAGTCCGTCAAATTTGCACTTGCGCACCAGCTCCATTGTATCCGCGAAGTCCTCTTCGCTTTCGCCGGGAAAGCCGACAATGATATCGCTCGTCAGGGCCAGACTGCGTGTCGAGCCCTTGATTGTCTCAACGCGGCGGAGATAGTCGCCCGCTGTGTGGCCGCGGCGCATTGCTTTCAATATACGATCACTTCCCGATTGCACCGGCAAATGAACCCAGTTGCAAAGATTGGGAGACTCTTCGATCGCGGACACTATATCAGGATGAAAGTCTCTGGGAAATGATGTTGTAAATTTGATTCGCTCGATCTCCGTGGCCGCAACGGCGCGCAGCAAACGAGAGAACGGTGTAGCGCCCGCATAACCTTCAAGACCGTCGTCGGATTTTGGCCGGTAGCTGTTCACGTTTTGGCCGATTAGTTGTACCTCTTTGTAGCCAAGCGAGCGCAACTCGTTAACTTCGGCGACAATTTCGGTTGCGCTGCGACTCTTCTCGCGACCTCGTGAGTAGGGCACGATACAAAAGGAGCAGAATTTGTTGCAGCCCTCGATGATGGGAACAAACGCTACATAAGGCGAGCGCCGCTCAGCCGATGAAACATCCCACACCTCAGCCTCTTGTCGTTCTTGCAAATCAATTACGGATTTTTCGCCGTCGGCGACCCGCGCAAGTAGCGACGGAATCCGGTCGGTCGCTTGGGTGCCGATAATTAAGTTGATGGCGGGTGCCTTTTGGAAGAGAGCGGAACCTTCGAGCTGTGCTACACAACCCATTACTCCAATCACCGGACGGCGAGGCGATTTTCGTAGTTCACCAATGCGCCTGAAAACTTTCTGTTCCGCGCGTTCTCGTACGGAGCAAGTGTTAAAAAGCACAACGTCGGCTTCGGCGGCCGCAGAAGTCAGCTCGTAACCGGCTTTTCGCAAACCGGTTAAGGCGCGTTCCGTGTCGGCCACGTTCATTTGGCAGCCAAATGTTTCTATGTAAACCTTGGAATTCATCCGCTTTACGGCTTCCAGAGAGCAAGTTTTCAGCGAGTAGTCTATCAGAAGTTGTCAGGCAAACGCGATGCTGCATTTCTTGCATCAACAATGAGATTGCACGTTTGGAGCGGCTACTTGACCATCACTTAATGCGCAAGTAGGATACGCGCGAGTTCCCTAACTAAAAAAACGGAGAAGCCCCTCATGTCCTTCAACAAAGTGATTCTTGTTGGCAACCTTGGCCGCGATCCCGAGCTGCGTTACACGCCGCAGGGTACGCCGGTTTGCAGTTTCAGCATGGCGACAAACGAGCGGCGCAAAGACAAAGCAGGCGAGATGCAGGATCAAACGACCTGGTTTCGTATCACTCTCTGGGGACGCCAGGCAGAAACTGCGTCGCAATATCTGACAAAGGGCCGGCCGGTTTACATCGAAGGACGGTTACGAGTCGAAGAGTGGACCGATCGTGACGGCAAGGCTCGTCACACGTTGGAGGTTCACGGCACGGACATGCAGTTTATTGGTGGAGGCCGCGGTGAAGAACCGCCGATGGAGCGAGCGGCCGCCGCTGGGAGCGCCACTGCGACCGAACAACCAGACATGGCGGACGACGATATTCCTTTTTAAAATTCCGACAATCTCCAGCTTATTTCGAGAATAACACCCGCGGCTTTCCCATTAATGGGAGAACCGCGGGTTTTCTAGGTAGTGCGTCAGATTCGCTGCAAAAT
>JBDUCC010000043.1:0-16097 GCA_040003675.1 bacterium | reverse complement strand
CAGCAACGGCCACAATCTACTCGGTGTTGCCACTGATGCAGGCGGGTTCAGCGGAAGTGGTGACAAGACCGGAGCGAATCCAATGCTGGCAGGGCTGGCCGACAATGGTGGTCCAACCAAAACGATGGCGCTTTCGGCCGGCAGTGCGGCGATCGACGCAGGCGTCGCGACCGGCGCGACATTTGATCAGCGAGGCCTGTCGCGCACCGTGAACGACCCGGGCGTTCCGAATGCTGCGACCAGCGACGGCACAGACATGGGCGCATTTGAAAAGGCGCCCAGTTGCAGCCTCACGTGTCCAGCTAACATTATCGTGAACAATGACACTGATAAGTGCGGCGCGATTGTGAACTACAGGGGCCGTCCAGGAGCAGGCTGCGGCAAAATCACGTGTGACCACGCTTCGGGATCTTTCTTCGGAGGGGGAGAAACGATGGTGACCTGCACTAGCTCTGCTGGTCCAACCTGCACTTTCAAAGTAACCGTCAAAGACACGCAGGCGCCCGTCATCACGATTAGCGGTCAGCCCGTTTCGTTGTGGCCTCCCAATCACAACTACAAGACGGTCACGGTCACCGATCTGGTTACGAGCGTTAGCGATAATTGTCGTACCAAGCTGGGCATCAGCAACGTGCGAATTACCAAGGTGACCAGCGACGAGCCTGACAACGGTGTCGGAGATGGCAACACAGTTAACGACATTGTAATTGCGAACAACTGCAAATCAGTCCAACTGCGCGCTGAGCGGCAAAGCAATGGAAACGGAAGGGTCTATACCATCACCTTCAAGCTTACCGATGCGTCGGGCAATGTCGGTACAGCCACGGCAAAAGTCACAGTGCCCCACGCACAAAACGGACCGGCGGCAGTGGACGATGGTCCGGTGAATACAATTGTTAGCGCCTGTCCCTAGCGGGTAGGGTCGCTTGAGGCGACGAAACACATTCGTTTCGCACGGCTTTGCACAAAAGGTACTTGATTCCCAAGCGATCTCTCACCTCTTTTCCTGAGGCTGAGCCTCAGGAAAAAGTCACTAAGAGGAACTCAGCGGAAAGCCATAGGCATTCCGCAGTGTGCGGCGGCAAGCCGCTACCCAACTATCCTGTCCGGTTCTTTTGACAACTTGCGGGCTAGCCACACCGAGGCAAATAGCACCTCCCAACTAAAAATCTGGCAGCCTGAACAACCCCAGCCTTCAATTTAAGATGTTGGCAATCTGCGACCTAAAGAAACAGGAAATGGTGCGTTGTTAGGCGTGAACTGAGAAATTCAGCCATCGTGCAGTTACGAAGTTGGATCAGCAAGTCGTGGCAGGGAAGCGTGCTTGACTGACTTCGCCAGTCCTAACAGTTGCAGTACGCGGATGCCCCACCAGTTGAAATCGATTTCATACCACTTCAAGCCGTGACGGGCCGAGGTTGGGTACATATGGTGATTGTTGTGCCAGCCTTCGCCGAAGGTCAGCATGGCAACCCACCAACTGTTGCGCGAGTCCTCTCCGGTTTCGAAGCGTCTCGTGCCCCACAAGTGAGTGGCTGAGTTGACAAGCCAGGTGGCTTGCAGTCCCAGCGTCACGCGCAGGAAAACACTCCACATCATCACGCCCCAACCGCCGACGAAGAGCAACACGAGAGCCAGGCAGATCAAGGGCACCGGATAGTAACGACTAAGCCAAACGTAGAATGGATCTTTGCTGAGGTCAGGCGCATAACGCGCGATCACGTGGGCTTCGTGATTTTGTGCAGTGCCGCGCAAAATCCAGCCAACGTGCGACCACAGACGGCCGTCACGCGGTGTATGTGGATCGCCGTTGCGATCCGTGTGCGCGTGATGAATGCGATGCGTGGTGGTCCATTCAATTGGACCACCCTGTAGTGCCAGCGAACCACACAGCACGAGAAAATATTCAAGCACTTTGGGGACTTTATATCCGCGGTGGGTTATGAGGCGGTGGTAACCCATGCCAATGCCGAGGCTACCGGCAATCCAATAGAGGACAACCGCACAAACGATCGCCTGCCAGTTCCACATGAACAAAGCAGCGACCGCGGCGAGGTGGAATAAAGTCAGAAAAGTGCCGAGGCCCCAGTTGATAGTCTGGCGTTGCGGCAGCACCGCGTAACTTTCCTGAAAGTTTTCCAATTCAATCCTCCGCCCGGCTAATTGCTGGGGTTATCTCGCGCGGCGCGGACGAAAGGAGCGCGTTCCAAAATTTGCAGCTCTGCGTCCGGCAAAAGATGGAGCCTTGCTCGGCCTTGCGGCCGGCGAATGTGAACCGCCGAATGCCGGCATGACAACGCGCTCTATCGACTGGCCCGTCAAACGTTCGATGCCACGCATGGAAAGTTCTTCAGCCGGGGTCACCAGCGTAATCGCGCGACCCGGTTTCCCGGCGCGGCCACTGCGGCCAATGCGATGCACGTAGTCTTCCGGCGCCATCGGAACATCATAATTAATGACGTGCGAAATCGCATCCACGTCGATGCCGCGAGCGGCAATGTCGGTGGCTACCATTACTCGTGTTCGGCCGCCCTTGAAATCGCGTAACGCTGCTTCGCGTTGCGGCTGACTGCGATCGGCATGAATACGATTAACGCTGTGATCGCGAGCGCTCAAAATATGAGATAGCCGTTCGGCGCCACGTCGCGTGCGAGTGAACACCAGCACGCGCTCAAATGGTTCCCGCTCTTTCTCGAGCAGCTCAAGCAACAATGTCGTTTTTGATTCTGCTGCGACGGGATAAGCAAACTGAGCGACGGTTTTAGCTGCGCCGCCACGCCTGCTGATCTCGATGAGTTTGGGTTCGCGCAACGTCGTGCGCGCGATTTTTTCAATTGATGGCGACATCGTTGCTGAAAACAGCAATGTCTGCCGCGCGCTTGGCAGTTTCTCAAGCACACGTCGAACCGAAGGCCAGAAGCCCATGTCGAGCATGCGATCGGCTTCATCAAGCACGAGCACTTCAACGCGCGACAAATCAATTGATTCGCGTTGCATATGGTCCAGTAAACGACCGGGAGTGGCGATTAGCACGCCGGCGCCACGACGTAATGCTTCACGCTGACGTTGCATGCTGGCTCCGCCGATGATGGCGACGCAACGCGGGCTTTGCTTCAGAGCAAAGTCGCGGTAGGCGCTTTCTGTCTGCAATGCCAGCTCGCGGGTCGGCGCGATTATCAAAACGCGAATGCCGGGCAGTGACTTCGCCTTCAGTCGTTGAATAATGGGAAGTAGAAAGGCAGCGGTCTTGCCGGTGCCGGTTTCAGCGCAGCCGATCATATCGCCGCCGCTGAGCACGATCGGAATCGCGCTGGTTTGTATTGGTGTAGGTTTGGTGTACCCAAGGGCCGCGCATGCGCGTACCAGCTCGGGTAAAAGATTTAATTCTGTGAAGCTCATCTGTTCTTTCCGCGCGCTCTATATTGGCGCGCAATCTGTTGTAAACATAAGTGCCCGGCAAAATGTGTTTTGCTTGCCATGGGCGCTTTTCTAAAAGTGTGACCGGTAAGAAACAACTTACCAGGAGTCGCAGAAATCGTGCTGACTTAAGACGCCGCGATTGCCGCCGTCATCACCCGCTGCCATCGTAGACATACAGGTGTACCTTTCCCTTACTTGGGGAAGGTAAAGAAGCTGCGAAACGGATTGGCTTCGGTGAAACGGTAGCAGTCGAAGGACCAGGTTCGGATGCTCAAAAGAGCGCTTCTGAAATGAAATTCAGCCTGCTCTCGAACTATCCAAAAACGCCAGCGCGGATTGTTTTTTGCGCGGGGCGCATCACCGTCGATGCGCGAGAGAAGGATTCACTGCCAGCTAAGATGCCCTATTTATGGTCTAAGTTGCAAGTCGCGCGGGCGAGAATGACGAGTTTGGCTTTAGTTTTTCTCAGACCGCGATAGCGGACGGCCGATAATCGCCCAGCGATTTATGGCTGGGAGTTACCCGAAAATAAGTCTCAGTCCTTGAAAACGGACGGTTGAAAAAGCTGGTATCTCGCCCCATCTCAACCCGGACTACGTCCTTTCGCCTCCTATCCCAGCAGTGAACTGCTGGGCTGCTGTCATTCGTCCGCTATCGCGGATTAAGAAGGCTATTTTGTGCAAAGACCAAGGGCAAAAGACTACAGACTTTGCCTCGCTGATGAACTGATCGACTCGTGGGCGTTACCCCAAAACGCCCAGTCCTACACGTAATCGTCTTTCGCAGCACCGCGGTCGCGTCCGCCACGATTGCTCTCCGCGCAAAAAAGTTCGCTAAACCTGAAAATCAACAGGTGTAAATCAGCCGCGACTGCATGGCACGGTCGTTGCCAAGCGTGCGTGGTGGAGGCTCGACAAATGAAAAAGATTCTTGCCACTCTCATTTCCCTGATTGTTCTCAGCATGGCGGCCCTGCCGGCGGTGGCGCAAACGCGCGGCCGGTGCGCCACTACTCGAACGACCTACTCTCGCTACGACAATGGATATGATCGCAGCGGCAGTTACGACTCGCGGTATGACAACCGTGTATATCGGAACGATGGTACTTACCGAAACGACGACTATTACCATGACAACCGCTCAGTTTGGCAGAAGCACCAGGACAAGCTTACTACTGCGGGGGGCGCAGTGGCCGGCGCACTTATTGGCGGCGTGGTTGGCGGAAAAAAGGGCGCGATAATCGGAGCAGTAGCCGGCGGCGCGAGTGCGGCGGTTTACACTTACAAGATTCGCGACCGCTATCGTCGTTACTAAAATCGTTCTAAACGAGCTCGGTTGCTGATTGAAAAGTTAGCAGCCTTGTTTGAGGCCCGGATGTGAAGGGGAGAGCACATCCGGGCCTCAACATTTTTGGTCTAACCCTAACCGCTGGAGTTTGCCTCTTTAATGTACGATGAGCTTTAGCTTGTCGTAACGCCGCGAAAGCTTGAATTTATCGGACATTTGCTACCAAACGCCCTCACAACATTTTTTTGATTTTCCTAAAAGCTGGCTAGTTATTTTCAGTCCGATAAGCTTTAGCTTGTCGTAACGCCGCGACAAACTAAAGTTTTATAGGACTTACTACTAAACGCCTCGTGAGTTTGCTTAAAAACGCAGAGTTCGCTTAACGTATTGGTTCTTTGATGTTCAGAGTGAACCAACCTTGCCTACCAGCAAACTCTTGATGAAGCAAAAGGGCGGCCGCCTCCGAAAACTCTTACCAAAACTCTTACTGATTATTCTGGGATTCTTGTTTGGCGCCGGCGTCGCCGAGATCTCTTTGCGGATGGCTGGCTACTCATACCCGGCCTTTTATCAATTGGATCTGGTGCGGGGTTATGCACTGCGTCCGGGTGCGGAAGGCTGGTATCGAAAAGAGGGCCGCTCGTATGTTCGCATCAATTCGGATGGTTTGCGCGATCACGAACACTCGCTAATAAAGCCCCCAAACACTTTGCGCATTGCTCTGTTAGGCGATTCTTATCCGGAAGCCCTGGCCGTTGCGTTGGAGCAGGCTTTCTGGTCTGTAATGAAAGGTAAGCTTCAGCAATGTGATGACGCGGCAGGCAAAGCAATCGAAATCATAAATTTTGGAGTTTCCGGATATGGCACAGCGCAGGAGCTGCTGACACTTCGAGAGAAGGTGTGGAAATATTCGCCGGACATGGTGATGCTCGCAGTGACCACAAATAATGATTTGACTGACAATTCGCGAGCGTTGAAAAAGGTAGATGAGATACCTTACTTCGTTTATCGAGACAATCAACTAGCACTCGACAATTCTTTCCAGAGTTCTTCAACATTTGTTCACCGGCAGTCGTACACTAACCGGTTTGGGCGCTGGCTGCGCGATCATTCGCGAGTTGTGCAGGCGACAATTGAGGGACACCATGCGTTGAAACTCATGACCGCGTCCTGGCGCGCTCGCTGGTCGCGCCCCGAACCGGTTCCGGCGCCAACTAATTCGCCCATCCAAAAACCCAACCCTTCGTCAAACGCCGAAGAATTGGGCGCCGACAATCTTGTCTACCGCGAACCAGGAAGCGAAGTGTGGAATGATACGTGGCGAGTTACAGAAGGCTTGATTACTGAAATGCGTGATGAGGTTCGAGCGCGGAATGCAAAATTTTTAGTAGTCACCCTAAGCAATGGACCGCAGGTTTTTCCTGATCCAACCCAACGCGAGGCAGTCGCGCAACGCATTGGCGCCACCGATCTCTTTTATCCGGACAAACGCATCAAATCGCTTGGCGAGCGCGAGCACATTCCCGTAATTACTCTTGCTCCTGACTTGCAGCAGTTTGCAGAAAGCAACAAAGTCTTCCTGCACGGATTCGATAAAAACATTGGTAACGGACATTGGAATGTCATTGGGAATCGCGTTGCCGGCGAACTGATCGCGAAAAAAATCTGTGAAGGTGCGCTTCTCAAATAGCGCCGGAGGTGAAGTTTCTGCTAGAAATAGACCAATCAACTGCGCCGGAGATCCGAATGCAATATTACGATAACGTACTTGCGCTTATTGGCCACACGCCGCTAGTCAAGCTAAATCAACTGACACGCGGTTTGAAGGCCACTGTGCTGGCGAAGATGGAAAACCTGAATCCCGGCTTTTCAGTCAAGGATCGCATTGGCGTGGCGATGATCGAAGCTGCCGAACGCGAAGGCAAACTAAAACCCGGCGGGACAATCGTCGAAGCTACTTCAGGCAACACCGGCATCGGGTTGGCGCTCGCGGCGGCTGTTAAGGGTTACAGGTGTATTTTTGTGATGACTGACAAAGCGTCAGTTGAAAAAGGACGCTATCTAAAGGCGCTGGGTGCCGATGTAGTGATCACACCAGTCTCGGCCAAACCCGGCACGCCGGACCATTATGTTTCGACCGCGCAACGAATCGCCAAAGAAACACTGAACTCTTTTTATCCCGACCAGTATTCTCATCCGGCAAACCCGGAGGCCCATTACCGCACCACTGGCCCTGAGATTTGGGAACAAACCGAAGGGAAAATTACACACTTCGTTGCCGGTATCGGCACCGGCGGCACGATTTCGGGGACCGGGCGTTATCTGAAGGAGAAGAACCCAAACATCAAAATAGTGGGTGCCGATCCCTTCGGCTCAATCTTTAAAACCTACAAAGAGACGGGAAAGATTATTGAGACCACGCCTTACCTCGTGGAAGGAATCGGTCAGGAAGTTGTACCGCCAAATGTGCACATCGAATACATTGACGAGGTGATCAATATCACTGATGGCGACTCATTTGAGATGTCGCGGCAGTTGGGTCGCGTTGAAGGAATTTTCTGCGGCGGCTCAAGCGGAACCAACCTTGCCGCCGCCCTGCAGGTCGCTCGAGACCTGGACGAAGATGCCATCGTAGTTTTCATTATCTGCGACACCGGCGAGCACTACTTAACTAAGCACCACTCGGACGAATGGTTGAAAGAGAAGCGGTTGCTTGAACCGCAGAAGATGACGGCCGGCCTAATCAGCGGCACCAAAGGGAATCAGGCGCCGCCATCGTTGGTCTGGGCTTCCCCCGCAGACAAAGTGGCCGATGCGCTTGCCAAGATGAATGAGTTGGGACTGACGCAACTGCCGGTACTTGAAGAAGGCCGGCCGGTTGGCTCTTTGCGAGAGGGTCGTGCGCTGGCAAAGGTCGTGCGCAATCGTCATCTGTTGGAGGCGCCTGTCAGCGAGGTAATGGAGGCAAGTTTTCCAACGCTTGATGTTGATGCCAGCGCGCATGAGGTAACCAAACGCCTGCAATCAAGTCCCGCAGTGCTGGTTGAAGAATATGGCCGCATCACCGGAATCATCACCAGGCATGACGTACTGGATTTGAAGTTGAATACCACGGGGCCCTTAAGTTAATTTGGTTAGCGCGTGCCGGGAATGTGCTGGCTTGAACCAATCTCTGTGCGTCCTTTGAGTTCTCTGTTCTCTGTGGTGAATCTTATTACCGATTGCTCACCACAAAGACACAAAGACCACAAAGGATGCACAGAAAACTGAAGTGAGGACACTGGCGGGTCATCTGGAAAAAAGGTAAAGCATGAAAGTTGGCATTCTGGGATCAGGTGAAGTGGGCCAGGCGCTCAGCGACGGTTTCGTCAAACATCGTCATGAAGTCATGCGCGGTACGCGCGACACTGCGAAATTGGCGGACTGGGCGGCGCGTAATCCTACGTCTCGCGTTGGTAGTTTTGCCGAGGCTGCACAGTTTGGTGAGTTAATAGTTTTGGCAGTGAACGGGAGAGCGTCATCCGCAGCGTTAGGCCTGGCGGGAGCTGAAAATCTAACGGGGAAAACAATCATCGACGCGACAAATCCTATCTCTGATGCTCCTCCGGTGAATGGCGTATTGAGTTTCTTTACAAATCAAAACGAATCGTTGCTGGAACAACTACAACAGGAATTTGCGGATGCTCATTTTGTAAAAGCCTTCAATTCTGTTGGCAGTGATTTGATGGTGAACCCCAGGCTTGAGGACGGGCGACCCACGATGTTCATTTGCGGCAACGACCCGGCCGCTAAGAAAGCGGTCACTGAGATACTCGATCAGTTTGGTTGGGAAACTGCCGATATGGGAGCAGCCGAAGCGGCACGCGCAATCGAGCCGCTGGCGATTCTCTGGTGTATCCCGGGATTCCTGCGCAACGAATGGACGCACGCCTTTAAGTTACTAAGATAGACGCCTCATTTCCTTACTCTCTGACATAAGAGTTCACGGTTAGACCTTCATCTAACTGCTCCGTACCTAACAGGATAAATCCCTTGAGATAATTCGGCGGTATGAACGTATCCGCGCCTTCCACTTCCAAAGGTACTTCAGTCACGATCCATTTCTCGATGTACGGCAGGAACGACTGGTATACTTTCGCCCCGCCAATTACGAACAGATCGGTCGTCAAGACTTTCGCCATTGCGAGCACTGAATCGACGTCGCGCATCACCACCAGTGATTCCTGTGGTGGGATTTCTGCTTTCCGGCTGAGCACTATGTTAAGACGTTGAGGAAGCGGGTTCTTCAAAGTTCGCCAGGTGTTGTAACCCATCACACAACCGTTGCCCATCGTTGTCTGCTTGAAAAATTTCATGTCGGCAGAGTAATGCCAGGGCAGTTTTCCACCCTTGCCAATCGCGCCGTTTCTATCTATTGCGACTATTCCGATGATCATAGTGGGATAGACATTCCTGTCTGTCCCATTCTCTAAAGATAGCGACAGACATCAAGAGCAATTTTTGCTTCAAAACCAGGACAGACAGGAATGTCTGTCCTACACCGCTACCGCCGCAGCAATCTTTCCGTGTGACTGATAGCCTTCCAGTTTTAAGTGGTCATAACGCATCGCGAGTAAACCTTGAAGACCTTTCAATCGATTTTCGGAATCGAGAATTTCAAGTTTGGGCAACGGGTAAAACTCCCGCGACAACAACGTCTCAACTTGCTCGAGGTGGTTTTTATAGATGTGATAGTCACCTAGCGTGTATATAAACTCCCCAGCTTCCAGGCCGGTAACATGCGCCACCATGTGCATCAGCAGAGCGTAGGAACTTATGTTAAAGGGTACGCCGAGAAAAGCATCTGCCGATCGTTGGTAAAGCTGGCAATGCAGCAATCCTTCGTCAACTTTAAATTGAAACAAGGTATGGCAGGGCGGCAGATCCACGCTGTCCGCTTGTCGTGGGTCCCAGCCCGTAACAATCAAACGACGCGAGTTGGGGTTTCGGCCGATCTCTTCAATCAACCTTGCGACTTGATCGACTCCGTTTTGCTGCGGATAATCTCCGCCAAAAGAACGCCATAGATAACCATAGACCGGACCAAGATCTCCGGCCTCGCGATCGAAGCGGCGCGTGTGTTCTTCGTCGGCCCATGCTGCCCAGATATCCACGCCTTTTGCTCGTAAATTCGCTTCATTAGTGTCGCCTGAGAGAAACCAAAACAGTTCTTCTGCTACCCAGCGAAAGGGAATTTTCTTTGTAGTGACAAGGGGAAATCCGGTGCGCAAATCAAAACGTGTTTGATAGCCGAAGTGCGAAATTGTGCCGACACCGGTGCGGTCATGATGCTCGCGTCCGTTTTCCAGAATCGATCGCAGCAGATCGTGATATTGTTTCATGTGAAATTATTTTTGACAGGATTAAGTCAAAAACAAATAGACAGGATGACAAGATGAACAAGATGCTGAGAAATACTCAGCAGCAAGTTTGCGGTTCCATCTTGTACATCCTGTTAATCCTGTCGATCATCTTTTGTGCCTTCCAGTATAACGTGCTCTTAGTCGGTAGGTAAGCATGAAACAATATAATTTGTGTTTCCTCGGCTTTGGCAAAGTTGGTCGTGCGCTGGCTCGACTGCTTGCGGCAAAAGCGAGCGAGCTGCGCGAGGCGTACGGTATCGATTATCGAATCACCGGCGTTGCCAGCCGAAGTATTGGTTGCCAAGCAAACGCCGCTGGTCTTGACCTTGCAAATTTAGCCGCAAGCCACGCTCTCCAGACTGGTTCTTCTTTAAATGGCATTAGCGAATGGTTAAAAGAGTCACGAGCGGATGTTGTCTTTGAAACAACTTCACTCAACCCCGATTCCGGCCAGCCTGCGATTGATTATCTGCGAGCTGTCCTGCAGTCGGGTGCGCACGCGATCACGGCAAACAAGGGCGTGTTGGTTTACGGCTTTCAGGAGCTAAACCAGCTCGCGAATGCAGCCGGCAAAAAGTTTCTCTTTGAGTCGGCTGTCCTGGACAGTGCTCCAGTTTTTTCCCTGTTCCGCGAAACACTGCCGGCCGTGAAGCTGCGCAGTTTCAGCGGTATCTTCAGTTCAACCACAAACGTAATTATCGAGACGATGGAAGCGGGCCGCACGTTTGCGGAAGGTTTGAAAACCGCGCAGGAGTTAGGCGTAACGGAAACCGATCCGAGTCACGACATCGATGGTTGGGACGCGACGGTAAAAGTGTGCGCGCTGGCGAATGTGCTGATGAACATCCCTCTGAAACCGGCCGAGGTCGTGCGTTCCGGTATTCGTGAGTTGAACGCGAATCAATTGCAGCGCGCGCGTGCGGAAGGAAAGCCGTTCAAACTGGTCGCGAGGGCCAGTTTCCAGCAGGATGGAAAATTTTCAGCCGTCGTGCGCCCTGAACAAATCGGACAACTTGAACCACTCGGAAATGTGCGCGGCACTTCACTCGCGATTCACTTTGAACTCGACATGATGCCCGGCCTCACCATTACTTCGCACAGGCCAAATCTGCAAAGCACCGCCTATGGCTTATTAGCCGACTTCATCAATGCGGTTCGAAAATAAGTCCAAAGTCCAGGGTCCAAAGTCAGAATGCCATTCAAACAGTTCAGAGTACAACCTTTAGGTTGCTCTTTCGAACGCACGCAAGCTGAAGCTTGATGTACTCTGAACTACTGGAGCTTTGCGGACATTGGACATTGGACTAAGTACGGGAGATCTCCGCAACACCTTCGATCAAGCGATCAATTTCGTCTTCCGTCGTATAACAGGCGCAACCGGCGCGCACCAACCCTTCAGCACCAAGCCCTAGGCGTTCGACCACAGTGGCCGCGTAAAAATCTCCGTGTGAAAGAAAGAGCCCGCGCGTTGCCAGCCGCCGCGAAACTTCAGTTGAAAGCATATTATCAATTGTGAAGCCAACGGTAGGTGTTCTCGGCAAATCAGGCGGTGGCCCATAGAGCCGAACGCCATTTAGCGACGCCAAGCCACCCCATAACTTTCTGGTCAACGCCGTACTGCGCTGGTGTAATTCGTCGTAGGCCTTTGTCAATCGAGCGCGGCGCGAGCCTCCTTTTGCGAGCGACGCAAGGAAATCGATAGCTACGCCAGCACCCACTATCCCCTCCTGATTCTGGGTTCCGGTCTCAACATTTTCTGGCGCAGCATCAGGCGCGGGGATGAGTTTGGGAAAGTCGACCGCTTCGAGCAGCGACTGTTTGCCAAACAACACGCCAACGTGTGGGCCATAAAACTTATATGCCGACAATGCGAGAAAGTCACAGTCTAAAGCCTGAACGTCTACAAGCGCATGGGGCACGTAATGAACAGCATCCACAAAAACCAGCGCGCCGACCGACCGTGCCATTCGAATCGCCCGCTCTACGTCGTTAATTGTTCCCAGCGCATTTGACGCGGCGCCGATTGCTATCAGCTTCGTACGTTTGGTTACCGACTGTTCAAAACTCTCCCAATCGAGCTGGCCTGTCTGCGGCGCCATTCTCACGGTATGCAAACTGATCCCGCGTTCAGTCTTCAAATAATGCCAGGGCGCCACGTTCGCGTGATGGTCTAATTCTGTCACGACGATTTCATCGCCGGCCTGCCACCTCTTGCCCAATGCCCGCGCAAGATGAAATGTCAGCGTGGTCATGTTCGCGCCAAAAGCGATTTCCTTTGGCGAAGCATTGAGGAAGTCGGCGCAAGTTTGGCGTGCCGCTTCAAGCGCTTCGTCAGTTTCTTCGCTGGTTGGGTAAGCCCAGTGCGTGTTCGCGTTGTGGTTATAGAGATAGTCTGACATCGCCCCCACAACCTGATGCGGAACCTGGGTCCCACCCGGGCCGTCAAAATAAGCGACGGGGTAGTTGTTGTGCAGGCGCCTGAGCGCAGGGAAGTTTGCGCGGATGTCGGCGATCGAAAAGAGTGTCATAGGCTCATCTCATGACAGGACAGACATTCTTATCTGTCTGACATCGTAGGGTTGATTTAAAGAGTCATCCACAGATTACGCAGATTACGCAGAAGGCATCAAGCGACCTGCCCAGGATGAGCTTGTAACGCTGCGCTCTCAAGCTTGTTGTTGCCGGTGAATCGACCGAATTGCCTGGCGATGGCTTCGGGAGAAGGGTTCACATTCGCTGTATTCCTTTTATTGCGAGTTCCTTTCAATACCCTTTCTGAAATGCGCTTTGTTATCTGCCTATGTTCGCTTGCTTTGGTGCTTTCAAGCTGTGCGCTAAGCGCACCCAACAGCACCGTGGCCCAGTGACAAGAGCGCGCCCGCGATACCCGGGGCGCTGGGTGTCAATATTCATTTCACCGTGCGCTGTTACAGACGGGAGACGAGGCCTTCTGGATAGTTGTAAGCAATCACCACATCATTCTGGACGGTTGGTCCATGTCGCTTCTGCGTGACGAAGTTTCGCAGTTTTACCGCAGTTCGTACATGACCGCGAAATTAATGTGCCCGCCCACCGGAGTTCAGCAGTTACTTGCAATGGCTGGAGCAGCAGGACCTGCGGTCTGCCGAAGACTTCTGGCGCATCGTCAAATTGACGTGCGATGAAAAGGGGCTGCGCACAATGAATTCTGGCAAGCGCATGCTTTTGAGACTTTTTACCTATTACAAAGAAATTGAAGACGGCCGTGAGCGCGAAGAGAGCTTGAGGCTTGTTCCGAAAGCGAGTTCAGACAACGTATGAGCACAAGTTCCGCTGTATATCGGGTCAAGTCCATTGCGCCGCAAGAAGTGAATCTCGGGTTTCTGCGGCCCAATAGTCCGTTGCCTTTGGTATTGCGACCAGCCACTCGAGGGTTAAATCTGATCGAGTGGGCAAAGAGCAACCTTGGCTACATCGATAGCGCGCTGTTGCAACACGGCGCCGTTTTGTTTCGTGGCTTTGGCCTGGCCGAGGTTGCCGACTTCGAACAGTTGATTGAGGCAGTTTCGGGTCCGTTATTAAACTGCTCATACCGCTCGACGCCGCGCAGTGTCGTTGCCGGCAGTATCTATTCGTCGACAGAATACCCAGCCCACCAATCAATCCCCTTGCACAACGAAAATTCTTATTCGCGCAGTTGGCCCATGAAGATTTGGTTCTTTTCAATGCAGGTGGCGGAACAAGGCGGTGCAACTCTGATTGCTGACAGCCGGAAAATCTTCAAAGCGATTTCGCCGGATATCTGCGATTGCCTGGTCCGCAAAGGCCTGCTGTATGTGCGCAACTACGGCATTGGATTAGATCTGCCCTGGCAGGAAGTTTTTCAGACTTCAAGCAAGGCGGTGGTCGAAGATTTCTGTCGCAAGTCGGACATGAAATTTGAATGGCTTAGTGACGATCAATTGCGTACGCGCCAGGTTTGCCAGGTAGTGGAACGACATCCGCGCACCGGTGAAATGGTTTGGTTTAATCAGGCGCACTTGTTTCACGTTTCCAGACTACCGCAGGAAGTTCGCGAATGGTTGATGTTGACATTGGGCGAGCCAAACCTCCCCCGCAATGTCTATTTCGCGGACGGTTCGAGCATAGATGCCGAGATGATCGACGAGATTGCTCGCGTTTGCGAGAAACAGTCGATTGCGTTTCCCTGGCACGAAGGCGATGTGCTGCTGCTCGACAATATGCTTACCGCGCACGGCCGCAAACCGTTCGTTGGCACACGCGAGGTAGTTGTGGGCATGGCAGAACCAAATCAGCCAGTGTTCGCGCGCGCGTCGCGTCATGAGATTTTGAGCAATATTTGAGGGCAGCTGAAGCTTCGAAACAATACCTATGGCAACTCTAGTTCAAGAGATACTTGGTTTTAGAGGAAAGATCTCCGTCGGCGCGACGAAGCCCACCAAAGTCGAACAGACGTTAATGAAAATCTGGGCAGAGGTGCTAGAGGTTGAGCAGGTTGGCATAAATCATACTATTTTGAGCTTGGTGGTGACTCAATACTCGGTACGCTGATCCTGGCCCGGGCAGCGCAGGCGGGCGTCAAGTTATCGCCGCGCCAACTGTTTGAGCACCAGACCATCGCCGCACTTTCTAATGTCGCACACTGACACTAACAGTCATCGATCCAATGCGCTGAAGCCTTCGCGGTTTCCCGGCCTTGCTCTGGAAGAAAACGAAGTTCACTTGTGGCAGGCGACGTTGGATGACCGCCCCGCTGACATCTTCGAATCGTTTTTGTCTCCCGACGAACTGGCCCGTGCCAACCGCTTTCATTTTATTAACGACAGAAACCACTTTGTGGTGGCGCGGGGTTTACTGCGAAATTTGCTGGCTGCTTATCTCGGCTGCAATCGCGCGAATCTCCGCTTTTCTTACGGCGCCCAGGGAAAGCCTTTTCTTCTGCTCGATAACCAGACGCAAATCAACTTCAATATTTCACACTCCCATGGGCGCGCGGCCTTTGCGTTTTCCCGTGGACGTGAGCTCGGTATCGATATTGAATACGTAAAAGACGATTTCGATGCCGAGTTGATTGCGAGTCGTTTCTTCTCTCGAGCTGAGGTGTTATCGCTGCGAACCGTGCCCGCAGATTTGCGAAAGCAGGCATTTTTCAATTGCTGGACGCGCAAGGAGGCCTACATCAAGGCGCGTGGCGAGGGACTATCGATGCCGCTTGATCAATTTGATGTGACGCTGAGGCCGGATGAGCCGGTGAGGTTGCTAAACAACTATCGCGAAGAACGAGAGGTTTCACGCTGGTCCATGCAAGCCATTCCAGCGCCTGAAGGTTACGCCGGCGCCCTGGTGGTTGAAGGTCACGACTGGAAGTTGAAAAGTTTTAGTTTGGAAAAATCTGTTGCCTTGAACCAAACCCCGAAACTCGCCGATGAGATCAGTCCCCAACCATTCCGGTTGTCACTCTGAAGGAACCGCTTCCGCTTCTTCCCTTTTTTTTCTCCACATGCCCGCGATTTGATTTGCCTCGGCGAGCGTCATGTTGTCATAGATGTCTGCAGTGTTCTTGATTACTCCATCCTCCATTTCGCACACTTCCCAATCCGGATCATTTGGGTTTGTGCCGGCGCGACCGGGCTTTACACGAATCTCATACGAAATCTCTACCGGTTTGTTTTCAGTTTCCATCAGTGCGTTCCTTTGCTTTTTCCAGCTGTCGTCGTAGCGCAAGCTCTATTTGCGGAAGTGAAATCTAACATGTTTTCTGATTGAGCGTCACGACAGCACGAAACCGAGTACTATGCACTTTGGATTCGTCGGCGGGATTACTGTCGATTCATGTTCAGCCTGGTGGCATGAGGTCAGTACCACCTCGCGGTAGCGGGTGGGTCTCTCCCGCGCGCCTCAAGGGCGATTCGCGCCACCTAGATGCCCGCTGTGCGCCAATACCCACCCGCTTGTATGTTAGCCGCATGCAAGTTAGAAAGTGTTTTAT
>JBDUCC010000211.1:0-4760 GCA_040003675.1 bacterium | reverse complement strand
CAAAGACTGGGCCGAAACTCACTTCAAAAGGAACTACCGTCATGCCGAATAATCTAAAACACTTTGCAGTTCATGCAGACGACGTCAGTCGCGCGCGTAAGTTTTATGAGCAGGCGTTTGGTTGGCAGTTTACCGCCTGGGGACCGCCGGGATTTTTCCTTATCAAGACAGGAACTGACGACGAACCGGGCGTGCAGGGCGCGCTTCAAGGCCGTCGCGAAGTTGTTGCGGGCAAACCAATGTTCGGGTTCGAATGCACCCTGGGGGTGGAATCGATCGACGATACAATCAACGCGGTTGAAGCGAACGGTGGAAAGATCGTCATGCCGAAGTTTCATATTCCCACCGTCGGAACGCTCGTTTTCTTTGAAGACACAGAAGGAAACGTCGTCGGGGCCATGCAGTATGACGAGGGACACTCCTAAAACTGTGTTGGTCGCACCCTCAGGTCCCGACGTCCGAAAGATTCAGTCTGCTGCGCGGCTTACGGAAAACTGTTATTTTAAGCCGCTGTAAACATTTTTCTTACTGATGGGTAGGCCTGTCTTGAGTTCTGAGAAAACAATTGGAATAGGTATTGTCGGCGCCGGCTTTGCGCGCACAACGCAAATTCCCGGCTTCAAGAATTGTAAAGACGCGCGCGTCGTCTCGATTGCGAGCGGCCATCGAGAAAACGCTGAGAAGGTCGCCGGCGAGTTCGGCATTGAGCATGTGGCTAGCGATTGGCGGGAAGTAGTCCAACGTGACGATGTGGATCTCGTCAGCGTGGTTACGCCGCCGGCAACGCACCTGGAGATCACGCTGGCCGCACTGGCTCACGGCAAGGCTGTGTTGTGCGAAAAGCCAATGGCGATGTTTGCCGAGGAAGCAAAGCAGATGACTGAGCAGGCGCGGCAGGCTAATGTGCTCGCGTTGATCGATCACGAGCTACGGTTTCTGAGTAATCGTCATACGATGCGCGCCATGGTCCATCGCGGCGCAATCGGCAAAGTGAGGCACTGCAACTACGTCTTTCGTTCCGATTATCGCGCCGTTTTGGATCGTCCCTGGGACTGGTGGTCGGATGAAAAAATGGGTGGCGGCACGTTGGGTGCGATCGGCTCGCACGCGGTTGATTCGTTTCGCTGGTTGCTCGACGCGGAAGTAAGTGAAGTCTCCGCCATGCTGTCGACTCATATTGCGCAACGCCCGGATAAAGGCAGCGGCGGCATGCGACAAGTGACTTCTGACGATGACACGAAACTATTGCTCCGGTTTGATGATTCCAACCTGGGCACGAATGTAACAGGCGCAGCGTCCCTTTCAGTAGTCGAATCGGGCAAGTATGAAAATCGTTTTGAGGTTTATGGCAGCACTGGGGCGCTGATGGTCGAGGAAAGCGGCGAACTTTGGCATTCGCCCTCCGGGTCTGGAGCCTGGCGGCCGGTGCAAGTGGGCCAGGATCCAATCGCGCCAGGCATGCGTGACGGAAGCTGGTCCAGGGGCTTCACTGCACTCTCGTGCAAGATTGTCACGGCGTTGCGCAACGGTTCCACTGAAGTAGAAGGTGCTGCAACATTTGCCGATGGTCACAAGATTCAGTTGGTGCTCGATGCCGCGCGCGCGTCAAACAAGAGTGGCTGTTGGACCAAAATTTGAGCGGACAATCGAATTCACTGCAAGAGTGGTTTTTCTGCAATGAACTTGCCTTGTCTATCGATCAAACGCGATTCCCCATTTAATAATACCTTTGCTATCCCATGCGAAAACCGTTCGCAACTCCCAAACTGCGGCGCAATAGCCCACCGTCCTTGTTTATCAAGGTAGCCGCAGTAAAAACGGCGGGATTTAATAATGAGTGCCGATGCCAAACCTTCCGAGAAATCATCGACCTCATAAACTCTAATTTTGAATACCGTGTTGCCTAACCTATCAATGTACTGCCAATTATTGTCTTTGCGATTTACCATTGACACTCCAGTAGGATAAACGGTTGCGCCGCCAATCCTCACGCGAGCTAAACCTTCCGAGAAATCGCCCGCCTCCGTATACCGTGTTTTGATTACAAACCCTCCCGTCTCATCAATAAACCCGTATTTTTTACCAACCATCACTGCGGCCAAGCCTTCTGAGAAATGAGAGACCCAATCAAATTGAGGCGCAATCACGAAGCTTCCCGTTGCGTTCCGGAATCCCCACTTCCCGTCCTTTTTAGAGCGAGTTAGGGAATTTGGATTATTCTGTTGAGCGAAAAAAACGCTTGCAATCAGGAAGAGTGCTAACAATATTAGTGTGGCTTTTCTCAAGAGGTGTGCTCCTTAAAATTTAGATTCCATTTTATGTGATGAAGAATCACTACAACTGGCAGCCTGCGCTATCACCGCTTTACTGCTCTTTCGGTTCCGATGTTGGCAGCTTCTCTACTTCCCCAAACACCGTCCAGCATACCGCCGGGTTTGATCTCATGAGCATCCCACGAACATTGAGAGCCACCAAAACCGACGTAAACCATATTACCCGGCTTACTCCGAATCCGGAGGAGTTGGTGCCCCAGTGAAACCATAACCTTTGCCTGCGGCTGTGATCGAGAGGGTCGTGTCGTAAGGAATTCCGCCTGGTCCCGCAGTGGCCTACCCAACTGCTACGTTGTTGCCATCGACCAGCCCGATGCCCTGGTATTGAACCCCACCAACGAGCCAGTAAAACTCATACACCTCCCCATGTTTAGTTATCTTAAGTTCTCCTTCATAAGGAGTGGCGCACTCATCGGCGCCCGTGCCTCTGACGTCGTAGCTTCCGCTTATGTCTCTTCTCACTTGGCTCATAGCGGTCACACAAGCAAACATCAGGGTCAAACCAATCAAAGTAATCAGGCTGGTTTGTTTTTCCATCGGGATCCCTCCTTCGTTGAGTTGGAGTTGATTGGAGTTGAGGGAAATTCCTGTTAGATCCGGCAGCGCCGATCTCAGCAGCCGTGCACTTCTTGTCAACATTTTTGCTTCTGACTATAGTGACCACTGCAAATATACGTCGCGCAGTTCCTATCTCTCCTTCGTCCACATGGCCAACCCAAAACGCCGTAAGACGCGCTCAACCAACCGTGTTCGCGCGGTACGAGTGGGCGTGGATACCGGTGGTACCTTCACTGATTTTGTCTATGAAGCTGGTGGCGACTTAGAAGTTTTCAAACTTCCCTCAACGCCATCCGATCCTTCACTGGCAATTCAGCAGGGACTGGCACAAGTCGCCGCAACAACCGGTATTAGACTCGAAAGCATCGAGATCGTTCACGGGACAACCGTTGGCACTAACGCGCTGTTGCAAAGACGCGGCGCGCGCACTGCGTTGATAACGACCAAAGGATTTGAAGACGTGCTTGCCATCGGTAGGCAGGCGCGACCTGAACTTTACAACCTGAATGCCGTGCGCTCGCCTCCGCTCGTACCAGACGAGTTGCGTTTCGGCTTGCGCGAGCGTGTCGGCGCGAATGGTGATGTGCTTGAGCAGTTGGATAAAAAGGAACTCAGCGCGCTGGTCGAGCGCTTGAAGAAACAAAAGGTCGAAGCCATTGCGATCTGTCTTCTCTTCTCGTTCGTTCATCCCGAACACGAAGAACAAATCGCGCGCGCTGTTTCTGCTTTCAACCTTCCTGTGTCCATTTCACACGTCATACTGCCGGAGTATCGCGAGTTTGAGCGCACCTCCACGGTGGTCATCAATGCGTATCTACAGCCGCTGATGGGTAACTACCTGCGACGTCTAGAAACCCACACGCCACACTTGCGCGTTATGCAATCGTCTGGTGGCAGCATTTCGGCAACTGGAGCTGCGGCAGAACCAGTGCGCACAATTTTGTCCGGGCCGGCCGGCGGAGTTGTCGGGGCATTGCGAACCGCGCGCGCCGCAGGTTTTGAAAAGATTATTACTTTCGATATGGGCGGTACCTCAACTGATGTGGCGTTGTGCGAACGCGATGGCGTCCGCACGACTAACGAAGCGCTGGTGGCGGGTTTGCCGGTTGCGGTGCCAGTGATGGACATCCATACGGTCGGCGCGGGCGGCGGCTCAATTGCCAAAGTTGATGAGGGTGGATCGCTGCGCGTTGGACCAGAATCAGCGGGTGCTGATCCCGGCCCCGCGTGTTATGGCCGAGGATTGTTGCCAACGGTGACCGATGCGCATGTGGTGTTAGGGCATTTTGGCGGCGCGGGCTTGTTGGGCGGCGAGTTCGTGCTTGATGAAACGCGCGCCCGAAAAGCGATCCAGGCGCTCGCCGATCAGTTGAGCAAAGTTGCGCAGCGCAAAGTTACCGCGATCGAGGCAGCCCAGGGAGTTTTGTCAGTGGCAAATACAAACATGGAGCGCGCCCTCCGCCGCATTTCTGTCGAGCGTGGTTACGATCCGCGGGATTTTGCTCTTCTACCATTTGGCGGCGCCGGCGGTTTACATGCTGTCGAACTGGCGCGAGCGTTGCGAATTCCGCGCGTCATTTTGCCAAACTCGGCGGGCGCGCTTTCGGCGATCGGCGTGTTGGCCGCAGACGTGATTAAGAACCAGAGCCAGACGCTAATGCTCGATGTTGGCACCGGTACTGATAAGAAACTCGAGAGAGCATTTCGCGAGCTGGAACGAACCGCTGCCGGCATTCTTCGTCGCGAGGGATTTCCCGCGGCGAAGCAGCGGCACGAACGCTCGCTGGCCTTGCGTTACAAAGGCCAATCTTTTGAGCTCGAGATCAAACAGACAAACGGAAATATCGCAGCCCATTTTCATCGGGCACA
>JBDUCC010000042.1:0-16153 GCA_040003675.1 bacterium | reverse complement strand
ATTCCTGCGAAATGACTTCGATCACATGCTCCGGCTTAACCACCATCGTTTGCGGTTCGTTAATTTCCACTTTCACCGCAGCCGTATCGAGCCAGCCAATTGCTTTGTCCGGCAGGTGCAGGTTGCGTATGTACTTTGGCGCCATCTCTAACGCGATGTTGATAGCGTCGTCCGAGATTTTTACCGAATAGTTTTTCTCCATACGCGGCCGCAGCCCGAGGAGGATCTCGCGCGTCTCGCTGATGGAAGGTTCGACGACCTTAACCAGCCGGAACCGGCGCGCCAGCGCTTCATCTTCGCCAATGTATTCCTTGTATTCAGAAATCGTGGTGGCGCCAATGATGCGCATGTCGCCGCGCGCTAGCGCGGACTTGAACATGTTGGCTGCGTCGGAAGAAGTGCCGAGCGCGGCGCCGGCGCCGATGATGGTGTGGGCCTCGTCGATGAAAAGGATGAGGTTGTCCTTCTCTTTAACTTCATCGATGATGCCCTTGATTCTTTCTTCAAACATGCCGCGCAGCATCGTGCCGGCCACCAGGCCGCCCATTTGCAGTTGCACCACATGCGAACCACGTAAACGCGCGGGAACTTTCTCTGGTTCAAGCTCAATCATCCGCGCCAGCCCTTCAACGACAGCGGTCTTGCCGACGCCAGGTTCGCCCACGAGCATCGGCGAGTTTGCGCGTTCACGATGACACAGGATTTCGACGATCTGCTGAATTTCTTTTTCGCGGCCAATCGTAGGCGCAATCTTGTCGGCACGCGCCAGGCGATTAAGCGAGACACCAAAATGTTTCAGGTAAGGTGGCAGATCGAATTTCTTACGGTACTGCTCTTCCTCGCGCTCGCGCTTTTGCACTTGCGCCTGGACATTTTCAGCGACTGCGTCCGCATTGGCTCCCATGCTGAGCAACACTTCAACGAAAAGACTGTCCTGATTAGTTAAGGCTGAAAAGATGTCGGTCGCTTCGATCGTCTTGCGACCCTGGGCACGCGCGCGTTCCATCGCGCGCTTGAAGAGATCGGTGGTGTCAGGAGAAATGCGGAAGCCTTTACCGACATGCTGCTGACGACTGGTATCAAGTCGTTTGTCGAGAGCGATCTTTACCGTTACCGGATCCAGCGATAGTTCACGCATCGTGGAATTGAACAGGTCGGGTTCTTCGTGCATCAGGGCATGAAGAATGTGCTCGACTGCAACGAAATTTTGGTCCCGTTGCCGCGACTCGTTCAGCGCATATTCCAGTATGCGTTGGCCACTGTCTCCAAATTTATCTTTATACGATCCGAGATCAACCATTTTTGTAACCTGTTACTTCCCAAAAGAAATCCTCGTGCACCATTTCGTGACAGGCAGGTTTCCTTTTTTCAAAACCGAAATTGCAAAAACCGCCCGTCACCGGCGGTTAGATGTTCCGAGCTTATTCGCCGTTGCGTTTCAATGCAATAAGATTCTTCCCCCGACACTTCCTGCAAATCTGCGGCCACCTGAAAACTTTTCCAGAAACTCTCGGAACCGCCGCATATATTCCGCGTCCAGGGCCCCGGCTAGTAGTCGTAATCTTCGCCACCGCCCGGCATTTGCGGGGCACCTTTCTTCGGTTCGGGCGCGTCCGTAATGGCGGCATCGGTCGTCAATAACAAGCCGGCGATGGACGCGGCATTCTGCAGTGCCGTGCGTACAACTTTGGTCGGATCGACGATGCCCGCCGCGAAAAGATCTTCATACTCTCCGGTGGCGGCGTTGAATCCTTTATTGCCCTTCAACTCTTCAACTTTTCCCACCACGACTGCGCCATCAAGTCCTGCATTTTCAGCAATGCGTCGCAATGGCTCCTCAAGTGCGCGGCGCACGATCTTGATTCCGGTTTGCACGTCAAGCTCGTCGCTCGCAAGACTGTCGAGCACCTTGGCGCCGCGTAACAAAGCTACACCACCACCAACAACGGTGCCTTCCTGCGCCGCTGCCTTGGTTGCGTTGAGTGCATCTTCCACGCGCATCTTGATTTCTTTCATCGCCGTTTCCGTAGCCGCGCCAACTTTCACCACGGCCACGCCGCCCGCGAGTTTGGCTAAACGTTCCTGCAACTTCTCACGATCGTAGTCGGAAGTTGTGTCCTCCATTTGCTTGCGAATCGTGGCCACGCGTCCCTGAATAGCTTTGCGGTCGCCCCCGCCTTCAACAACGGTGGTGGTGTCTTTGTCGACGATCACGCGCTTTGCGGAACCGAGATCCGAGAGTTCCACATTTTCCAGTTTGACTCCCAGGTCTTCAGTTATCACGCGCGCGCCGGTCAGGATTGCCAGGTCCTCGAGAATGGCTTTGCGCCGATCGCCAAACGCGGGCGCTTTAACGCCGCAAACTTTTATCGTCCCACGCAGTTTATTAACCACCAGCGTCGCCAGCGCGTCGCCATCGATGTCTTCGGCGACAATCAGGAGCGGCCGTCCGCCGCCCGCCGCCTGCTCAAGAATTGGCAGCAAGTCGCGCATGGCGGAAATTTTCTTTTCGTGCAAAAGAATTAAAGGCTCATCCAACACTGCTTCCATGCGCTCGGCGTTGGTAACGAAATACGGCGACAAATAACCGCGGTCAAACTGCATACCTTCGACAATATCCAGTTCGGTTTGGAGTGTCTTTGCTTCCTCAACTGTGACCACCCCATCCTTGCCCACTTGCTCCATCGCCTCGGAGATCAGTTTCCCAATCTCACGATCGTTGTTTGCCGAGACACTGGCCACGTTCATCAAATCTTCTTTGTTTTTTACCGGCTTTGAGATGCGTTGCAACTCTGCCACTACTGCGTCGGTGGCCAGCTGAATCCCGCGCTGCAACGACATGGGATTGGCGCCGGCGGTCACGTTTTTCACGCCTTCGCGAAAGATTGCCTGCGCCAGCACTGTCGCGGTCGTTGTGCCATCGCCCGCCGTGTCGTTTGTTTTAACCGCAACTTCGCGCACCATCTGCGCGCCCATGTTCTCGTACTTGTCTTCAAGCTCGATTTCTTTTGCGACGGTTACTCCGTCTTTAGTGATCACGGGCGAACCATATTTCTTGCCCAGCACAACGTTGCGACCTTTTGGCCCAAGCGTCACGCGCACGGCGTTGGCAAGCGTGTTTACGCCTTTTAACATTGCGCCGCGCGCTTCCTCACGAAACTTCAGTTCTTTTGCAGCCACTCTCGTTTCTCCTCCTGAGATTTCACTCTTCTACATCCACTGCCTTAGCTTTGCTTGGAGCACGGCCCACCTTAACGTGCGCCGGACGCAGCAACTGATCGCCAATTTTATAACCGCGCGCATATTCCTCTATAACTTTGCCTTCATCTTTCGGCGCAACCGCGGCGGTCTCCACTGCTTCATGTAGTTCCGGATTGAACGGTTCACCGACTGATTCAATGGGCTCTACACCGGCTGCGGCCAGCGCGTTTTCAAAACTGACTGCGGTGCGCCGCACGCCTTCAGTTACGTCCGCGGCAGATGCACCGGATTCGGCGGCCTCGGTCGCGCGTTGTAGATTGTCCAGGACCGGCAACAGCGCGGCAATGAAGTTAGCTTTTTCGCGATGCGCACGCTGATCGGCAGCCTTGTTCAATCGCTGTCGCGTTTCGTCGGTCTCGCTTTGCAATTGTTGGCGTAATTGTTCGAAACGCGCCTGCACCTCCTGAACCTTTTGCTCGGCGGCCCTGGTACGCGTTTCTAACTCCTCAACGTAGCTCGGTTTGAGATTGGGAACATCCGCAGCGGCGGGCGTGTCGCTGTCGCCACTATCGTCCAATTGGATGCGGCGCCGATCCGTTACCCTGATGTCGCGCGGTTCATCTTCATCCCATGCGCCCCGGCGATCTCTGCCAAATCTGCTCATACGTTTCTGATACCCATTTCCGTCCGAACGACTGCAATAACAACCCGGCAAACCAACGGTCTGCTTTGCGGCCTTCTAAATAAACTAGGAAACTTTGATTTCCACGCGCGGTGGTTTCCGCTCAGGCCGCTTTGGCAGCTGAACTTCGAGCACGCCGTCCTTATAGTTGGCTCTGATATCTTTTTGATCAACGGATGCAGGCACACTAAAGGTGCGCAAAAATTTGCCGCTGGGACACTCGCCGCGGTGCTGCTTTGAATCGCGTGCGGTACGCTCGCCTTTGATCGTTAAGCGGTTGTCGCCGTCGATACTAATGTCCAGTTTCGCGCGATCAATGCCGGGAAGATCGACCGCCACCATAAACGCGCGCTCGTTTTCATAGACATCCGCCGCCGGACACCAATCAGCGCGTTCCAATTCATCGTTCTGCTCAGCTTCACTCGCACGGCGCTGAGTAGCATCCTCAAACAAACGGTTCATGCGATCCTGCAAAGTCACCAGGTCATGTAAAGGATTCCACTGCGACATCTCGTTCTCACTCTCCTCTTGTTCACCAGGGGTTCACCAGGCGTGGGACAACTATTACGCTATCGCCGCTGCAGCCTCGTTCTTGAAAACCATCTTATCGCCTTCGGCCGCTACCCTGACGATTTGTCCGGGCAGAATGTCTCCGCTCAGTAGTTTTACCGCGAGCGGATTTTGTACCAGTGTCTGAATTGCCCGCTTCAACGGACGGGCGCCGTAGTTTGGATCGTAACCTTCGCGGGCCAGCAGCCGTCGCGCCGAATCATCCAAGACGAGTTGAATGCCGCGGTCGCTCAACATCTTACGGAGCTTTTCTAACTGCACGTCAATGATCTTACTAATCTGATCGCGCGAAAGTTGGTGGAAGATCACGATGTCGTCGATGCGATTGAGAAACTCCGGCTTGAAGTGATCGTGCAATTCCTGCAACACCGCTTCGCGCACCTGCGATTCGTCGCCTTCGGCGGCTTGAATTTCGCGCGAGCCAAGGTTTGAAGTCATAATCATCACGGTGTTCTTGAAATCAACCGTGCGGCCTTTTGAATCCGTCAACCTGCCGTCGTCCAGAATCTGAAGCAGCACGTTGAAAACGTCCGAGTGGGCTTTTTCTATCTCGTCAAAAAGAATTACCGCATACGGACGACGACGGACTGCTTCCGTTAGCTGTCCGCCCTCCTCGTAACCGACATAACCCGGCGGCGCTCCGATCATGCGAGCGACGGCGTGCTTCTCCATGTACTCCGACATGTCAAGACGAATCATCGCCCGCTCGTCATCAAAAAGGAATTCAGCGAGCGCTCGTGCAGTTTCAGTTTTGCCGACGCCCGTTGGGCCAAGAAATATGAACGAACCAACCGGCCGATTTGGATCCTGCAAGCCGGCGCGCGCGCGCCTGACTGCATCCGCAACCGCGGCCAACGCCTCTTCCTGACCGATCACACGCTTGCCGAGACCCTCTTCCATGGTCACCAGTTTATGCATCTCGCCTTCCAACATTTTGGAAACGGGAATGCCCGTCCACTTGGCAACGACCTGAGCAACATCTTCCTCATCGACTTCTTCCTTGAGCATGACGCCGTCTTTTTGGAAAGCCGCCAGCTTTTCCTGTTCGGCAACAAACTTACGTTCAAGCTCCGGAATCTGGCCGTATTGCAGTTCAGACGCACGCGCTAGATCGCCGGCATTACGCGCCTGTTCCAGTTGCAACTTTAGTTGTTCCAATTCGGCTTTCTCGGTGCGCATGCGCTCGATGGCTTCTTTTTCGGATTGCCATTTAGCCTTCATGCCCGACGATTTCTCACGCAAATCCGCGATCCGCTGTTCGATCTCTTTGAGCCGCGCTTTCGATTTTTCATCTTCCTCGCGCTGTAAAGCCTGGCGCTCAATTTCCAATTGCAGAATCTCGCGCTCCAGCTCATCAATTTCCTGCGGCAACGAGTCAATCTCAATTCTGAGACGGGACGCGGCTTCATCGATCAGATCGATGGCTTTGTCCGGCAGAAAACGGTCGGTGATGTAACGATTGGAAAGAGTGGCGGCCGCAACGATTGCCGAGTCCTTGATGCGCACGCCGTGATGAACCTCGTAACGCTCCTTCAATCCGCGCAGGATTGCGATGGTGTCTTCGACCGAGGGTTCGCCGACGTAGATCTGTTGGAAGCGACGCTCAAGCGCAGCATCTTTTTCAATGTATTTCTTGTATTCGTTTAGGGTCGTCGCGCCAACACAGCGCAACTCGCCGCGTGCCAGCGCGGGCTTTAACATGTTCGACGCATCGATCGCACCTTCTGCAGCGCCCGCACCGACTAGCGTATGCAGCTCGTCAATGAAAAGAATGATTTGCCCCTGCGCATTTTCGATTTCTTTTAAGACTGCCTTCAAGCGATCTTCAAACTCGCCACGATATTTTGCGCCGGCGAGCATGGAACCCAGATCGAGTCCCACCAGTCGCTTGTTCTTGAGAGTCTCAGGCACATCGCCTGAAACTATTCGCTGCGCCAGTCCTTCAACGATGGCTGTCTTGCCGACGCCGGGCTCACCGATCAACACCGGATTGTTTTTTGTGCGTCGCGAGAGCACCTGGATAGTTCTTCGTATCTCGTCATCCCGGCCAATTACCGGATCCAGTTTGCCCTTGCGAGCGAGCTCCGTTAAATCGCGCGCATACTTCGAAAGCGCCTGGTAATTTTGTTCGGCGTTTTGGTCGGTAATCTTCGAGCCGCCGCGCATCTGCTCGATTACCTTCAGCAGGTCATCAACCTTCACGCCGTGCTGGCGCAGAATTTTCCCGGCCTCGCCCTCTTTCTCAGCGGCGATAGCAAGCAGTAGATGCTCGGTCGAGTTAAACTCATCACCCATCTTGTCCGCTTGCTTTTGGGTGGCTGTAAAAATCTGACTGAGCCGCGAACTGAAATACTGTTGTCCACCTTCAACGCGCGGAAAGCGGCCGATGGCTGCCTGAATGTCGTTGAGCACAACCGGAACATTCACTGCGAGTTTCCCAAGAACCGGGCGCACGATTCCTTCCGGCTGCTCAAGCATGGCCGCCAGCAGATGTTCAGGTTCAACCTGCTGATGTTGGTTCTTTTCCGCGAGTTCGATGGCCGCTTGAATGGCTTCCTGTCCCCGCAGCGTAAATTTATCCAGCCGCATAACTCTTACTCAATATCTTTAAAGCGGGGCGTCGGGGATTGCCCGACGACCCCGCTTGTCTCCGTAACCGGACTAAACGCCTTAGCGTCCGCCCACAGCCTGACTCGACTTCTCGGTGTTATTTACATTCTCCGCTATTGCCTCAATCGTCTTTGTACTGGCGCCTGCGCCTTCGCCGGTAATCTCAATGCGGCGCGCTTTAGTTTCTTCGCGCTTCGGCAAGGTCACGCGCAGCACACCGTTTTTGTATTCGGCAGTGGCTCCTTCAGCTGAAACCGTTTGCGGCAAAGTGAACGAGCGTGTAAACGAGCCGTAAGAACGTTCAACTCGGTGGTAATTGTCCGTGTCTTCTTTCTTTTCAAACTGTCGCTCGCCACGCAAGGTGATCACATTGTTCTCGACCGACAGCTCAAAGTCTTCCCGTTTCATTCCGGGCAATTCAGCCTCGAGCACGATATGATCCTTATTCTCATAAATGTCGACGCTGGGGTTCCAGGCGCCACGCTCGATAGCTTCTTCACCAAAGCCTCGAGTGAGGTTCGTGGAAAACAACCGATTTACTTCTTCCTGCAGGGTGCGTAGGTCGCGAAAGGGGTCATAGCGAACTATTGTCATAACAAAATTTCCTCCTCATTTAGTTCACGCTCGCCAGCTTATTTTTGTTGGGACGCCTTGTGAGCGTGAGGCAATAATAAAGATTGAGTCCGATTCTGTCAAGTTCGACTTAAGCGAAGAAAAGTCCAACAATACCGGGGCATTTCTTATCTTTCTTGAGGCCTGGAAGGCAGCGCGGCAACGGATTTTGCGGCTAGGAAAGACCGAAGAAGCGCTTGATGGCTGAAAGCAAGCCAGCTGATTCGTCTCCGTCGATCGAGTCAGGATCCTCGCTGGCGGCCAATGCCTGACGGCGTTCAGTGATGATGTGGCTAAGCGACTCGACCAGGTCCGGGTTGGCGTCAAAAACCAACTTCATCGCCTGGTGGCCAATCTCCAAAACTTCGGTTTCTTCCAGCGCGACAATGTTAGCGGTTCGCGGTTCTCCGGTGAACAAGGCCATCTCGCCGAAGAAAGCACCTTCACTCAGCGTAGCGACGGTGCGCGGCCTGCCATTTTCATTCAACTGGACGGCTACGCGACCGTTATGGACCACGAACATGGATGAACCGGGATCCCCTGCGCGAATAACGGTTTCACCGGGCGCGAACACGTGACTAGTCGCTGCCTGGGCCAGCATTGTGGTTTCTTCAGTTGATAGCGGAGCAAAAATATCAACCGCACCCAGTCGCTCGACTATGGGCGCGGCGTCGCCGGCCGCCTTTGGTTTTCTTTGAACAAATAGCGTACGCGTTGGAAAGGCGAAGTTCAGATCGTTGCGACGGAAGGCATACCATATCCGCTGGCGCACCAGAGCGTCCGTATCGTTGTATTTTGCATAGTCGTCAAGCCAATATTTGACTTCGTACTCAACCCCGCTTTCCCCAAGGTTTCGAATACGCACGATCGGCGTAATTTTCTGGGAGACATTGTCAGCTTCGCGCACTGCTTCTCTGACCACGTGGATAGTTTTCGCAGGTGAGTCAGTAAACAATGTGTTGAAGAAAACCAGCCGCGCATTCAAGTTGCCGCGAGGACCCACCTCAATCGGCTCTTTCGCTGCTGTGCTGTTGCTAATGAGCACGACATGATTCTGGAAGGTTCTGATTTTGACAGCCCGCCAGGTGATCTCTTCGACCACTCCGGTATGTTGGTGGGAGCCAACCGTGATCACGTCACCAACCTGGAACGGCCGATCTGCTTGCAGGGAAATGCCCGCAAAGAAGTTTCCGAGCGTGTCCTGCAAGGCAAGACCAAGAATGACACCGAAGATTGCTGACGTAGTGAAGAGTGCGCCGAGGTTCACGTCAGGAAAAATCTGAGTGAAGATAATAAAGAACAGCGCGGTAAAGGCGATGATCGTAAACATGTTTCGCACGAGCGTGGGCGCGTCGAAACCGCGGCGCAGTCGTACCAATGTAAAGATTGCGACGTTAAAAGCGCGCACGAGGAGGTACGCAAGCGTTGCAAACAGGACAAGCCGCAAAACTCCGATAATGGTTTCAGGCTTAAACGAGAGCCCGGCCATTCGTGAAGTCAACAAATCTAGCAACTGCGTTTCGAATTTGGAGACGAGATAGATCGCCAACACAACGATCGCCGTCGCTATTAGGAAGAGCCCGGATCTGTTTTTGGCTTGGGAAGGCTTCACGTTTTTGCTGACGGTTTCGGTAAGTGCAACCGGGTTTTGTGGCCTATTCTTTTATCACTGATTTCATGGCTTGGCGAGCAGGATTTGCGCCGCTGCAGCATGCTGAAGGCACTTATCCCACAGCAAAAACCCCAGGAAAGACTGCTGCCAGAATTAACAAAGAAGATAAGGCGGTGATAACGATTACCGTCAACCAGGCGAGCAGGTTGTACAGCCTTCCGTTGACATAGGCGCCCATCACTTCGCGATCGTTGACCAGCCTCATTACCGCGAAAAGGATGATTGGCAACAGCAGTCCGTTGATAACCTGAGTGACAAGCAGCACGCGAATCAACGGCAAGTTGGGAATAACTGCGATCGCCGCGCCGACGGCTACCAGGAAGGTGAACACGCCAATGAATATGGGTGCCTCGCGAAAACTTCGCGACACGCCCTTTTCAAACCCGAGCGCTTCACTGATTGAATACGCGGTGGCCAGCGGCAGCACGCCGGCGGCCAGCATCGAAGCTCCAAACAAACCAACCGCGAATAATTTTTCTGCATACCGTCCGGCCAGCGGCTTCAAGGCACGCGCCGCATCGGCGGCGGTTTCGATGCGGATGCCAAACTTGTGAAGGGTGGCTCCCGTCGAGACCACAATGAAGAAGACGACCAGCATCGCGAAAATTGTTCCGACCCAGACGTCGGCTTTTGTTTTCCGGTACTCGTCCGGAGTTATGCCTTTTTCAACCACGGAAGATTGAACGTAGACCTGCATGTACGGCGAGATTGTTGTGCCAATAACGGCCACGCAAGTGAAGAGATACGCAGCGCCCAAACTAAAAGTGGGTTTTGTGAAGCCGCCCGCGACCGCGCTCCAATTTGGGTGCGCCATAAACGCGGAAACGATGTAGCCAAGAAACACCAGTGACATCAAAAGAAACGCTCGCTCGACTCGTTGATACGAACCCTTCACCACTAGCCACCAGATACTGAAAGCTGACAAGGGAACTGAAATGAAACGCGGCACGCCAAACAGCTCGGTCGCTGCCGCAATGCCCACAAACTCGGACACAGTTACGCCACCATTAGCGATAAGCAAAGCGAGCATGATGAAGGCCGTCCAGCGCACGCCGAAACGTTCGCGAACAAGGTCGGCAAGGCCCTTGCCGGTCACGGCGCCCATGCGCGCGCACATCTCCTGAACAATGCCGAGGCTTATTGTTATGGGAATGAGGATCCAGAGAAGTTGGTAGCCGTGTTCAGCGCCAACCGAAGCAAAGGTTGCGATGCCGCCGGCATCATTGCCGGCGCTGGCGGCGATCATGCCTGGCCCCAGCAAGGCCAGGAATCCAAGAACCTTGCTACGACGCGCGACGGTGCGGCCCACACCACGAGCGCCACGACGCAGCAAACGTCTTCCCGCGGCCCGCACCGCTGCTCGTGATTCTGCCACTTGGAGGTTCTCCGTCTGTCATCAATTTGCGATTTGAAGTTTCAAATTTGAGATCTCAAATCTGAATCGACGCTTGTCTATCCCAGCAGTCTCGGCAAACGTTGTCGCCAGTCTTTCGGCAAAAGAATTTCCATTGCGTCATCCACTGTTATGATTCCGAGAATGTCTCCTGCTTCGTCAACAACCGGGAGCGCCAGCAAATTATATTCGGCAATTCGGTGCGCCACGTCTTCAGCGGATTCATCCGCCTCGGCCTTTTGAAATTCGGTGCGCATCATTTCGGCCAGCGGTACCGATGGATCCGCAAGAATCAAACTTCGCAACGCAATCACACCTTCGAGTTGCCAAGACCCTTCGCTGGAAACTACGTAAAGGTAATAAATCATGTTTGGCGTTTCCGCCATTTCGCGCAAACGCGCGAGCGCCTCACCGACTGTCAATTCGCGCGGCAGCGTAACGAATTCCGTAGTCATCAAGCCGCCCGCGGTGTCGTCCGCGTAAGGCAACAGCTCAGCGACTTCTGCTTGCTCCTGGTCCTCCATCAGGCCAAGCAGCTCCTCCGCTTTCTCTTCCGGCAAATCACCAAGCACATCGGCGGCTTCATCCGGCGACATCCATTCCAGAATGTCGGCAGCGCGTTCTTCATCCATGTCGCCAAGGATGCGCGCCTGACGTTCCGACGGCATCTCTTCAAGAGTTTCCGCGGCGGTTTCATCATCCAGTGATTCGACTACTTCAGAGCCGTGATGATAGGAAAGCGCCTCTGCGAGCCGCGCAATTTCGACCGGATGCAGCCGCGCCAGTTTTCCGCTCGCGGACTTTAACTGGACCGTCGCGGCATCGGTAGCGAGATAGCCAACGTCGGACCAATCGATAACTTCAACCGGTTTTCTCGTTCCCAAAAAGTTTGCTGGAGCCAGCCGGCGCCACAGCCCCTGCAAGCTGACATCGGCGCCGGTCACTCTCCAGTCGCCGGCGGCCTCAATTATTTGTACATCGTTAACGCGCACTACGCGTTTGCCGTCTACATCAATCAATTGCTTATCGAGCACGTCCCGTGCGAGTAAAACTTCACTATCGCGCCGCACGAAAGGACGAAGATCGAGGATGTCAGAATTGAGTCCCACACCCTGCTCGTCGAAATTTGTAATACGCCAGCGCGGCACAAAGAAATCGCGGCGGCGATAACGGGCCACCAGGCCGATCACCGGCGGATGATCTTCTTGGCCGAGGCGCACGATTACATCCTTGACGGTGGCGACACGTTCGCCTTCCAGATCGCGTATGGGGCGACCCAAGACTTGCGACAAATAAAGCATTGTTTGGTTACCCGCGGAATCCGCGGGGCGCGGGCATCATAGCATGAGCAATCGGCGCGGACAGAAGGGTTTGCGTGGTGACGGCGAACGAAATTCGCGAGCGGATTATCGGTGGAATTGATTTTGAAGTTGCGCTAATTACCTTAGTGCTTGTTCGAGCGCGGCGTCACGCTTCGCGTACAGATCTTCACGATGGACCACCACTGTTCGGTCGGGTTGGATCCCATTTCCTTCGAGGCGTTCACCGGTGGAAGTTTTGTAATCCAGCTCGCTGACATCCAGCACACCCCCGTCCGGCAAATTGTGACGCGCGCGAATGGCCAGCACGCAACCGCACGTTTGTGTCCCCGCGATGGTCGCGCGGTTAGCTTTTTTGAGAGCGGCGACGAAGATCTCTGCAGCGCTGGCGGTGCGCTCGCTGGTTAAGACTACGACTGGAACTTTAAACGCAAACGGTTCCGCGGCGAAAAAACTCGTAGTGACGGTAAAGCCCGCTCCGTACCGATCCGTGAATTCGCCCAAGCTCACGCCGGCGCCGAGAAAAGAGGAAGCCATTTCAGCCATCGCTTCCGCATCGCCGCCGCCATTGTTTCGCAAGTCGATAATGACACCATGCGCACCCTTGAGCTTTGCTTTGACTTCGCGAGCGAAACTATCCGCGATGGGTTTGGTGAATGCATCGACATCTATAACGACATTGCCGTTTTCGCGATTGACGGCTAGACCAAATTCTCGCTGTTGCCAGTAGCGATGGAAACTTCCATACCTTTCCCGGCCTTGTTTATCTTTCCATTTCAAGTCCAGCGATGTCCCTACCAGCCCATCAAAGATGCCGGCGAATACGCGGGCTCGTTGCGCCGCGGTAGAGGCGGCAATCGTTGTTCGCAGTTTGACAATCGATGCCACCGGTTGACCGTCAACCGAATCGATCAAATCACCCGGGCGAATGCCTGCGCGCGCTGGAGCAGAATCGTGTTCGACCTTCACTACGGTGGCAAGTCCATCGATTTCCTTGATTCCCAGGCCGATGCTCACAAACCGCGGTTGCCACCAATCGGATTTTTCTTCCGGCGAGTAGATGCGCGTGTGCGAGTCGTTTAAGGCGCCAACCAAGCGACGTAACACTGCATACAACTCTTGACCGGAGTCGGCCTGGGCAGCCAGATCGCGGAACGCTATGCGCTGCGCTTCCCAATCGAGGCCGCGAAACGCTCGGTCGTAGTAACGATCGTTAATCGTGGACCACGCATCATCGAAAACTGCCAGGCGGCCAGCTCGTGTCGCTGTCGAGACAAGCGGAAAGGCAGTGGGCGACTTTGCCTGGGCCGGCGAGAGAGGGGGCGGTGACGAATAAGCGAGGAGCGTGGCGACAAGGAATCGAACTATTAAACGCGCAAGCAAGATACGCATACTGATACTCGAGCGATGTGATTTGCGGGATTCTTCAAGAACCAATTTCTTCATAAGAATCTACTTGCCGTATAAATCTACGTTGAGTGGCTCCGGCTATGCCGTCGGATGTGAGGCGGTGGCTTTGCCCCGCCGTAGACGTGCCCTTCGCATTCTGGGCTGTGCCCTCGAGGCTGTTTTGGGCCCTCACAAATTCGAAAGGGCTAAGCTCGGACCTAGGGCATAGCCCGGTAGCAATCTGGTTGTTGTCGGCGGGGCATAGCCACCGCCTCACGTCCGGCGGCCAAGCCAAAGCGGAGAATGAATTTTGATGCGCAGCTAGATTTCGTGCGGCGCGTCCTACTGCGGCGGCGGCTTACGAAAGTTATAGCGCAACAAAACTCGAATGGGGACCGCAGTTCCTTCGCGCAGCGCCGGAAAGAAATGTAACTTGTGAACGGTCTCGAGTGTCGCCGTGTCCAACCCAAAACCAGCCCAGCGCACCACTTCAGCGCGCGTAACCTCACCGCCACTATCCAGATCCACCAGCACATCAACAATTGCTTCAGCTTCGGCCGCTGCGGCAGTCTCAGGATACGCAGGCACAAACCGGCGATAAGGCTTCGGTAACCTCAATCCTTCAGCTGCCGCGACTCTGTCATCATCCGGAGCTTCTTCAATGATGGGAACTTCGCTCTCAACAATGATTGCCCGCTTGGCGCGTTCATCTTGTTCGGCTCGGCGTGTAGCAACGAGAATGCGGGTTCGTAGCGCGGCACTCGATATCTCACTCAGCAGAAAACGTTCGGCCGCCGCGGAGGTCGCAGCCCGAAAGTTAGGACGTTCCCACAAGATGAGCCGGCCGGTACGCGCGCTCACCAAAAAAATGGCCGCGTACGACTCGAAATAAACTGGGCCGGTGGACGGCGAGCGGCGCAGTGTTTGCGCATCTCCCAGTAAAAAGAAATCACAGCCAAGCACAGCGCCGAGATTGCGCGCTTCGCTGAGCGATAGGTTCAACGAGCCCGCATAGCCAGCTCCCCGGGCCGCCGCGCGGGTCTGGTCGCGATCGGTCATTTCGATAGTGTTTTCCAATTTGAGATTGCTTGAAAACCTGTCCGCTGCGTCGCGCGCGAAGGTAGTTTCGCCAAAGTCGAGCACCGCGATTATCCGACGGCGCCTCGAAGTTTGCGCGTCAGTGCTGGAAGGATTCGCTAAAGGAAGTAGGGCCGCCAAAACGAGAATTAGCGCAAAGTCACAGGGCACGACCAAGCGCGAATGGTGGTTTGAGGTGGAAAACATTCAATTAAAGCGGGGGATGAAATAACAGTTTGACAATCTAACTATGTAGGATCTCAAGGTTGGCTAGCATTCTTTCCATAAGTGCTGCGACGGCACACGCAGAGCGCGATTGAATTTGCTCGACGAGTTTTCCCAGGCAATTGTTGCGGTCAGTTCCACAATCGCGTCATCGCTGTAGTGCTTTTTCAGACGCGCAAAAAGATCGTCGCTGACATCACGGCCGGTTATTGTCATGCAGTCGGCATACTCGAGGGCTACGCGCTCGCCTGCATCGTAAAGCTCGCTGGTTGCGTAACTCGCCAGGGCTTCAATCTTTTCGTCCGAGACTCCCAGTCGGCTGCTCACGGCAGCATTTATGTCCTGTCAAAACTCGCAGCCATTGATTGATGCGACGCGGCGATTAATCAATCCTCGCAGGCGTGCATCAATCAGTCCCGAGGATTCAATGCCGCTCCACATTGCGCGGGCGCCGCGAAAAATTGAAAGACGTCTTGCGTACAGGAGGTGATTGAGCAACGGCGCGCCCCATGTTTTCTGCTGCGCGTCGAGCACGTCCTTCACATAACGATCCACCTGCTCGAGATTCACGTCCGCTATTCTGGCCATCCTGGTTAATCTCCGTTTGCCTGACTAGTAACAGCCGAACGTTGTTTCGGCGTCACCTCGTGATAGAGCCGGTAGACTTCTTCTTTCACTTCCGCGGGGAAACAGACGCGATGCAACTCATAGCCGCGTTGCAGTCCGCGCACTACTTCGCTTACTTCACTAATCTCGCGGATGCGGGGTCGGGCGTAACCGTCTTCGACGTAGATACGGCTCTTCGGTTCCTCATCCTGTGGTGTGTAGTAGTTGTAATAGGGAACGTCGCTGGCGCGATCTTCGATGAAGTAATACTCAGGATTATAGCCTGCTTTCGCAACACAAGCGCGTGCGGCCGTCAAAAAAGTGGGGCGTTCAGCGAGCGGCATGTCAAGATCGATGGCTTTGAAGAGTCGCCGGCCAACGAAGCGCCGGCTAAGGTCGGCAAGTACCTCATCATCAGAGCGTTGCCACTGCTTTACGTGAAATATTACGTCTGAATCATCGACCTCCAGATGTTCGGATATTGTTAGTGGCTTCTTCCGCAACACCTTTTCAAAGGCTGTCCCGGCCGCATGCCAAACAGGCTGATCGTTTTCCAGTAACGCCAGCGCACGCCGCAGAATTGAACGAAGCACCGCCTCGGCAGATCGCAGCGCGCGATGAAAGTAAACCTGTCGAAACATGTAGTAGCGGGCCTGCAAATATTCTTCGACGGCATAGAGGCCGCGTGCCGCTACGTATATGCGATCGCTCTCTTCATCTATCGCTAACGCGTTAATGATCCACTCCAGATCATAGATGCCATACTTCGCGCCGGTCATTAACGAGTCGCGCAACAG
>JBDUCC010000210.1:0-4786 GCA_040003675.1 bacterium | reverse complement strand
CGCTTCTGTATATTGAAGGCAACGAGTGCCTTGTCCACATCGCTCAGCACTTGATTGGCAAGAAACTGCTGTTCGTTTTGCGCCTTCTGTTTCTGGATGACCGCCTTCGCCCGCTCACCCTGATTCCTATCAAACCAGGGAAGCGTAATGGCAGCGTTGAAAGTGAGGGTGTTAGTGCCCAGCGGAGCTTGGGCGACGCCCGCACCTAAATTGAGATCAGGGATGCGCTTAGCGTCTTGCAAGCGGATGGTTGCATTGGCGGCATGCTCACCGACTTGCGCGGCCTTTAAGTCAGGCCGAGCCGCCAACGCTTTGTCACGCAGGTCGGCAAGTGAAAAATCGTAAGGCTGATAATAATCAATCGTACCGGCGACATCGATATCCATAGCTCGATAATCTCCGCCCAGTGTGAAACGCAAATCACGCAGGGCGACTTCGTAGTCCCTCTCTGAATTGGCCACGTCAGTATCAAACTTGAATTTTTCAACCTCGAGCCGCTGCAGATCCAATCCTGATATCTCGCCAAGCTTGAAAACCTCGGTCGTGTGCGTGACGATTTCCGCAAATGTCTTCTGGTTCTCTCTTGCCAGATTAAGCAGCGATTCGGCCAGAAGCACGGCGTAGAATTTCTTCTTCACGTCATTCGTCAACTGCCACAGAACAATTTGAAAGCCGGCCCTGGCCAGATCAGAATTCGCGTTGGCCTCGGCGATTCGTTTGCTGCGCTTGCCACCCAATTCAAACGTTTCACTAATGCCGTACGAGTAGGTCTGCTCCTTAATCAAAGGTCCACTGAAACCAAGCGGCAGATCCGCCGTGCCGACGGTTAGCTGCGGGTTGGGACGGAGCCGAGCAGTGAGTTTTTCAGCATCAGCCAAATCGATGTCGTAGCGGGCTGCCACCAACTGCAGATTTTGCTGCAAGAAAATCGACACCGCGTCGGAAATTGAAATTCGCTTCGCTGGAGTTGGTAGTGCTTGCTGCCTAGCTGGGAATATCGCAACGAGATTATCGGTGGCTGGCGGCTCGGTAACCGTTACCTTCGCACCAGGCACGGGCACCCCGGTTGGATTCTTGATTGAATCTGGCACGGTGCTGATTCGCGTCTGCGCGAACGCGCTTGCGCACAGCATAAGAGTTGTCGCGCACGCTAGTATTAGAACTCTTCTCTGAAACATCCTACTTGCCTCTCTGGGAAGTTGCCGCGAAATGACGAAGTCAGGCACCCGCCACAAACGCTCACCAGAATAAATGGAGCGACGAGCGTTATTTTGATAGTTGGATGACGGGTTTAGTTAGATCAGATCGGCGAGGGGTGGTGCGCGACCGCGCTGGGAACTATGGGCAACCGAAAAGTAAGGCGCAAGGTTCGACAGTGCAAACCCAAGTTGGTCCGACTGAGGCTCAGGCGTGGAAGGCACTTTGCGCAGAGCGCCATTGAAGAGTTGTAGCTGAAGCAGACAGATAAGGCACTCATGGCTGTGAGAGTGGGCATGAGCCGAGGTCTCGGATGAAAAATTAGCCCAGTCTACGCCGCCTGCCGCGTCGTTCGAATGAAGCTGCGGTGAAACATTTCCGTGGCTGTGTACTGAGCCCAACGTTGCTGCGTAAGTAATGCCGATGAGCAACGCACACGACAGCGCTCGCGCTATTGGTGCGCGAGGACGAGAGGTTTGTCGATAAAGTTTTTTCACTTCGATATTTGCAGTGACTAAACGTGTGTGGACCAAGGTTATAAGCCTTGAACGCAAGCGCTGTCAAACAAGTCAACCAATTCCTACCTGAGTTGCATTCTTGGAGAGATACCCTGAGGGTGTATAGTATGAGTCTTTCGACTTGGATATGCAAAAAGCTGGGAGTCCCTCGAAGGGTCGTGCGGGTTCGATAGTTGAATCAAGCAAGGTAGTCATTCCGCCCTCCCGGGAAGAGTTCACGCCCCACCGCCTGCTTCAGCCTCAGCTTCGCGACGAAGGGCCGTCAGAGACGCGAGGGTTTCCGGCAAAATCACAATCCCAAATTCCGCCAGGTCTTGTCGCAACCAGTCCAACATCAGTGCGGGTGGGTGGCGAAGCTCAACCGGTTTCGCCTTTTGATCGGCTAGTCGCTCTTGGTAGTCCTCGATAATTACGGCTTGACTGTGGGGATCGCCATCGTAAGAAACGGAAATTCGCAACCTTGGTCGATCACAATCGTGCCCAGGATAACTATCGTCCACCTTGCCATTGGGCCACGTGATAGTTGGGCCAACATGGCCGCAGACATTCGCCGCCGGAAAAGGTAGATCATTTTCCAGTCGTGCCAAAACGTCGTGAATTAACTTTTGCCTCATAGAGCCATTGCTCCAAGTTTCAAGCCTCCGAATTCTCTCCTCCAGGTCTAATTCGCGCGCCAGATGTAGTTGCCGAGATTCTGCGAGAGTATGACGAGGTAAAGGAGGATTACATGGAAACTATCTGCAAGAAATGTGGAACCATAAGGCCCCAGATGTCATGGACGAAGTTGAGTATTGAAGCTATGGGAAAAGCGGCAAATAGCCTAATCGCCGATTTGTATCACCAGTGTTACTTCCTTCCCACCATGCAAACACACACGACGATGGGCGCTATTTTTTCGAGATTGAAGCCGCTAGGGGAGGCAGACACATACTTCTTTGCTGGCCCACAAAGAGAAGAGGCAACGAAAATCGTTAGTTATGCTCACTTCATAATGTTGAATGTTCTCCATTCCCAAGACAAACACTTTGGACTCGACATGGAAAACGATCTTATGGAGCGTGCGAAAGAGCTTGATGAAGCATGGCCTAATAAGACTCAGAAAGGCTCAGGGGAGAAAGCTGTTGATGACTCTGATGAGCCATCTCAACCCCTATCGAGCAAAGAACAGACTAAAACATTGAGTCTCCATTCATACCTACTCTTAGGCCGGAACTTCATAAGAGCCTAGACGTGCTTTCCGAGAAAACTTTTTGAGGTTTAGGTAGTTGCTTTATTAACCGGGGGCTACTTTTCGTATTGCTTTTTCAGCGTTCACACGCCTCAGCAAGAAGAAACCTAAGACGTGACAGCTTAAGCTGGAGGCGTGGCCTCGGTTTTAGAATTCAGCTATCCTCTGGCCCATGGGAAACACGTTACAAGAATTGGCACGGCGATATCTGGAAAAGCTTTATGAACTTTCTGAGGGCGGCTTACACCCTGAAGTGGATTATTGGAAAGTTAAATCGGAACTCGGATTTTCAAGCGATGAAACAAGGGCGGCAGTAGATTACCTTCTAAGCAAGGACTTAGTTACCAATGAGTGTAGAGTGCCGTGTATTCGGATTACTATAAGAGGAATAGATGCTGTGCAACAATCCTATTCAGAAAAAGAAACTTGTGTCCTAAAAAAGATTTATGACTTAAGTGAACAGAACACGGCGAAGCCTGTGTTCGTGCATCAGCTTGAATCAGAGCTTGGGATGGGCTGGCAAGAACTAGACGGGTTTTGTAAGGGGCTTAAAGAACTAGATTATGTTGATTGGCCGGCTGATGTCGAAGCCTATCTCTTCATTACTAGACGAGGCATCGAAGCAATTCAATCTTTAGGTAAACCAAAATCGGGAACTGGAGATACCTACCATACGCATATCGGTTCGGTAACAGGTGGTGTCCACGTAGGTCCTGGTGGTGTCCAGAAAATAAATACAAATGAGCCTATAAGTGAAATTCTGCCCGCCCTTGAAAAGTTAATCACAGCTGTTAGGGGCGAGGACTTCCCGGATAAAGATGATGTCCTACGAGACTTGGAGATAGCCCAGCAAGTAGCGCTCGCGAACCCAAATGCGACTGTGAAAGATGGGGCTTGGACCCGCATCCTCACAAAACTCAACGCCGCAAAGACAACAATGGAACTCGCTGGTTTTGTCGTAAAGACATATCCATACTGGCCTCAAGTCATAGACTTTTTCAGTCGGCATATTCAATAAGAAAGACGGCCCCGTAAGTACAAGGCCGTCGTCCTCTCTGTGCTTACGGCTGCGGCGGCTCGAGGCGCTTGCCGGGATTCAGGAATTGCAATCCACCTTCGCGTAGCTGCTTGTTCAAGTTCGCCACGTCTGTCTCAACAAACTTATTCAATTCAGCAATCAGTTCGTTAAGCTGCTTCGCCAGATCGTCGATGCGTACCATTTCATCGGCAGTAGGCGCGGCCGTGTAGCTGTCGAGCCCGCCGGCGACACCGTTAATCAGACCTAACAGTGGACGCGGCTCGTCGGGAAGAGCAGGTCCCGCGCTGCCGGTAGTATCAGGAGCAGTGACCAATTTTTTCTGGATCTGGTTCAACTGGTCCAACAGCTTCTGGATCGAGTCAGTCGTTTGTTTCGGAACTTCCGAAGTATCTTTCAAGGAGGTTTGCAGCGCGGTGATCTGCGCGCTCAAACTACGCATAGTCTTGCGCGCGCCATCGGCAGATTTTTGCAGCGCGTAAACTCGCATGATTGCTTCACTCAACTTGCCGCGATCCGCCTCCACAATCTGTATGCGCGGATCTTCCTGGACAACCACCGTTCCACTCGCCGTCTTCTCGGCTGCTGCGATCTTGATTGTGTAGGTACCGGGCTGGATGCGTGGCCCACGTGACTGGCCAAAAAATCCACCACCTCCGCCGCCACCGCCGGCCGCGCCTTCGGGGGGTGGCGCCGGTGAATTGCGGCGCAGGTCCCAAACGACGCGGCTCAGGCCCGCTTCCTTTGGTCCTGTCAAATCGCGCACCACCACACCGGCACTGTCAGTGATCGTAATCTTCACCTCGT
>JBDUCC010000041.1:0-16270 GCA_040003675.1 bacterium | reverse complement strand
GCCAAGAAGTTCAGAGTACAACCTTCAGGTTGCTCTTTCGCTTGTAAGAAGCAAGCTAAAGCTTGGACTCTGAACTTCTTGACGCATCACTCATTACTCATATTGAGTTCCAGCCGAATTTTATGCCGAAACATACTTTATATGAGCGGGCCGGCATTGAGGACTTAGCCGAGTTTTATCGCACCAAGTTCGCTTCGGATGAAGTGCTCGACGCTCGCTACTTCAAAGCAATCGATCGCTTCGACATTCGCTTTGCACGCACGATGTGGGTTTTCGACAACGTGCGCGCGCAGTCGGATGTACTCGACCTCGGTTGCGGCGCGGGCATGCTCGCCTTATTAAAGCGCAAGGGCGTCACACTAACCGGCGTCGATCTTTCCGCTGAATGCGCCATGGCAGCGTTGCGTAACGGATACGATGCTACTTTTAGTGCGCGACTCTCGAGTTTGCCATTCGCGGATGCGAGCTTCGACTACGTCGTCAGCCTTGATGTGATGGGCCACATCGAAGCTGAAGAAAAAGACGCAATGCTGGCAGAAGTAAAACGAGTACTGCGGCCGGACGGTGTGACGTTGCACGGGATTGAGTGCACCGACCGATCGACGCAGAAGCACTATGACGAAATGACGGCTGAAGAACTGCGTCGCTTCATCGACATCGATGGCCACGTGGGCCTGGAAGAAGAACAGGAGCATGCGGCGCGATTTCAAAAGTCCTTCCGGCACGTCGCCTGGGAGCCGCGCTTTACGCTATGTCTCAGTAGTGAGGAGTTCTTGAAGCAAGCCGATGATTACGGGTGGAATTTCGAAGACGATTTCATCGACTACCTCCGCGGACTCTCCTTTAAAGAGCGGCGCGCCTTTGATATGGCGATGGGTTACGTCTTTGCGAAGGTGTCGGATCTTAACCTACGGCTTCCGAAAAGCGGTCTGTATGTTTTTATTAAAGCCTCCGACGCCACGCTTGGTGCTTTCAATAATGAACATCGCGACCGCCGCGGGCTTTTTTCCACGGTTCCAGATCCGGAAGAAAAACCGGTGTGCCTCGATCGCAATAGCGCTGTCACCTTTGACGACGGCTGGTTCGAACCAAACATGCTGCCACCGATTGCGCGCTGGATGGGTCGGCGAGCTTCCATCAATTTCCCTGCAGCAAGTCTTTCTGAAATACGAATGGACATTACCACCCATATGCCAGATCTCGACGAACGTCCGCTCACACTCGAGTTGCTTCTGAACAGCGTCAAACTTTGTGCCTTTTCATTCTGGCGTAATGGCTGGTTTGAGTTGCGCGTACCGGTGCTCGAAACCTTGAGTGGTTCCAGCGTGTTTGAACTTGAGTTTCGCGCCGACCGCACCTGGCAACCGCGACCAGTGGAGGACGAGATGCGCGACGACCGGGAATTGTCGGTAGCCGTCTGCAACATCATAGTGCAGAGGTCAGAGATCAGAGGTCAGAAATCGAAACTCACTTCTGACTTCTGATCTCCGACTCTGACTTCCGACTTCTGATTGACTTCCGACGCACAATGATCCGCAACGTCCTAATCTGCACCACCCAAGTCCCCTTCACCACCGGGGGCGCCGAATCGCACGTCGAAGGGCTGCGGCTTGCGTTTACACAGGCCGGCTACAACGCGGAAGTCGTGGCGTTGCCCTTCAAGTGGTATCCGCCCTCAGAGATCATGCGCGGCGCACTGGCCTGGCGGCTGCTCGACTTGAGCGAAGCCAACGGGAAGCCGGTGGACCTGGTCATCGGCATGAAATTTCCTGCTTACCTCGTGGCGCATTCCCGCAAGGTGCTCTGGATAATGCATCAACACCGCGCCGCCTATAATCTCTGGGATACCCGGTTTGACGATCTTTCGTCCTACCCAGACGGAGCGCAGGTGCGCGAGTGGATCCGCCAGTCTGATAATCGACTGATCCCCGCGGCACAAAAAGTATTCGCAAATTCGAAAACTGTTGCCGAGCGGCTTCGTCGATACAACAACATCGAAAGCGAGCCGCTCTATCATCCACCGCCCCGGGCTGCGAATTTGCAGACAGGCGAACAGGGCGATTACATTTTTTATCCCAGCCGGCTCGAGCCGCAGAAGCGCCAGGAACTCTTGATCGAGGCGGCGCAGTTTTTGAAAACTCCAGTTAAGGTAGTCCTTGCCGGTGGGTCACGGGATCCAAAACACTATGAGAATTTGATTAAGAAGCACCAGGTTGGTGATCGTGTGTGTCTGCGCGGGTTTGTCGAGGAATCAAAAATGCTCGAGTTGTATGCCAATGCCCTCGGCGTTTGCTATCTGCCCTTCGATGAGGACTACGGCTATGTCACTCTCGAGGGTATGCTTTCGGCAAAACCTCTAGTGGTAGCGAGCGACGGTGGCGGCGCAACCGAGTTTATCGAAGACAAGAAAGAAGGCTTCGTGGTCCCACCAGAGCCGCGGGCAATCGCCGAGGCGCTCGATTCGCTCTACGATGATCGAACGCGCGCGCGCACGATGGGTGAGCGCGGAAAAGAGAAATTAACCGCGATGAATCTCTCCTGGCAGACGGTCGTGGAAAAACTCATCGACGGCGCCGGGTGAAATGCCCTTTGTTACTAAGAGCGGGGGCAAGCTCGCCTTCCTGACCACGAGACTCCCAACCTGGGACCTAACTGAACAATGAAAGCCATTCAACGCCCGAGACATCTCTCAATCAAACAGTCTCAAGGTCAGGAAGGCGGGCTTGCCCCCGCTCTTTCTATCGCGTCTCAAGCTTCTCTGCTACGACGATTAGGTTCTTTCCCAGCGGTGGGTGAACAACAGACTCCAACCGGCTGACAGCGGGCACGACAAAGCGATCATAAAACCTTACGCTGCCCGGCTCCATCGTAACGGATTTCAAGAGGCAGTATTTGATCCACCACGGAGCGATACCTGCGACATCAAAATAAGATGACAGTAAGGTTTTGAATCCAGCTTGTTGCAGTTTTTCCTCGAGACCGCGTTTCGTGTAACGACGCAAATGGCCAACCCGCTCGTCGAAAGCACCGTATAGCCACGGCAACGCCGGTACAAACACAAACACGCGGCCGCCTGCCGTCAACGTTTGCTGAACCGTCGTCAGTTCCAGTTTGTCATCGGCAATGTGTTCCAGAACATTGACGTAAATAATCGAATCCGGCGACTGCCTCTTCTTGATGAACGGTGCAGCCGCTACGAAGTCGGCATTGTACGTGTGGACCACGAGCCCACTCGTGCTATCGCTTAATGATGCCGCCTTAACCTGCAACTGTTTATACATTTCTGCGGACGGCTCGACGAGCGAAAGAGTTTCACACTTGTGATGCTCGAGGATGAGCTCCGAAAAGGAAGCGAGTCCGGCGCCAACTTCCACAATATGGCGTCCGAGATAAGGCGCAAACATACGGATAATCCAGCGATGATAATTGGACGCCTCGTCCATCGCTTCCAGTTCGCGGCCGGTATACTCGAAGTTGTTGTTCGCGGTCGTGAGAGAGGGGACGCTATCTGCTGGTTTTTCCTGATCAGGATTGAGCGCGCTCATTCCGCCAGCTCCGGAGCTTTAACGGGTGTGGCAGTGCCACGGTTGGGCTGCGGTTTCAATTCCGGCAATTCGCGAAATGAAGAGCGCAGGCTGCAAAAAAGATTGAAACGAATCACGAACCAAAGCGCGATCAGACCGTCCTTGAAAAAAACTTTCTTACCTTCGGCATAGGTGCGGCCGTAATAGCTGATCGGCACTTCGTAAATCGCGACTTTCAACTTCGCAATTTTCGCAGCGACCTCAACCTCAAAACCAAAGCCACTCGAAACTATGATCATGCTGCGGATAATGTCGCCGCGAAAAGCCTTGTAACCAGTTTCGACGTCCGTCATGTTCAGGTTCGTAAGCGCGTTTGAAAGAAAGGTCAGAAACTTATTCGCGAGGAAGTGATAAAAATACAGAACGCGCGCGGCCCGGCGGACGAGGAACCGCGAACCAAAAACCACGTCAGCATGGCCTTCGAGAATCGGACGGATCACCCCGTAGATGTCGGTTGGGTCATATTCGAGGTCGGCGTCCTGCACAATCACCACGTCCCCGGAAGTTAATGCGAATCCAGTCTTGAGTGCCATCGTCTTTCCGGAGTTGCGCTGATGACGAACGAGGCGCACCTGCGAATGGAGCTGGGAAAGACGGCGCGCAACCTCGCCGGTACCATCAGTTGAACTGTCATCCACGATTACGATTTCAAGGAGACAAGGTACCCTCAGCAACTTGCCTACCACCTCTTCCAACGTGGATTCCTCATTAAAAACAGGCACAACAATGGATAGGCAGGCCGGATAGTCGTTTGCAGAAAACTCAGAATTATTCGATTCGTTGCGACTCATTTGAATTTTCTAATGAAGCTCTTCACTTGGACCGCGGGCGTCTCGCCCGCCGCGAGCGCGAACTGCGAGCAGTTTTCCCTCAACGACCGGTGGTAGCGTAGCCATGCGGGAGAGACGCCCGCGGTCCCAGTAAGCGCTTGTTGCAGGCGACGCGGACTTTATCATATCTTGTTCCGCCAGCGCGTCCTTCAGGTTCATCGGCCCGGCCTCCAGAGAGAACCAGACCAGTAATGTCATCAGAAACCTTTCGCCCTCTGCTCTCGCAGAAGTTGAAATCGTTTCCACGCAAACTGGAAATTGGTGATGTAGTCCTTCTTCTATACATCACAGCTTTCGTAAGACAGTGGTTCTGGATTGTCAACTACAGCACGCCGGCGTGGATTCTTACCTGCCTGTTTTCCCTTATTATCTGGGGCGTTCACCTGCTGACGAAAGATCGTTCGGAACAAACCATTCCGCGTCACTTTTGGTTGGTTGTGGCGCTGCCGTTGTTTTTGATCTACGCGATGCGCGCGGCATTTCCCGACACGTCGTTCGACGTGCTCGACTACCGCCTGATCAACTCCGAACGTGCTTTGCGCGGATTGCCGTTCACCGGCGCTGATTTTTTCCCAACTCGCTTCCCTTTTAATCCGGCGCCGGACATGGTTACCGGAATTTCCCGCCACCTGCTGGGTTATCGTCTGGGCACCATCATCAATTACCTGGTCGTGGTCTGGGTGGCAACTCTGCTACTGAAGTTTCTGCGGCCGTACGTTAAAAACCTTTGGCTTGCCTGCGCGGGCGTGCTGTTGCTGGTGCTGACCGAGCATCTGCTATTTATTGTTAACAACTACATGGTTGACCTGCTGGCGCTTCCCTTGCTGCTGGAAGCGACTCGGATAGCTTTGTGCGCGGATGAAAAAAGCAACACCCGCGACGCAATTAGGATTGCGGTTTTCCTTGGAGCAAGTGCGGCATTCAAGTTAACCAGTCTCGCTTTCGCCGCGCCGATCTTTCTCGTGTACGCATACAACACTAGCCGTGCGGCCTCGCGGCAACAACTGGTTAGAAAGTTTCTGCTAATTGCCTGCGCGTTTCTGTTACCACTCATTCCTTATACGCTTTACATCTACTGGCAAACGGGCAATCCGGTTTTTCCGCTTTTCAACAAACTATTCACTTCACCGTTTTGGCCCACCAACGATCCCGGCGTGCGCTGGGGGCCGGTGGTGGACGATCCGCGCTGGCTGCAGATGAAGTGGTGGGAGGTTTTGCTGTGGCCGGTGTTGTTGCCTTTCAAGATCGAACATACTGCCGGAAATCTCGGGCCACACGCAGGTAGGATTTCTATTGGCTTTATCGCCGCGTTGGTTGGGTTGGCGCTGAAATTCAAACTTAACACTGGGACCGCGGGCGTCCCGCCCGCAATGAGCGCGAAGCGCGAACAATCCGACCACTCAACGATGGATGGTAACGTAGCCGGGCGGGCGAGACGCCCGCGGTCCCAATATACGAGTTCGCAGCTTACCGAGAGCAGTCTGCGACCGTTGTGCTTCATCGTCATACTCGGGGCAATGCTGTGGAGCACGCTGTCCGGCATGCTGCGCTATGCTACCTACCTGGAGTTAATGGGTGGCGTGATCGTTCTCGTCCTCGCCGCGCAGCTTTTTCAACGTGCGCAGGCGGTTGACCGTTTACAAATTTTCAGGCGAGTCGCCGCTGTGGCCTTGTGGGCCGTCCTGCTGATGCAGGCCGCTGTTGCTTGTATGTATGTTTACCGCTTCGAATGGGCGTCGCGGCCAACCTTCTTCGACAAGCCGCGGGCATTCCTGAATGATTCGAAATACTTCTTCCGGGACTACTCGCTCCAGTCTTTTCTCACCTCCCGAGAGAAGCCGCTTATTTCGCCTGTCGGCGCATGGGCGGAATCGAGCGCTCTCGAAAGTGGAATTGAGGTGCAACTCAAACCCGATGTGCCGGCAATGTGCCTTTATATGCCTGAATATTTCGGCACGACAGAATCTAAAGCAAGATTTGCGCGCGCGGTGGCCGAGCTTGGCGACAGAAAGATGTATTCCCTGTGCTATGTCGAACACTTTCGGAACGCGATCGAAAGTATAAAAAATTCGGGACTATCAACCGGGAAAATCGTTCCATTGGTGATGCCGTATTATTCCGATCACACACGCATTCACATGGCGCTCATCGAAGTGTTGCGTCCGAATGAAGCAGAATCCGGGAAACAGATCACACTTACCGCGACCAGCGCGCCACTGGCCGGTGAAAATATGCGCGCTGAAATCGGTTGGGCCCAGCCGTTGCCGGATCACCTCCGGGCCGGTTTGAAAGAAACAATCTATCTGAAGGTGCGGAACGCGGGGGGTGGCGTTTGGCCGGCATTGGCGGACAGCAGTGGCAACTTAAGACTTTTGGTAGGAAACCATTGGCTGCGCGAAAACAATGTGGCCGTTGTCAACGACGACGGCAGAAGCGTGCTGCTTTACGATCTCGCTCCCGGCGAAGAAATTGAAGTTCCGCTGACGGTGACCGCGCCGGTCGAAGCCGGCAGCTACGTGCTCGAGGTCGACATGGTCCAGGAGGGCGTCGCCTGGTTTGCAGCGAAAGGCTCCAAGCCGCTGCGGACGACATTGCGGGTAAACTGGTAATGTACGACAGGCACAGGCGGCTCCGTCGCTTTCCGCGCGGTAAGCCTATGGCTTACCGGGCAACGGCTCTTTTTTCCTTGAGGCTCGGCCTCCGCCCGGAACCCATGAACTGCCATGGCACGAACTGAGGCATAGCCTCGGACAAAATACCATTCTCCGGTAAGCCATAGGCTTTCCGCACGGAACGCGGCAGAGCCGCAAGCAAAACACTTAAGACTCGAGCGATACTTTGTGCAAAACAAGTCTGGAATGCCGATTAATAGAATCAATATTCCTGTTACCTTGGTAGTTGTAGTTATTGCACTTGCCATACTCGCAATTAACGCTAACCATTTCCTGCCGTTCATTGCTGACGACGCTTTGATTTCATTGCGCTACTCGCAGCGACTGCTTGCAGGACACGGACTGACATGGAACCCGGGCGAAAGGGTTGAGGGCTATTCGAATCTCCTATGGGTCTTATGCTGTGCCGCGCTCGGCCTCACCGGCATTGATTTGATCACCGCCGCACGTCTGCTCGGATTCGCAGGTATCGGCGCAGCGATCGCCGCCATCGTTTACGCTCACCGGCCGCAAACTTTCAAAACAGCACTGCCGATCTTGGCGGCGCTTATGTTTCTGCCGCTTGCTGCGCCGATAGCTGTTTGGGCGATTGGCGGTATGGAGCAGCCGCTGGTCGCAGGGTTGCTGGCCTGGGCCGTAGTGCTCTGTTACCGGCACCTCGAGATAAGCGAAGTCCGAACGAAGTCGCTATTGTTACCCGGTTTTCTGTTGGCATTACTCTGTATTACCCGGCTCGATGGTGCGTTATTCACGATAACCGCGGTGGCCGTAATCATCATCGTCGGTGGTGCAAAGCACCCAGCCTGGCGCAAAGCATTCATCCTCGCAGCGCTTCCCCTTTTATTTACGCTGCTCCAGATACTTTTCCGCCGCGCCTACTACGGCGAGTGGGTGCCCAATACAGCTCTGGTTAAATTCACTCCATCCCTGAAACATGCGTTCGATGGCTGGCATTACATTCGCTCGGGCGCGTTGCCAATTGCGCCGCTGATCGTCGTAGCCGTGGCGGCTTTTTGGGTTTTGTTTTCGAACAAACTTATGCGCGCAAGAATGATCTTGCTAAGCGCTATGCTATTGGCGTGGACCGCTTACGTCATCCTTATCGGCGGCGACATCTTCCCGGCGTGGCGGCATTTCGTGCCGCTGATCCTATTGCTCACCCTGATGGCCGCCATTGGCGCCGAATGGATCGCGAGCCACGCGCGGCGAGCTCAGTTGTTTGCGATGAGTGGAGTGCTCGCGCTGCTTTTGGGGCTTTTCATTTTTCTTCAGGGACGTGATAGTGAAAACCTGCGCGCCATTTCGGAGCGTTGGGAGTGGGACGGCCGCGCCGTCGGCCTTCTCCTGAAGCAGGCGTTCGGCAAACAACAGGCGTTGATGGCGGTCGACCCTGCGGGTTGCTTGCCCTATTGGTCCGAACTCCCGGCGATCGATATGCTGGGACTTAACGACTACTACCTGCCACGTCATCCGCCGCCCGGCGTTGGACAAGGCCCCATCGCGCATGAACTCGGCGATGGTCAGTATGTTCTTAACCGGCAGCCCGACTTGGTTGTCTTTCTTCTCCCCACCGGCAACGATCGCGGATACTTCTTAAGTGGACGGCAGATGCAGGAGGACCCGCGCTTCTTTCGCGATTACACCCTGGTCCGTTTCGAGGCCAACGCGCCACAAAAGATCGTGTCGCGAATTTGGGTTCGGAGATACAGCGAACGCATCGGTGTCCGCCAACTGGATAGTCAAATTACTATTCCAGCGTTCCTCTTGAATGAAAGCGATCCCACGGTTGCCTTTCTGAATACGGCTAACGAGCTGGTCGTTTCTGCCACGCGCACGGCGCCGGCGAAGATCGCCAATCTGAATGTGCCGCCTGGCCGGTGGCACGTTCAAGTGGATGGACAAACAGCGTCGTTGCGGGTACGCATCTTCAAGTTTTTGCCTGGCGCCAATGACGCGCGCGGCGAAGCTGGTAGAATGCTGCTCGATTCACCTTTGCCGGCCGTGCTGCAGTTGCCGCAAGGCGGGCTGTTTACAATTGAAATTCGTCCCGAGACCGACGGTACGGTTGAGATTAGGCAGCTGCAACTGAAGCGTATGGTTGAATAACGCTCTAGTGTATTTTGAGGCTAGTAGTTCAGAGTTTAGCCTTTAGGCTGCGGGTTCGCTCTCAATGGACCAGGCAAGCTAAAGTTTGGACTCTAAACTGCATGAGTGACCGCACTGCAAAATAGCAGCGACTGCGATGGAGGGCGACGAAGAGGTCTGATGAGCTTGAGCGAGCCGATTTCAACTGTTTCTTCAACGGAGGCAAACGAAGCCCCGATGGCCACGACCCCTGGTGTACCAGTGTCACTAATTAAGGCGCTGCGGGTCCACCAGTGGATAAAGAATCTGCTGGTGTTTGTCCCGTTGTTGATGGCGCACAAAGTCTTCGATACGACCTCGCTGGTGCGTGCGACTTATGCGCTGGTGACCTGGTGCTTGTGCGCGTCGGGCATTTACCTGCTCAACGATGTCTTCGATTTGAAAACGGATCGAATGCACCCGCGCAAGCAACATAGACCATTAGCCGCCGGCGCGATAACGTCAAGAAGTGTGTGGGTTCTCGTGCCCCTGCTTCTGATCGCAGGCCTCGCGATTGGGTTTGTCATGTTGCCCAAACCGTTTGGGTTGGCGTTAGTTCTCTACCTCGGCCTGACCACTGCCTACTCAATGTATCTCAAGCGACTACTGATGGTGGATGTGCTGGTGCTCGCGGGACTTTACACGTTGCGCGTGTTGTCGGGCGGTTTCGCCACCGGCATTCCAGTTTCGCCGTGGTTGCTGGCGTTCTCGATGTTCCTGTTTCTGAGTCTGGCTTTCGTAAAACGTTACACTGAGCTGCGCACAGTGACGCCGGAGAGTGCGCCGCTTACTTCACGCCGAAACTATAGAATCGAAGACACGGAATTACTCAAAAACTTTGGCACGGTCAGCGGTTATCTCTCGGTGCTCGTGCTGGTCTTGTATATCAACAGCAAAGAAGTCGTCTCACTCTATCGCCGACCAACCATCCTCTGGTTGGTCGGACCATGTCTGCTGTATTGGATAACGCGCGTGTGGCTGCTGGCGCATCGCGGCAAAATGCATGACGATCCAATCGTGTTTACAGTCAAAGACCCGGCCAGTTACGTTGTCGGAGCGATGGTCGTCGCCGTGATCGTCGCCGCTACGCTCTTATGAACGTGATGGCTTCGCCCGCGCACAGCATCATATGACTGACAGTCCGAAGCGGTATGAATCCTGGGGACGCTATCCTCCCGCAAAACATGCCAAGGTCGTAGCGCTCAAAGGTGACGCAGAGACGCCGCCTTTTAGTGAGTATGCATCGTCTGTGCTCCCCTTTGCGCAAGGCCGCAGCTACGGTGACACGTGTCTTAACAACGGTGGTATTTTGCTGGACACCGCTGCGCTCGCAGGTGTCATAGACTTTGATAAAGAGTTGGGCATCCTGCGCTGTGAGGCCGGCACAACTCTCGCGAACATCCTGACGCTCATCGTCCCTCACAACTGGTTCCTACCGGTAACTCCCGGCACAAAACAGGTTTCGATTGGCGGCGCAATCGCGCACGATGTCCACGGAAAGAACCATCATCGCGCCGGGACATTCGGACGCTATGTGAAACGTTTCGAGTTGCTGCGCTCGTCGGGCGAGCGTTTGATTTGTTCTCCTCAAGAGAACGCCGAATTGTTCGCTGCAACCATAGCCGGAATGGGACTGACCGGATTGATCACCTGGACCGAGTTTGAGTTGAAACGAATGCCCGGCCCGGCTATAGCCGTTGAGCGGATACCTTTCAGCAACCTGGATGAATTTCTCGCCCTGGCAATCACGGCGGACCGCAAGTATGAATACACAGTCGCATGGTTGGACAGTGGGTTTCGGCGCGGCCGTTTTGGCAGGGGTGTTTTGATATGTGGCAACTCGGCAGCGACTCTGGAGAATGGTGGCGCACTCGCGCGTCCGCGAGCGCGACGCTTACCGTTTACCGTGCCTGACTTCTTTCTGAACGGCCCAACGATCAGAGCTCTGAACTCGGTTTACTATCAACTGCAAACGCGTCATCCAAAACATGAGCTAATCGATTTTGAATCGTTCTTCTATCCCCTCGATGCCATTGCCAACTGGAACCAAATCTACGGTAGGCGCGGATTTTTGCAGTATCAATGCGTCGTTCCGTATGCCGCGCATGAAGCTGTTCAGGAAATCTTCAGGCTCATCGCGAGCTCAGGGCTCGCGGCGGTGCTGTCGGTGTTAAAGGTGTTTGGCGAACTTACATCGCCGGGCATGCTTTCTTTTCCACGGCCGGGTATAACGTTGGCTATTGATTTTCCTTTTCGCGGCCGCGACACGCTAACACTGCTCGACAAGTTGGACGATGTTACGCGCGCGGCGCAGGGTGCGGTGTATCCTGCTAAAGACGCGCGCATGTCGGCCGAGGCGTTTCAGGATTATTTTCCGCAGTGGGAATCTTTTGCACGCTTTGTTGACCCAAAATTTTCTTCCAGCTTCTGGCGGCGGGTTACGCAGCGAAAGCAATAGTAGTCCCACCGAATTATTACTAGGACAGATCAGCTCAGGATTGGGCAGTGAGGTCAGTACCACCCTCGCGGTAGCGGGTAGGTCTGCGACGTTAGATGTGTGCATGGATTACCCACCCCTACCGCGAGGTGGTACTGACTTCACATCACGCAATTATTTTTGCTGTTTGCGCTCCAAGAGCTTCGCTCTCTCAATCGAGGAGGCAAACGCCGTGGTCAAGTCGGCTGCACCATGATGTTCCAGAAACTTCACCCAATGCAGGAAACCGTCGAGATTAAGATCAGGCGGGTCATCAGGATTCCGTTGCAGATAAGCAAAAAAGTACACGAGAACTAAGGCGCGATTCTGCTCGCGCAGCACCACGCGCGGGTCTGTGCCGATGTTAACCAGCACGCTGGCGCGATCTTCGCTGCGATTTTGCATTGCCGCTACGAGGGCCGCTCGGTCCGCCTCGGGGATTTGTAGACCGGCATTCGTAAGCAGTTTCTGAACAAACTCTTCATCAGAGACTTTCTCGTGGAGTGCCTTGAACTCGTCGCGCTGTTGGAACGACTGCGCCAAGCGCAGGAGCCGCGCCTGTAAAGGCGGTTCCGCTTCCGCCGCACCCATAACCACTCCCTTACCTAATTCTTTCATGTTCGCGACGAATTCGTGGTAACGCGGCATTCTGCCGAAGGCGGCGAGGTACATGCAGTAAACCGCACGGGTCCACTCCAATGAGTGACTCAGCAGGTGAAGCGGCTCCTCCTCGATGGCGGTGCTCCATTCACGTTGCGGGATGGCGAACGGCAGCGGCGCTTCACTTTGGGCCTGCGGCTCGGTCTTAACTACCGCATAAAGATCGTCGTGCCCGTCAAAGCGATTTACGAATCGTAGACGCCCACCGGCAACCGCGCGAGAAAAAAAGTTTTCGTAAATAGCTTTGCGTTCGGGGCGCACCAGATGAGTCATTACTACAACGTAGGAGGCGGGAATTTTTTCCAACAGATCGAGAAACTCGGAAGTTATCGGACCGCTGTTCGTTAGGTTTTCGACCTCGAGTTCATACGGCGGCGTGAACCCTGATGTGGCGGTGATCAGTGGCTTGCCGTGATCGGCAGCGCGCAAGACGTGATGGTGATTGAATCCGCCTCCGACCGGCAGCATGACAATACCCCCACGCATCGGTGTTTCCTTGAGACGAAGCGAGACCGCGTCAGCAGAAACATCGCCACGAATGATCACGAGCGGGGCCGCGTTCAACTCAAACAATAGGAGTGCACATATGGCAATAGCGATTGTGCGGCGAGTCCAATTCGGCCGGCCTTTGCTTAACAGATCGGTAATGCGCTTTACCCCCACGCCGCTGAGAATGGCGAGGCCCAGAGAAGCATACATGGCGCCGCGAGTCGGCATGCGCATGGCGCGGAACAATGGGATCACGTCATAACAAACGCGATAGAAGAAAAAGTTCCAGCCAAGCGAGTAAAAGAATCCCAGTGCGGTTAAGAGTGTGCCGAGCCACAACGCGTCACCGCCCCATCCGCGCACAGTCTCCACCAGATTTGCATTTTTTCCTCGCAGGAAATTCGGATACGCGATAGAAAACCGCACGAGGATTGCCAGGGTGAGCGTGGTGAAAACAAATTCCGATTTGACATAATTGAACAAACCGCCAAACGAGTCTGTTCCTTCAGCGTAGATCACGAAGACGGATGCCAACAGACTGAAATCGATAAGTCTGTCTAACCAAAAAACCCACCTCAGCTTCGCTGTGGCTGGCTTGTCTTCACCGCTGTCCGCTACCAGGTTTCTGTCTTTGCTGCGAAGCACAAGCGCTGCCGCTGAAAACACTAACGGCAACAATCCGGGGAAAAGTCCGAACCGCGCATTGGGCGTGATCGTTGGTCCAATTCTCATCCACAACTTATGTCGCGGGTGAAAGGACAGCCAATGGATTGGCAAGGCCGAGTTGTCCTTTATTTCCTGAATACTGCGCGTGAAACCGTAAGTTCGGGCGACAATTGAGTAAGGAATCATGAAGGGCAGCAACGCCGCCGCCGCTACCGCCAGCACCGGCGGACCTCGCCACCAAAAGTCGCGTTCGCGCCAGCGGTCGTAACGAGTCAGTAGAACAATCGTTGCTAACAGCATGGGAATAAAAGACAAGATCAGCCAGGTCAGGCTCGACAAACCCAACATGAAAACAGTGACTCCCAACCAGATCGCACGTTTCCAACTCGTCTGCCGCACGAAAAGTACTAACGCCTCCAGGGAAAGCGGTATCCAGACCGTAAACAAGTAAGGCAACTGCGACATCTGATCCAAACGAAAAGGCGCAAAGGCGAACGCAATGCCGGCAACCCAGGCGGCAGTGTTGGAACCAGTCAGAGTGCGAGCCAGGCGAAAGGCGCCGTAGCCGCAAAGGGCAAAACCGGCAAACATCGCGATCGCATGGACCGTAAGCGGTCTTATCCCAAGGGCAAACAGCGGAAAGAAGAGTAGTGAAACCCCATACATGTTTTCGCTAAAGGCGAGTGTGTAGGGGTAGGGATAGAAAATATTTGCGTGAAAAAGTTGGAAGGGATGAGTAAATGTCTGATGGTAATCCCACCACATTATCCATGAGACCAGATAAGGATCGCCTTCGTCCAGGATGACGTCGCGCAGGTACTTAACATACGGCCAGGTGATCACTGCGGTGAGAACACAGAACACCACAGAGATCTGAGCCTCGCGCAGAAAGACTCCCAGCTTGGATTTAGCGCTCATGTGCATTGGATCTCAAGTAGTTTAGAGTCCAGGCTTTAGCCTGCATCACATCCGTTGGCTAAAACCGCAGCCTAAAGGCTGGACTCTGAACTGCCCGCCTCTGACTCTGAACTGCGCGTCTCTATGGAGAAACAGCGGCTTTTGACGGAGCTGGCATCTCGGATTGAGCAGCAAGTTGCTTCACTATTCGCTGATGCTCGAACGAACTGGCAAACGCGTAACTTAGCGCAGCCGGATCGTATCCTTTGTTCATTTCGATCACCCAGTGCAGCAAGCCATTCATATTATTGTCCGGCGGATCGTCAGGATTGCGTCGCAGATAAGCGAAGAAGTGCAGCAAAACAAGCGAACGATTGTATTCACGTTCAGCGAAGCGCGAATCTTCAACCACCTTTAGCAGCACGTCCGCGCGTGTCGTGCGTTTCTCTTTTAGTTCACTTGCAAGCCCAGCTCGAGTTGGTTCGTCAAGCGACACTCCGGCGTTGGCATAAACCTGCGCTACAAAGTCTTCATCAGTTCGATCGCGATATGCAGCAACAAACGCAGGACGGCTGACCCACAGCTCTCCCAAACGATGAAAGTTCTGCGTGATCCGCGCCTCAGGTTGGGCGCCGGCGATCACACCGTGCGCGAGCTCGCGCAAATCGATCATGAAGTCTGCATAGCGCGGCAGCGTTCCGTAAGACGCGATTTGCAACCGCACCAGTTTCTGGCTCCACGCCTGATACTGGCCCAGCACATTGAGCGGATCGTTTTCAATCAGCGCCGCCCATTCTCTAACAGAAACAAACAACGGTGATAAGCCTTCGCTCTCTGCCTCAGGTTCCGTTTTCACCACTGCATACAAATCATCGCCTTCGCCATACCGGCGAATAAATCGTAAGCGGCCTTCAGACATGGCTGAAAAGAGAAAGTCGTCATAAACGGGGCGACGCGCCGGCTCCAACAGCAAGTTGTGAATAACCAAATAGGAGGTCGGAACTTTTTCCAGAGCGTCCATCAAACTCGGCGGAATCGGCGTCTGCGCCGAAAGGTGCTGGATTTCCAATGCATGTGGCGGGACGAAAGTGGAAGTGGCATTGATCAGCGGCCGCCCATGGTCCGCCGCGCGCAGAATGTAGAGATGGGGCAGCACCGGGCCTCCGGTAGGTAACTCAACCAGCCCGCCGCGCATGGGTGTGTCTTTGATTCTCAGGGTAATCGCGTCGGGATAAACGGCGCCACGCTCCAGTCTCAGTGGCGCGACACGCAATTCGAAAAGAAGGGCAATGAGAAAAATAGTCGTAATGACAAAGGCAAGACGCGGCCGGTTGCCTGCGATGGTTCGAACAAGGTTGGTTGTGCCGATGCCTGCGAGTACGGCTAACCCAACGTTTGCAATCATTGCGCCGCGTGAAGGCTCGCGCATGGAGTGGAAGATGAAAACCAGATCAAACAGCACGCGAAACAACCACGAGTTAGTCCCGATAGAAAGGAAGAAACCAATGATCGCCCAGATCGCGCCGAGCCAGACCGCTTCACGCCGAGAATGGCGGATATGTTCAATCAAATTCGCTGCCCCGGTCATGCGTTTGAGTGAACGCGGATAACTCAATGCCAATCGCGCGGTCAATGCGAACGCAACCACGAGCAGCGCGCGGTCTGTGGTGAACAACTCAAAGAATTTTACCCACGACGGGAAGGCCCAACCAACCGACATTACCGCAATAACGCCGGCGACGACCGCTAACGCGTCGAACAACATGGCCCACTTTGCGAACCTATCGCGCTTATCTTCTTCGGTTGTGACGGCTTCGCATTCCGGCGCCGCAGGCATTAACACCGCGGCGAGTGCAAGCAGCAATGGCAGCA
>JBDUCC010000040.1:0-16324 GCA_040003675.1 bacterium | reverse complement strand
CAAAGAACACGAAATCATGAGTGTTTAGCGTTTCTATTCCCCTCTCCCGCTGGGAGAGGGGTTAGGGGAGAGGGTTATTTAGCGCCTAAAACTCCCAACCCTGCCCTCCCCCAAGGGAGAGGGAGAATAAATGAAAGAGGCCGCCTGAATGCAGGCGGCCTCTTTCATTTCGAGAATTGATCTGAACGTTAGTTAGGCATCGCAAACACATCGTCGCCGATGGGCTGATTGAGTTTCGCGTCCTTCACTTTGAATTCGGCAAAGAAGGCGCCCTGCGGCATCTCCAAGCGCTGCGTAAACTCAAACGGTATCATCACACCATCGATGTCCTTCAGCTTCTTGTTTTCGGTACCAAACTTGTAGCCATTGTAGGGAATCAAAAACTTAATCACTCGGCCAGTGGTGGTGTCGATGTAAAAGTTCGTTACGTTACCGTCGGCGTCTGCAATGCTAAACCCTCGCAGCTTTTTCTCATCTGGAATTGCGGCCACGGCATAGCCAGGCTGATCAAATTTGCCCAGCAGTGGCAAGCCGAATTTACTTGCCGGCGGGAAGTCGACGCCTGGCAGCGAACTATACGATCGCTGGCCATCGTAAATAGTCTTAAAACTTACCGCCGGTCGCGCGTCAATTTCCATCCGCACCTTGTCACCTGCAACCACAATGATAAAGCCACCGGGAATCGATTGAGTTGAGTTAGGCGCGTAGAGATCGACTGATCCGCGCAGGACCATGCTCTTTAACGCCTTGAACTTTTCACCACCCTGCGCCGCAAGAGCTGCGCGCGCAAGATCAGTTGGTGAACTCGTACTCGTGATCGCGACAACCGTAGCCGCGGAACCACCGTTAGCAGACTTCGAAGTAATTTCAGCCTGCGCCTGAGCGGAGATTGCCGCTACCAGCGCGATCATGACGAGGGAAAACGAAACGGCCAAAATTCTTTTCATGGGGTAATCCTTTTTTAGAATGACGAGATTCTATTGCGACGCGAAATAACCGCGCCGCATTGATTAGCTATTAAAAGTTGAAACGAACTTGAGCCGTAACTTTCCTGTTGCCGGCGCCAGTACCGCCGCCGCCGCCGCCACCACCGCCTGGTCCAAAGCCACCGAACCCGCCATTGAGCAAGAGGCTCTGGCCAAAGAACGGCGAAGACAAGTTGCCGACTGCAGGCGAGAGATTGACGTGATTCAAAAGGTTTTGGAAGTTCAGCGAAAACTGCATGCTGTATCGCTTAGCTTCAGCCCCGCCGCCACTCGGCGGACCACCAATACCGGAGAGACCGCCACCACTACCACGACCGCCACCGCCGCCGACTCCACCAGGAATCTGGGGGATACCAGCCCCACCACCGCCGCCTCTACCGCCGCCACCGCCCCCTCGACCGCCACCAGCACCTGGCTGTTGCCCTTCGGTGCGGTTCGCAGCAGAAGCCGTATGAATAGTTCCAAAGTTCCAGGTCTTGCTAATGCGCATGTTAACTGAAAGGAATGAGGGCCCTTCGCCAAAGTTCCGCGGAATTAATGCTTCACCCACCGCTGGACGCAGATTGAAGTTTCCGTATGGCGTACAAACAATATTCGCAGCCGGACTACTACAGTTCGTGCCCGCGGGCGCGAACGAGGGGCGCTCAGTAAACACCCGGTCGCCGTTCGTATCCTGGCCCGTCGTAATGTTGAAAGGTCGTCCCGAACTCGCGATGATGAATGGATTCAAACTCACCTGCCACCAAGGCAGATTGATAGTTCCAGCGAAAGTGAATCGGTGCCTTACGTCAAACGTAGCGCGCCCGTACTCGCCCGTCAGGTCGTACGAGTTTGCCGGGAACGAATTCGCGCCGTCGGTATCGTTGCTGGTCTTGCTCAACACATAACTCGAGAAGAAAGTTATCGTGCGGCTAAACCGATTGTTGAACCCAATGAATAATTGTTTCTGACTAAAACGGCCACTCGATTCATACTGATAGATGTCGCCGACGTTTCCATAAGGACGAACGCCCGTTCCGGGAACGGGAGCGTTGATGTCGCGCGCACGCAGGACGTGCTGAATATTGATGCTGAATACGCCCGCGAACAGCGTGAAGCGATACGGCAGTTGGCGTTCAACTTGCCCGCCGGCAAGATAGAGAACCGGAGCGTGGAGATCGTCAGCCACGCGCCAGGTGATCGTCCGCGGTATCGCACTCAGGCTGCTCGGCGACGGGATGTTGGGAAACGAATCCAGTGGCGATGCGACCGGGTCAACGAACTGACCACTTGCGTTGTACAACGGCACTTCGCTAACGAAGAACTGCTGCTGAGTTACGCCGTTGAAACGATTAGCCTGAAGTGTTTGCGCTTCACCGAACCGGTTATAGAAGACACCGCCTCCAGCACGAATCACCATTTGCGGCGGCTTTGTGCTATTGGCAGCGCCCGGTGACCAGGCCACGGCAAGGCGCGGCGCAAAGTTAAAGTTGCTGCTGATGTTTGACTGGTTCTCGTAACGCAAGCCGAAGCTGAAAGTCAGATTAGGCCGCACACGCCAGTCATCCTGCGCGTACGCGCCAACGTCTATCTGTGAAACGTTCGCCTGCGGATTCCCAGTGGCAATGTTGAACTGCGAAGCGCCGCCACCGCGCCGGCGCACTTCCAAAACCGAAAGATTATATGGTGCGCCGCTGAACACTAGCGTGCGGCGATATCGCTCAAGACTGTCGGCGAACACCGCCTGGTTGAAAATCGGATTGTTGTTTGCATCTAACGCCGGGACCAAACCACCGGTAAAAGTATATGAACCACCGAAGTTATTGGGGTTGATGTCGGTGATCGAAACGCCGCGCAACCGTCCACCAAACTTCAGGGCGTGATTGCCGCGCTGCCAGGCAAGAAAATTTGTTAATTCCCAGCGATTCTCGGTGTTCGTCACCCTGCCCACTTGCGAACCGCCGCTGATAAATGAGCTGCTGACGTTGATGGTGGGTCGCGTTATATCACCAATGCTTTCAGAACGCTGCCGGTTAAATTGAAATCGAGTCTCGTTGACCATCGCCGCATTTAGAACGGCAGTTTCTGTGATCTGAATCTGGTGTTGCGTATTGGATGAAGTGTACGCCCGCTCCGGCAACGAGAAACCGCCGACACCATTATTGTCGGTGCTGGAATGACTGAAGCGGTAGCGCGCAATCAGCGTGTTATTGGTGTTCAGCTGATAATCCAAGCGCGGGCTGAACTCAATATTCCGGCGCGGCACAACCACACCAAAACCAAGCTGCATCGGGTTCAAATTCCCATCCAGAACCGTGGCCGTAACCAGCTCGTTGTCATCTGTCTCACGGCGATCAAAATCGATAAAAAACGAGGCTTTCTTCTTAACTAACGGACCGCCAAGATTGCCGCCATACTGCCGCGCCTGAAAAGGCGTGCGTCGGGCTGAGAAAGGATTTCGCGAGTTGAGACTCTCGTCCTGAAAACTAAAGGACAAGCTACCACGCAGCTTGTCGGTACCGGGCCGCGTAAGTATGTCGATCCTGCCCGAGGGTTGATCGTTTTCGGCGGCAAAGGGGTTTTGATTAATGCGAATTTCGCGAATCGACTCTTTCGGGGGCAAACGCCCACCCGAAAAACCATCGACGAATATCTGTCCACCGTTTGGTCCAACCGAAGGCCCGGCGAGTGCCTGTAGCGCTGCCGCTAGTTCATCCGGGTCATCTGGTAATGCATCGAGGTCTTTTCCGGTGATCAACGTTTGATTGGCGTTGCTGGTTGAATCAGTACTCAATGGCGGCTCGGCAGCAATCGTCACCTTTTGCTCTTCAATAGTGACCTTCAAAATAAGATCCAGCGATTCTCGCTGCCCGGGCCCGATGTCTACAGACGTTTCGTCAGAAATCGCAAAGCCCAGCGCCGTCGCCTTCACCGTATATTTGCCTGGAGCCAAACCACTGATGGTGTAGGCACCTTCGCCGTTGGTGATCGCGGTTTTTTCCACTCCGGCTGCATCGGTAACGGTTATGGTGGCGCCGACGATGGTGGCGCCGAGTTCATCAGACACTACACCTCTCAATGTGCCCCGCCCCTGTTGAGCGAATGCCATTGCGGCCGATAGAACAACGATTAGTAGCGCGCTAAAACTCTGTCGCAGAAAATTACTGGAGACGTTCATGATTAGGCCCTGTAGATGTACCAACTCGAAGTGTAATTAGGGTAAGCCTATTCCAAATTGAATACCGCTGCCCAAACCAGCGGACGGATTCGGCGTGGATGGTTGTCCGGCCGCCTGCTGTCGTGCTGCCATCATGTTGAGCAACGTATCAGCTCCGGAAATAACACTGATTGCGGTTAGACGCGTTGGGTCAGCGCCTTTGGTGCTTGACACAATAATCGTGTCGCCAACCTTCACCTCCGCAATAGTGATCGTCGGCAACCGTTCCAGCATGTCCTGAACGTTCATGCCGCCGCCGCCCATTCGACCGCCGCCAGGTCCGCCACCTTGAGGTGGACCACCTTGCGCGCCAGTCGGGCGATTACCTTGTCCTGCACCCGGCAGCGCACCTTGTCCTGCAGCCGGCGCAGCACCCGGGGCTCCTTGGCCCTGGCCGCCACCTCTTCCCATCATTGTCATCATGCCGCCCATTTCAGCAGCGGATGGAAAGCGGCGCACAATTGCGTCCTGCTTAATAACAATGGTCAGCGGTTGTTTCGTTTGCAGGTCATTAATTTTTACTTCGCCAGTGGCAGCATCAACAGCAGCCACTGTGCCGGCTACATTTCGAAATGTTCCGGTGACAACTTTCTCGGGCGTGAAAGACAACGCGTCGGCGCTGCGTTCACCGAGGGCGCGCAGTTGATCACCAACCTTCAGTTCTGCAAACTCAGACGGCTTGGCGTCGGCGAACTTTATGGAATCGGGAGCATAGCGGCGCAACTCGACTTTGTCGGAAATAGGGATATTGATCGACTGTTGGCCCGTTAGCGTCCTGCTGGAGATGGTTATCTCCTTCGTTTCCGGCTTCAACGCGGTGATGATTCCCAGAAGGCCACGACGCTTCCATTCGGCCCGTTCGGCTTCCTGCTTTTTGGCTATGTCCGCCTTGTTCATGACGATGAGCGCGGCGGCAGGAACCGATTTGTGATCGTCGGCCACCTTGCCACGGGCCCAAACGCGATCGCCTTCACCGAGGTCCGTGAACGCAATTTTGGCTGCGTTCGTCAGCGTTTTCTCGCCGGGCGCCAATCGCATGTAGACAGTTTTGTCGCTAAGCGAGACGGTCACGAGCGACCCGGCGTCAGTCTTGACAATCAACTGATGACCCACCGCGTCGATCACCTTCACTTCGCCAATCGCCCCGTTGGCAGTTATGCCCGGGTCGCCCGGCTGCTGAGCAGCGGCCGGCGTGCTGGTTTGTGCCGTGGCACTAGAACCGGCGACTATTGAAACCAGACAGAAAGCGAATGCAAGAAAAAGCGCCTTCATCACTCCTCCAAACTTGTTTATGAGAACAACGCGGCTGACTACTTCGAAAATGATTGCCGGTGGATCGGCGATTGAAACCCGCGTTGTCTCCGTCTGTTACGCTTAAAACATAACGAATGTTCATCTTATGTTGATCGAACCGCTACTGAAACCAACGCATAATAGTCCGGGATAGTCACGCGGTATGTTCGAAAAAGTTGCACAAAAATCCCATACCTCAAACTATAGGAAAGCTTTTGATGCACGAGACCTCGGATTCGTTGATATTTTTTGCCGGTCTTCGCCAATTAAGACAGACACCGAAGTCTGGCGAACCGTTACAAATATTTTTGGTAGTGCCCTAATTTCTAAAAAAAAACCACATTAGGTCACTACCATATTTTAGCTGTCTTTTGGGGAATAGTGACTAGGCTTCTTGTGATCGGCGCCAGCCGACCTTATAGCGCGCGGTGAGAGCCAGGCCAAGACTGGTTACCAGGATGAGGGCAACTACAAAAGGCCAAATGTAGGGTAATGATGAGAGAGTAATCCAAAATATCGTACCTGCCAGCAGAGCCACTGCCTCTGAGTTTCTACCCACCTTTAAGAACTTTCGTTGCAGCCAACGGCCGGTGGCGGCGTAGATCATGACGCGTCCGAAGAGCGCCGCAATCAGAATCAGCAGCAAGGCCATTAGTCCGAGCAAGGCGCTGAGCGGCGCCGGCAGATAACGTAGCGCAAATGGCACACCCACGCCGATTACCAGCGCGCCAATGAAACCAATTACTGCGACTCGCAAACTGGTCAGTTGCAGGCGTGCGATCCCGCGGCTGATTGTTCCCGGCATGGCGGCGGTCAGAGCCAGCGACACAATGAACCAGAACAACACGGCGAGCAGCCGAAAGCCGATATAGGCCGCGGACCATTTGGGCGCCAGCAGATCCTTCGGGTTGCGCATTATGTTTCGCAGTTCCTGTTCATACCCGGCGTACATAATTGTCATCGCCTGCGGATCACGATTCGGAACTTGATCCGCGTGGCGGTATGCTCCGCCCACCACCATCACGTCACCACCGATGCGCGCGCCCTGGAGTTGAATCACTGAACCACCAATCGCCGCCACATCGCCGTCAACCACTCCGCGAACAATTACATCGCCACCCAAAGCAATCGCACCGTTTTTTACGGTGCCGTTAATCTCCAATGAGTGTCCGACTGCATAAACAATCGTGTCAGAGACGCCCTCGAACTTGTAGGGGGAATCGGCCGGCTGGGGAGGCGGTGAATTCTGGGCTTGAGTCGCGTGATGCATACACGCGAGCGCAATCAGCAAAACGGAGAACCAGAAAATCCTTTGCAACGATGGTTCGAAGCATCGCAAAGAAAATGGTGCAGCCGCGATTGATGTAGATAAGTGCATGCGAACTGCGCTTAGTCGAGCACGCGAGTTCGATGGTAGCGTGATATCAAGAGCGTGAGGAGGCCGATAGCAAAAGCAAAGAGCAGCACCACAACTAAATCCGACAGGCCGGCATTGCCCATAAGCCCGCGCCGGAACACTCGTGCGAGCACCGAAAAACCAGCCATCGCATCGTAAATCGTCCTTCCGAAGAGACTTATTATGCCAAATATAGCTTTAAATAATGATTGGCCGCGCACCAGTACAGCGCGGCTGGATGCGACCCCTAACAACGCAAATGCAACGAGCCCAAGAATTATGCAGTAGCGCAAGGCCCGGCGGTGTTCAGCCCGATCACGCACGCCGCGCATGTCATTTTCGGCGTGGACGGCCACCACTTTGGCAAAGTTCGGCGGCACTTCCAGGTCGAAACGATTCGCCAGCGCAGTATCGAGTTCGCACATGAAGCTGCGATGGGCCCGCAATTCTGCCGCACAACCTTCACAGCCGCGCACATGCTCTTCAAATATCAAGCGATCGACGGGCTTAAGTTCGTCGTCAACGAAGGCGCCGATTTGGTCGCTCTGACAAATGTTATTGTCGCTAGGCATTAATTTAAGAAACTAGACTCCGGTAATCCCACGCAGCAAAAACTGCTGGCGCATCATTTCGCGCGCGCGAAAAAGGCGATTCTTGACAGTGCCGAGCGGTAAACCGGTAACTTCCACTATCTCCTCGTAAGTAAGATCCTGCGAGTGGCGCAAGACAATAAGCTCGCGATAAGCGGTCGGCAATAAACGCACGACCGATTCAATCTCTATGCGGCGCTCTTCCCGTTCGCTTTGTTGTTCCGGACTGAGTCCCTTACTTGCAATTATTAGTTGTTGCGGTTCGCTTTCTGTGCCGTTGCTTATTGAACGTTCGCGCCCGGCATTACGGCGCAGATGATCAATGGCGGCGTTATGCGCAATCTTGTAGATCCAGGTGGAAAACTTAAACTCCGGCCGGTAACGCGAAAGCGACGCGTAAATCTTAATAAAGATTTCCTGAGTCAAATCGAGGGCGCAATCATAGTCGCCGACCATGCGGTAAACGTAAGCGGAGATCGGTCGCTGATATCGCCGGACGAGTTCTTCGAAACCGCCTTCAAGACCTTGCGTAGCAGTTGCCACCAACTCGCGATCGGCGGCGCTGCTAAAACTAAAGGCGTTGGGTGATGCTGACATACTGGTTATGCGAAGCTATTACGTTTCCGAAATCACAGATGTTTCAAGCCCGGCGGCCGGGACAGAACTGCCTACTTCCAGGACAAAGTGGCGAGTCCAGCCGGCGCGGCTATTGAATCAAAGCTCAGCTGCGGGCTGGAAAGCTCTAACCCAAGATCCTCGGCTTCCAGTGGTCGCAGATCGACTCCGAGCGTGTCACGAAGAATGCTACTGATTCGTTCCTTGCTCATTGCGTCGCCAACCACCAGGAGCCGGCCAAGCGGGCTGCCACCTTGATCGCCGTCGCCGGCGCGCTTGTCGCGATAGAAGAGCAGGAGCCGGTAAAACTCGTCTTCATATTCATCCGGCTCGCAGATAACCGTGCGAATGATCAAGGGTTGCTTGCCGCGAAAAACCACGGCGGTAAAGCCAGTGTCTGACGAGCTAAGCAATAAGGCGTCCTCTCTTGAACCATTTAACGTGAGCCACTGACCTTCAGCCACGTGTCGCGGCAGTACCAGACCCGCGCGCCAGCCTAGTAAATGAAGAACGTCTTCATATTCGGCCAGCACCGCAGCGCGCGTGGCCACCATCAGATAACGATCTCTTCCCTGCGCGTCTGGTTGTAACCGCTCGCGCGAGAATGACAACTCTTCAAGCGGGACGCCAAAGCCGCGCTCAACTTTCCAGGTGAGCACTTCCTGCAGTTCGGCCTGTGTCCCGGGATTTGATTCCATTGTCATGATCAGGCTGCGACTGGAGGCGTCCGGCAAACTGATGGACCAGCGTTTGCGCTGTAAAAGACCGGCGCTGGCCGCCAGTTCCCTGAGCGCTGCTGCCAACTGCGAAGGATCGGCAATATTTGGCTCGTCGAAACTTGGGCGAATCAAAGATTCCGGCAGCGCGACTGTGGCGGCGCGCTTTAGAGTGCCGGCGCCCTTACCGCGGTCGAGTTGGACCATGGTCAGCAGGCCCTTTTCAACTCCGATCGCGTTTGACGGATACCAGGGATGAATTAGTTTTGAAAGAGGATTGGCCATTGAAAAATTTCGGATTGCCAATTTCGGATCGCGGATTTTGTTCTAGCCGTTTGATCGCTGTGTAACCTGCAGACGGTCCTGGAAAAAGGGAACTCGAAATCCGCAATCCGAAATTCACGTCACCATTCGCTATAGGGTGTACCTTCGGAAGAAACATCACCAGCTGCGCTGTGCACATTGGTCACACCCTGCTCACCGGCACTTGAGTTTGGATCGTCACCGGTCGTTACTGTCCAATCCGCTTCTCCGGTAACCGGATCTTTCGGTATCTCGCGCATATATCCTCCAGTGACCAGGTCCTCAAGCGATTGCGGCAGCTTTTGCTTGTCCGCCGCGTATTGATCCAGCAGACTTCGCATTTTTGAAAGATCATCGCGCAGGACGGCTTCGCGGGTGGCGAGAATGGTCCTTTGGTACTGGGGCAAAGCAATAGCCGCAAGAATGATGATAACTGTAATCACAATCATCAACTCGAGCAGGGTGAAGCCTCTCCAATGCGGATTGCGGATTGCTGATTGCGGATTACTCGGCTTCTGATTTGAATCCGAAATCCGAAATCCGAAATCCAAAATTGGCTCACCAGTCACTATATTTCTCTCCATTCAGTGCCACATCTTTCGATTTTGAGCGCACGTCAAAAACATTTTCACCACCCCAGGAGTTTGAATCAACGTTGTCATAACACGAGCGCAAGTCCCATTCGGCTTTCCCGGTTATCGGATCCACCGGGACCGAGCGCAAATAAATTTTCTTCTTGGTAGACATTTGCCCCGGCATTCCAGGAGGCATGCGCGGGATGACATTTACGCCGTTAACCAATGTCTCCAGGTCGGGTGGGTATCGATCCGGGTTGTCCACACCAAAGATTGTTGGATCGGAAAGAACGACTTTGCTGCGCGGATCCACGTAGGGTACCGGCGGCGTGCTAGGCATGTTGACAGTGTCGCGATGAAACTCATCTAAAGCGCTGCGTATCTCTCGCAGAGTATCGCGGAGCTGCTGTTCCTTTTGGCGCTTGACGGAAAGTTTGAGCAGCGGAACAACACCCATAGTCATTATCGTCAGCACTGTGATGGTAATGACGAGTTCAATTAAGGTGAAACCACTTTGTCGCTTCTTTAGCATCGCGTTTGAAACCGACATGACTACGCGGCGACCGGAAGCTGAACTGCCTTCGTCTAGTCGCCGCGTGGTGGAGTTCCTCAGACCTTGCACTGCGTGCCTTAACTTAAGGTTTTCTACTGCTTGACCATTGCGCGAACAGGGGGCAAGTCAAGCGTCACACTTCCCGCATCAGTTGCCATCAAGTAAGTGGCACTCGCGTCAAAAGCCAGCCCGGAATCTCCGGCGGATAAGGCTTCGACATTGATGAAGAGCCACAGTCCTGAATTTTTTATCCAGGAGGCGCGCTGAAGATTTGACAGCGAGACCAAGCAGACGCCGTTCGCGTCGATCGATTGCGTCAGGCTCGGCCCGCCTTCTTTGTTACCATTATCGTCAGTCAACGAGGTGCCTGCTGAGACATCCTTAATCCTGATAACCTTCGGATTAAAGCGCAAAGCCAGCACCGCCATCACCAGCGAAGCCTGAGATTTCAGCGCGATCGCAAAGCGGCGTGTCTCGCCAACCTTCATCACCGCCTCGGACGGCGCCAAAATTAACTGCCCTGATTTAGTGTTGGCGCTGACAGAAGTTAGTGCTGTCTCAATCGGTTTGGGCATGCTCGTCAGTACGGCCTGCGCATTTGTGTTGAGATTCATGTTCACGGCCGCAACTTGCGATGCTTGCGAATTGCTCACCAGAGATTTTGGCGCCGGCACAAAAGAAGGCAACTCTTCGGGCGCTGACTGTGTTTTTGCTACTTGAGTACTATTGGCAGGCGCCGGTTGTACGACTATCGCCTTCGGCGGCGTGATGTTTGCAGCTACTGTATTTGCAGCGACGTTCCCGGCCGGTGTCGTGGTCGACTTCGCAGCTTGCGTGCTTCCGTTATTCGTCACCGCTGTTATCGGGGCAGGCTCGAATGAAGGATTCGGCCGGACCGCTGCGTTCCGCTGTTGCAAGCGCGCGGCGGCAAGTTGTTCATCGTGATCCGCTTCGCGCAGCATGGCTTCGAGTGAACCAGTGGTTGGTGATTGGAGTGTGCCGCTGGGACGCATCTCTTCATCACGAGGCGTAATTGCGGGCGCGCGCAACACACGCGGCGTGATCGCAATTACAATGTCGATCCGGCGGTTCTCACGAGTCGGTGACGTGAATAAACGGCCCAGAATCGGAATTAATCCCAACAGCGGCAGTCCAGCACGCCCACTGCTTTGCACATCCTGGGCGATGCTTGCCAGCATCATGGTGCGATTATTTTGCACGCGCGCGGTGCCAGTGATGGTTCGCTCAGTGAAGGTTGGCGTCAACGTCCGGGCGCCGAGCACATCCTTCGATTCAATCGACATCTTCACCTGAACGTCCTGGTTCGGAAAAACCTGGGGCGTAAACTTTAGAGTCAAACCAGTCGGCTCATAATTGATTACCGGAAAGCCGCCGCTGGGGAATCCGTTGTTGGTGGTTGAAGTTCCCGTTTGAATTCCGAAAGGATAGGCCTGCGCCGTTTGCACCGGAACGCGCTGACCGATGCGCGCGGTCGACTCCTCACCGTTAAAAGCGTGTACCTGAGTTGAAGCGATCAGCTTGGTGTTGTCTTTGGCTTGAAAAGCAGTAAATATCGAGGGTGGAATTAACAGGGCAGCCGCCGCCGCGGTGGGAGCGCCGCCGATAATGCTCGCGAGATTCACTCCTGTTTGCGTCGAGTTAAAAGCACCGTTGGCGGTTGGAATAGCTAAGCCAGGCGAACCGCCAAGAGTGATCCGGTTGTCTGACGATGCCGAACCAATTTGATTGCCCAACTGCAGCAGATCATTTTTTGACACCTCATAGATGTTCACATCCATTACCACTTCAGCGCGATCCTTATCGATGCTTTGTATCAGCTCGCCAATCAGGCGAACGTTTTCCGCCGTGTCGCGGACAGTTAAGCTATTGGTGGTCGGATCAGAAACGACAATTGTTTGCGGCCGGCCAACTGACGGTGGAATCGCCTGTTGGACCAGGCCTTTGGTTTTTTCCGGATCACTATTGGCCAGGTAGAACGTGCGCAGCACTAGTTGTTGATATTGCGGCCGGCGCGTCTGGTCGGCGACGACGATGGTGCGGCGGCTCAACTTTTGAAAGAATAGTCCTTCCTGAAGGAAGACGTAGTCGAGCGCTTGCGAAGTGCTGACGTCACGAAGGTTGATATCGATCTGCCGCGGCTGAACAAACGACTGGCGATCGAAGATCACATTCACGCTAAGCTGCTCAGCGAGGCTGCGAATGAAGGCTTTCAGATCGCCGCTATAACTGATCACGCGCAACTGCTCGGTGCGCGTCGAGGGCAGCGGTGCATCCGTGGCCGTAACAACTTGAGACATATCCGAACTTTCTCCGGGCCGCGAGAGTAGATTGGTGCCTTCCTTCACTCCCTGAAGCTGTAGCATCCGATCCATTTCAGACACAGCTAATTGGTTCACCGCGTCGTAGCCGTAAGCTTGCCGGAAAGCATTGTAGGCTCCAACGAAATCTCGTTGTTCCGCTAACGCGCGCCCCTGCTGCATGAAACCCTGAGAAGCATTGAAACTCGATCGCCGGAAATGGAGCTGATACTCAAGATTCGAAGGGTCGGCAGCAACCGCCAGCGTGAATTCCTGAGCAGCCTTTTCCCACTGCTGCGCGTTCTCAAATTGCATGCCCTGTTTGAAGTTTTTTTCACCTTTCTTCGCCAAAGCCGTGACCGGCAAAAGCAGCAAGCAAAAGGTGACTAGAAGGGAAACAAAGACTCGGGGGTTGGTATTTTTTCTCATTTTCAGTCTCTCTTTGAGGTGGCGGTCCGGACGTAGGGCTAATAATGCCGCTGAAACGGCCAGGATGCAACTATTCCGGGCCCTTTTTCTTACACGCCCGCAAAAAACTTCAGTTCCTAAAACGACCTTAAAAACCGGCCTTGACGACTGAAATCCCAACTTTTATCAGTCGGCCCTGTATTCTTCAACAAACGTAACGCGATTTATCTCATGAAGCGTCGAAACGCCGGCGAACACCTTTTTCAGCGCCGATTCGCGCAGGCTCGTTAATCCTTCCGCCTCCGCAGCCCGCCGCACTTCAGAACCGGGCCGGCGCTCGACGATCATTTCGCGAATGTTATCAGAAAGATCCAGGAGCTCGTGTATCGCCGTGCGGCCCCGATAACCCGTGTGATTACAGGCGTCGCAACCGACGTTCATGAAGAACGCCGTCTCGCGATGGTCCTCTGGCCTCAATCCCGACTCGAGCAGCTCCTCTTCCTTCGCCCGGTACTGCCGCTTGCAATAAGGGCACAGCATGCGAATCAACCGCTGGGCCAGCACGCAGTTCAAACAAGATACAAAGTTGTAAGGCTCGACGCCCATATTAAGGAAGCGCCCAATCACATCGATGACGTTGTTGGCGTGCACGGTTGTGAACACCAGGTGGCCCGTTAACGCCGACTGAATAGCGATCTGCGCCGTCTCAGTGTCGCGAATCTCTCCGACCATTATCTTGTCGGGATCGTGTCGCAGGATGGAGCGCAAGCCACGATCAAAAGTAAGCCCCTTCTTCTCGTTCACCGGAATCTGAGTGATGCCATGCAACTGGTACTCGACCGGATCCTCGATAGTTACAATCTTATCTTCTTCGTTTCGAATCTCGTTTAGCGCAGCATAAAGCGTTGTCGTTTTACCGGAACCGGTTGGACCAGTAACCAGCACCATGCCGTAGGGCTCGGCAATGTAATGGCGAAACTTTCTTAGATCCTCTTCCGCAAAACCAACTACATCAAGATTGAGGTTTTTGAATTCCTCGTTGATCTGTTCCTTATCGAGAATACGAATGACCGCGTCTTCGCCATGAATTGTCGGCATGATCGATACGCGAAAATCGACATTGCGGCCTTTGTAACGCACGCGGAAACGTCCGTCCTGCGGCACGCGACGTTCGGCAATGTCCAGTTCCGACATCACCTTGATGCGCGAGATCAACGTCTGATGGTAAGCAAGATCAATCGGATCAACTTTCGCATATAGCGCGCCGTCGATTCGGTACTTGACCTGCACCTCGGTGTCGCGTGTTTCGATATGTATGTCGGACGCACGCGATTCCATGGCGTTATAAATTATCGTGTCGACCAGCTTAATGATCGGCGACATCTCGGAATCGGTTGCCAACCGATCGAGGTCGAGCACCTCTTCGCCGTGTTCTGTTTCTCTCACCAGCGAAATGCGAAAGCCCGATGCCGCTTCCTGCAATACGCGTTGCGTGGCATCGCCACGGCGGAGGATGAGTTCAATACTTCCGGCGGTCGCTACATACGCAACTATGCGGGCGCGCAGGGCCCCGGCGATTTCGTCGATGCGCTCCAAGTCGGTTGGGTCCGCCAGGGCGACATGCAGTCCCTTTTCATCGCGCCGCAGCGGCAGAAACTGGTATCGGACCATCAGGTCGACGGGAATCTCGTTGAAGATTGCGTAGTCAATTGGCGAATTTTCCTCGGCTGGCAGTAGATCGACAAACGGCAGGCGGTAGCGGGTAGCCAGTTCTTTGGCGGCGCGCACCTCCGGCGGTTCGTGGTTGTCGCCACCTTTCGATAGATTATGGCCAACGGTCTGTTGCGGCTGTGTAGTTGGGGGATTTTCAGTAAGCTGCTTCATGAGAATCAATGCCAGGTGAAAAACATCGGGCGGAAATTAACGGTGGCCGGCCGCGCCGGCGCCGCTGGAAATAGATTGAATGATGGGCAGGTAAATAGCCAACAGAATGAGAACTACAATCCCACCCATGATCAACAGAATCGCAGGCTCAAGCGTAGTCGTCAACTGCTCAAGTCTGACTTCCGACTCGGCGTCGTAAAATACCGCTACCTCATCGAGCATCTCGCGCAAACTGCCCGACCGCTCGCCAATTCCCACCATATCAATCGCCAGCAACGGCACCCAATCGGCGGACTCCAAACTCTCAGTGAATGATCGTCCTTCGCGAATCATCGGCAGGATAGCCGAACTGCGACGGCGCAACGCGCGGTTGGTGATCGACTCAGCCGCAATCTCCCACGATTCGACCAGCGTGATGCCTCCAGCCAGCAAAGTCGCCAACGAGCGCGTAGCCTGGGCCACCGAGAGTTGAATTATCAAATTGCCGGCGAGCGGTATCTTTAAAAGGAAACTATCGATTGAGTAGCGACCCGCCTCGGTACGGGACCAAAGAAAAAGTGCAATTGCGACGGCGATGACGAGTGGGCCAAACCAAATAATATTGCCGGCAAGCAACTTCGAAAAACCAAGCACGATCTGCGTGACCGTCGGAAGCTCAGTGCCGAAACCGGCAAACAGATCCGACATGCGCGGCACCACGTAGGTTGCCAGGAATGTAACCATGCCGCCGGACGCAATTAATAAGAAGAGCGGATAGGCTAACGCACCACGAATCTTGCGGCGCAGAGCTACGTTGCGGCGCATGTAAGTAACGTAACGCTTTAGAACTTCATCAAGCGCGCCGGACCGTTCCCCCGCAAGGATCGAGGCGGTATAGATTCTGGGAAAGATACTTCCCTGCGCTGCGAATGCCTGCGACAGCGCGGCGCCGCCCCGAATTTGTTCCTCAACGTCGCCGAGCACCGCGCGAAGCCGCGCCGATGCCGCCCTTTTGCGGAGCATCGCGATGGCTTGAAGAATTGGGATGCCGGCGCGGACTAGTGCCGCCAGTTGCTGATTGAATAGCAGAAAGTCGTTTGCCTTAACTTTCGACTGGGCGCCGCGCCCGCCAAGCCGCGTCAGTGCGGTTACGCCGCTTGTCTTGGGCGGCGTGACATTGAAGACGCGGAAACCTTCGCGTTCCAGCCGCGCGCGCGCTTCGTGAACGCCTGGCGCTTCGACCGTTCGCGTTACCACCTCGCCTGCCGGCGTTCCCAAACGACAAATAAACTCAGCCATCAGTTAATGAATTCCCTGGACAAATAGCGCGAAAGTATACCATGCGCGGGCGGCGCTACGGACGGGCTGCCCAGTGCTTTGCATACACGACTGCAACGCTGCAAAGTTCCCGGTAACGCGTTTCGCCCTTTCTGCTTTACCAACCCAGGTGCCTGTCCTACAATGAATTTCAGTTGACACAGACTGGAATTGAAAGCAGCGCACGGCTACGTC
>JBDUCC010000209.1:0-4874 GCA_040003675.1 bacterium | reverse complement strand
CCCCAGGCAGTGCTCGCCTTGACACCTTTTTAGCCGTTCGGTATTCTAACCGTTCGCGTTTTATTCACTGAAAACAGAGATAGTTAACCATGTCAACATACTTTCCCAGCGGCAAGGATCTCGCTGGACAACGAAAATGGTACGTAGTGGATGCGGCGGGTCAAACCGTCGGGCATTTGGCATCCGAAATCGCTTCCATCCTGTCCGGCAAGCGCAGCCCGCGCTGGACCCCGTTCATGGACGTTGGCGATCACGTAATTGTGATCAATGCGCGCAAGGCTGTGCTAAAGGGTGACAAGGCGCAACAGAAGATGTATCGCCGCCACACGCTCTATCCCGGTGGCTTGCGTGAGGTGACTGCCGCGGAGCTGTTTGCGAAGCGACCCGACCGCGTGATTAGTCTCGCCGTCCAGGGCATGCTGCCGAAGTCCAAACTCGGCAAGGCGATGGCGAAGAAATTAAAAGTTTACGCCGACGCCGACCACCCGCACACCGCCCAACGCCCCGAAGTTCACACGCTCACTAGCCGATAACAAACGAGAGTTAATAAAGAGGACGAGATATAGCTGTGGCTGATATTCAATACTACGGAACCGGACGACGAAAGACCGCGACTGCGCGCGTTTACCTGCGCGCGGGCGACGGCGCAGTGAAAATTAATCGCAAAGCGTTTGAGCAGTATTTTCCCAACGAGACGTTGCGCATGATCATTCGGCAACCTTTGCAGTTGACGGAAACGACGGGCAAGTTTGATCTGCTAGTCAACGTCAAGGGCGGCGGTCCGGCGGGACAGGCTGGCGCAATTCGTCACGGCATTACGCGAGCGCTGATGGAGTACAACAGCGACCTGCGCCCGGCTTTGAAAGAGGCTGGTTTGGTCACTCGCGATCCGCGCATCAAAGAGCGCAAGAAGTACGGGCAGAAGGGCGCTCGCAAGCGCTTCCAGTTCTCGAAACGATAAAAATGTCGGAATTCGAATTTCGGAATTCGAATTTGAAATCCGCTCCGCGTTCGGTTATTTGATTGTTTGTTGCATAGTAGAAATTCGAAATCCGCATTCCGAATTCCGAAATTCTAACGCCATTGCCACAACTCGGATTGGTTGTCCCTTAACAATTAAGGGCCCACAGTTGTGGTGAGTACATAAAACCAGTTCACACAAAGGAGATTACGGTTTGGTTTCGGTTACGATGAAAGAATTGCTGGAGGCTGGCGTACATTTCGGCCACCAGGTACGGCGCTGGAATCCGAAGATGAAGGAATACATCTTTGGCGAGCGCAACGGCATTTACATTATTGACCTGCAAAAGACGCAGCGCATGTTTCGCGATGCGATCGCGTTTGTGACGAATGCCATCGCCGAAGACAAAGGCAAAACGGTGCTCTTCGTGGGCACTAAGCGACAAGCCCAGGAGGCGGTGCGCGAAGAAGCGGAACGTTGCGGTCAATACCACGTTAATCAACGCTGGCTCGGCGGTCTGCTGACAAACTTCCAAACAGTTCAGAAGTCCATTAAGCGGCTCAAAGATCTCGAGGCAATGGAGACTGACGGGCGCTACGAGAAGCTGACCAAGAAAGAACGCATCAAACTCGACCGCGAGCGCGAAAGTCTGAATAAGAACCTGTCGGGTATTAAGTCGATGAACCGGCTGCCTGACATAGTTTTTATTATTGACGTGCGCAAGGAAGAGATTGCGGTTGCCGAAGCGAATCGTCTGGGTATCCCGATCGTCGCGGTGGTAGACACCAATTGTTCGCCTGAAGGCATCGATTATGTGATCCCCGGCAATGACGATGCGCTGCGCGCGGTTCGCCTGTTCGCTTCCCGCATTGCGGATGCAATCGTGGAAGGTCAACAGATAGCTACTGAAGGCGGCGTGGTAGAACAGACTGATGAAGAACCTGCCGGCAGCGAAGCAGCAACCGCCGAAGTAGAACAAGCTCCAGCGGCGCCCGGTGCGGAGACAGCAGAGGCAGCCGGCGCAACCGAAGCTGCGGAGACAGTTGAAACTGCCGAACCTGCCGAACCTGCCGCGACGGCGGAACAACGCGAGGCGGACGCACCGGTTGATGCGAGTGCAGAATCAGTAGTCGCCGCGAGCTGACTGCAAGATTCACTTTTTTTACTTAACGGCGAGCGCAGCCTTCAAAGCGGGACTCCCGCCGGGCTGCGTTTTTTGTTGAAAAAGTAGCGTAGACTTTAGTCTGTGCTGCCTGTAAAGCTGACGACAGGCGAAGTTTGTTGGACACCGGCAGCGGGCAGATTCCCGATGTTCCACAAACCACGGGAGTCTGAGCAATATGTTGATTGCGTGGTTCTTCCCCTCCTTTTGGGAGGGGTTAGGGGAGGGTGCGAAGCTTAACGCGCACAAGCCCTCTCCCCAACCCTCTCCCAAAGGGCGAGTGAGAAAAACTTAAAAATTAAATCGGAGACATTTGTAATCATGGCAGAAATAACAGCAGCTGCGGTGAAGCAGCTGCGCGAAAAAACAGGGGCCGGCATGATGGAGTGCAAGAACGCGCTCGTCGAAGCTGAAGGTAACGAGGAAAGCGCGGTTGATATTCTGCGCAAGCGCGGATTGGCGTCAGCCAAAAAACGTGAGGGTCGCATCGCCGCTGAAGGAATTGTGGGTTCATACATTCACATGGGCGGCAAGGTCGGCGTGCTGCTCGAAGTCAATTGTGAAACGGATTTCGTGGCGCGTGGCGATGAGTTTCAACAGCTGGTCAAGGACATTGCAATGCACGTCGCGGCGGCTGAACCGCGTTATGTTTCGCGCGCGGACGTGGCTGCGGCCGATCTCGACAAGGAACGTGAGATTGCGCGCGCGCAGGCGAAAAACGATCCGAAGAACGCGAGCAAGCCCGACCAGGTGATCGACAAAATCGTCGAGGGCCGTCTCAACAAGTTTTATGAAGAGTCGGTTTTGCTGGACCAGCCTTTCGTTAAAGACCCGGCCAAGACTGTCGCCGAGCTGGTGACGGAGAAGGTTGCGAAAACGGGCGAGAAGATTACTATTCGCCGGTTTACTCGATACAAGATGGGCGAGGGCCTGGAACGCCGCGATGAAGACTTTGGCAGCGAAGTAGCATCGTTAGTTAGTTAAGAGGAAGTGCTGGGTGCTGAGTGCTGAGTACTGAGTGCTGACTGACTACTGAGATAGCATCAAGAAGTTCAGAGTCCAAACTTTAGTTTGTGCTTATGAACGGAAGCAAGCTGAAGCTTGTACTCTAAACTGCTTGAGCTTGGCCCACGAATAAGATGAGTGCCACCGAAACCAAATCCGATAAATCCGCGCTTGCTTATCGCCGCGTGCTGTTGAAGATTTCCGGCGAAGCCCTGATGGGCGAGCAGAACTACGGCATCGACGTCGATGTTGCGCGCATGGTCGCGGAACAACTCAAAGCCGTGCACCTGATGGGCGTCGAGATAGCTGTCGTCGTTGGCGGTGGTAACATTTTCCGCGGCGTCTCCAAAAGCGCAGGCAACATGGACCGCTCGGCCGCTGATTACATCGGCATGCTGGCAACCGTGATGAATGCGGTGGTGTTGCAGGATGCACTCGAAAAACTCGACGTGCATACGCGAGTGATGTCGGCCATTGACATCCCCCAACTGGCTGAACCGTTCATCAGAAGACGGGCGGTGCGTCACCTTGAAAAAGCCCGCGTGGTCATCTTTGCGGCGGGCACCGGCAACCCATATTTCACCACCGACTCGGCCGCTGCGTTGCGGGCGCTGGAAATCAAAGCGGACATCATCCTAAAGGCAACGAAGGTTGAGGGCGTCTACTCGGCCGATCCGATGCTTGACTCGACTGCGACTCGTTATGATTGCATTACTTATCAGGAAGTGCTCGAACGGCAGTTGAAAGTCATGGATGCGTCGGCGATCTCGCTTTGCATGGACAACAATCTGCCTATTATTGTTTTCAACATGCGCCAGCCCGGCAACATCACGCGCGTGCTGAGTGGCGAAATGGGCGTCGGTACGCGGGTATCTGTAGACAAATAGTTTCGGGTTTCGAGTTTCGAGTTCCGAGTTTGTGTTGCGGAATGTGAGATTTAGGTTAGGTTTTCATAGGTGTTGGAGTATGCCCTTCGGCCCAACTCGAAACTCGGAACTCGAAATTCGAAACTTCTCGGAGTAGAACATGAGCGAAAAGGACGTTATCAAAGATACGAAGCCGCGCATGGACACGGTCATTGAGGATTTCCGTCGCAAGCTGGGAACCATTCGCACGGGACGGGCCGCCGTCAGTTTGCTCGACTCGGTAATGGTTGATTACTACGGCACCATGACACCGCTCAACCAGATGGCTTCGGTGCATGCCCCTGAGCCGCAAACCCTGACTGTCCAGCCATGGGACCAAACGCAGATTACAGCAATTGAAAAGGCAGTACGCGCTTCAGACCTGGGTTTGAACCCGTCCAACGACGGCAAGCTCGTGCGTATTCCCATTCCGCCACTGACGGAAGAGCGCCGCAAGCAACTCGCTAAACAAGTTCACGAGATTGCCGAGGATCATCGTACGGCCGTGCGAAACATTCGCCGTGACGCTAACGAGCGTATGAAGAAGATGTTGAAAGACAAGCAAATCTCAGAAGACAACGAACGCGACGGCCTGGAAGAAGTGCAGAAACTTACCAACACTTACATCGGCAAGATCGACGATCTTACCAAGTCGAAAGAACACGAAATCATGAGTGTGTAGGAGAACCGTAACAAGTGACAAGTTACAGGTAAACAAGTAAGAGCCGATTTATCTGACTTGTCACCTGTCACTCGTCACTCTTGCGGTTTCCGTATTGACTTCCATTTCACTACTCTAATATTATTCGCTCACCTCGCCATCCCAAGTCTTGAAATGAGT
>JBDUCC010000039.1:0-16550 GCA_040003675.1 bacterium | reverse complement strand
GTCGTGTTGGCTACTAATATCAGCGCGTTACTGCTTACTTATTTTGATGTAAATGGAAACACCATTGCGAACTCGGTGAATTACAACAGCGCCGAGCGTCTTACCATTGAGGTAAGAGTAGATCTGCCCGCTAGCCTCGAACAGCCGGCTACTACAGTCAAACTGGTTTCCGATGTCGCACTTAGAAATGCACCAAACACGCTTGCGAGTTTTTGATCCACTACGATAACTGTCCCCCAAGTCATTAAGGAACAAAGCAATGTCCCAAAGTAACCTCGCACTCAACAATCAGCGACGAACCGAGCGCGGTGCGGCGTTGATCATGACCCTAATGTTGTCGGCCCTTCTGCTCACGGCTGGCGGTATGCTCATTCTAACGACAACGATGACCGGTCTTAACACGGTCGACGCCGAGGCTGAATCTCAGGCTTACTACGGCGCTGAGGCAGGGCTTCAGGCGACACTCAATGTGATGCGAGGCGGCGTCCTCCCGACTCCGTTGTTCGTCGCCAATCCCACAGGCACCGTTGACCCGGAGAACCGGATCAACTTTACCAAAGCTTTCACTTTTTCCAAGTCAAACTTGGCGGGCGAGCCAACGACGGCTGGCTCTCCCAAACGACTCTCACGATGGCTTACTTACAACTATCCGTCTTCCGGCATCGCTGACAGAGTCGGGATCAGCAATCCGTACAATCCTTTCGCTGGAATCGCCTATAGTGTTGTCGTTAGCGATCCGGATAACACACCGCTCAACACGGTCCCAGAGCAGCTACCGCTTCGCATGGTGGTCCAATCCACCGGCTACGGACCACGTGGCGCGAGGAAACAGTTGTCAATGTTGCTTAGCGCCAACGCTCTGGACATAGATGTACCCGCTGCGCTCGTTCTGCGTGGGTCTGACAACTTGGCAAGGAACGCCTATGTCGATTTCGGTAACGGAGCCAAAACTTATTCTGGGATTGACAATGCCGGAGGGGCGGCCAAGCCAAGCTTGGCGGTGAGCGGACATGACGTCGGCACTGTGCAGTGGGCTTATTCCTCGAAGCCCAACGCCATTAAAAATCCAAAGCTCAAGGTACTGGAATTGCCCAATGATCCGGCGCCTGGAGGCACCAGCACCACACCAACGCCCTGGTTCCTGCAAACCGCGGCGAACGCGCGAACGTTTCTCACCCAGTCCGAGGTGATGGCAAACTCTTGCGCTGCTTGGCCGCTTCCAACCGGCTCTCCTTGCATCAAACGCGGAGTAATACTTTCATCGCTTACCGGCTGGGCTGGCACAGCCACCGCGCCGCAATTCACCATCGTCAAGGGAGACTGCGACCTGCAGGGCGGCGCTGGTCTGCTAATCGTTACCGGCACACTTTATTTCAACGGAGCTGGTCCCAATTTCGATGGAATCATTCTGGTACTGGGCAGCGGCAGAGTCCTAAAGAAAGGTGGCGGGAACCGAGATATCTTCGGATCAATCATGGTTGCAAGGTTTGGAGCGACCGGAGACTTTCTTGAACCGACATTTGATTACGACGACGGCGTCGGTACTTCTAACTTGCAATATGACTCTACTGCCGACCATAAATCTGTCGTGTTGGCTGGAGCCAAAGTACTGGGCGTCGTCGAGAAATAACCTTAGCGTCCAACAAACACTTGTGAGTTCTTCAAAAAAGCTTCGTGAACATTTAACGCGATAGTACGCATTGACAAGGGGTCGCCGGGGTTATCGGTTTAGTCGTGAGTGGCAAACCGGTAGCCTCGGTGGTTTTTTTATTGGCGCCTTGAAGAGGCAAACAACCATTGCTCTCCTAACTGTTGTACAATTCCGTGGCCGCCCGTTCGCGTCCAGGAACCAATGCCTGACATCCTTCTTGTTGAAGACAAAGACAGCCTGCGCCGCGTTTTACGTCTGACTCTGGAAAACGCCGGCTACACGGTCAGCGAAGCTGCCGACGCGCGATCCGCTCTCAACGAAATCGCTAGCGTCCCACATAAATTGGTTCTAACGGACCTACGAATGCCGAACGGTTCAGGGCTCGACGTGTTGCGGTCGGCACGAGCTGCAGATAGCGGCACACCCGTCGTCGTCATGACTGCTTTCGGCTCAATCGATGAAGCTGTACAGGCGATGAAAGATGGCGCGCACGATTTTCTACAAAAACCAGTTGACTCAAACCATCTGCTCTTAATTGTCGAGCGCGCGCTTGAACAGGCGCGGCTGCGCACGGAAAACATTCTGTTGCGTGAAGAATGGTCGAGGCGCTATGGATTTCCCCGCATTCTCGGCGAATCCGAAGCGATCAAACGCGCCGTCGCTGAAACTCAACGCGTGGCCCAGACGGAAGCCAATGTCTTGTTTCTTGGCGAATCGGGTACCGGCAAAGAGCTTTTCGCTCGTGCCGTTCATCATCTTTCTCCTCGTCGCGAAAAGCCGTTCGTCGCGATTAACTGTGCCGCCATCCCGGACACGCTTATCGAAAACGAATTGTTCGGTCACGAACGGGGCGCCTTCACGGGCGCCGCAGACAGGCGCCTGGGAAAGTTTGAATTGGCTTCAGGCGGTACCGTCTTCCTGGATGAGATTGGCGAACTTCCCTTAGCCGTTCAGGGCAAGCTGCTGCGCGTAATTGAGGAGAAAGTAGTAGATCGAATTGGGGGACGCAGCCCTGTTTCAGTTGATGTTCGCGTAGTGGCGGCAACCAATAAGAATTTGAAAGCGGCTGTGGATCACGGCGAGTTTCGCGGTGATCTCTTTTTCCGTCTGGCTGTTTTTCCGGTTGAGATTCCTCCGCTGCGTGAACGGGACGGTGATGTGCTCATGCTCGCCAAACACTTCTCCGCCCAGTTGGGGAAAGAGCTACGGGGCCGTGAAGCAAGTCTCAGCGAGGACGCATGTTCAGCTTTGCGCGCACATCGTTGGCCGGGAAATGTTCGCGAGTTAGAGAACGCGATTGAGCGGGCCTGCATTCTTTCCGATTCATTGGTGTTGGAACCAGGCGACCTCGGACTCGTCGTTCGAAATGCCGCCGACCCAACGCCTGCTTCGTTTGATCTCAACGGCACGTTGGCTGAAGTGGCCCAGCGTGCTTTACGGTTTGTTGAGCAACGTAAAATCGTGCAAGCACTCAAAAACAATGCAGGCAACAAGTACCAGGCCGCGGATGAGTTGGGCGTCAGCTACAAAACGCTGCTAACAAAAATAAAAGACTACAAGCTCTGATTCCAGATGCACGATCCTTCCAACGCCGGCGCTTCTCCTCCAGCTAAAGCGGAAAGAGAGGCGGGCGAAAATCATGCCGATGCAAGTTCGATCGCCGGCGAGACGATCGAACAGGTCGGGGACGCCGGCATTGATAGCGCTGTCGGCGAAACAACAAAGCCCGAACGCAGCAGTGGCAAATCGGCATTTCTTGTCGGCGCGGGCATCCTTATCAGTCGCATCGTTGGTTTAGTTCGACAACGCGTCTTCGCGCATTACTTCGGCACGTCAGCAGCGGGCGATGCATTTAGCGCGGCCTTTCGCATTCCCAATTTTCTTCAAAACATTTTCGGCGAAGGTGCTCTGTCCGCTTCATTCATCCCGGTTTACGCGAAACTACTGGCGCACGATGACGAAAAAGAAGCCGCGCAGGTCGCCAACGCAGTGCTGGGATTGCTCGCGCTGGTCGTGTCGCTAATAGTCCTCGCAGGCGTGCTGACAACCCCTTACATCATTTCCGGGATCGCGCCGGGATTTAAAGGTGAGACACGCGAGTTAACCATTCGTCTGGTGCGAATTCTCTTCCCGGGGGCTGGCCTGTTAGTACTCTCCGCCTGGTGTCTCGGCGTTCTTAACAGCCATCATCGGTTTTTCATTTCCTACACCGCGCCGGTCGCGTGGAACCTGGCGATGATCGCTTCACTAGTGATCTTCGGCTACCAGGTGGGCCAGTTTCCCCTCGCTGAATATGTGGCCTGGGGTTCAGTTATTGGTAGCGCACTTCAATTCGGCGTGCAGTTGCCAACAGTGTTCGGACTGGTGCGACGACTTCGTCCCCAGATCGATTTAGCTAGTGTTCACGTCAGGACCATCGTCAGAAACTTTTTCCCGGTTTTCATGAGCCGCGGCGTGGTCCAGATCAGCGCCTTTGTCGATGCCGTACTTGCCAGCTTTTTGCCCGAAGGTTCGGTGGTGGCGCTCACTTATGCGCAAAGCCTTTACACGTTGCCTGTAAGTTTGTTTGGCATGTCGGTGTCGGCAGCTGAACTGCCGGCGATGTCCAGAGCAATCGGCAATACTGAACAGGTCGCCGAAGTACTAAGACAGCGGCTGGAAGACGGACTGCAACGGATCGCGTTTTTCATTGTCCCATCCTCGATGGCTTTCCTCGCACTAGGCGACGTAATTGCCGCAGTGCTGTACCAGACCGGACAGTTCAAGCACGATGCTTCAATTTTCGTTTGGGGCATTCTGGCCGGCTCAACAGTTGGTCTACTCGCATCAACGCTGGGCCGTCTATATTCTTCGACTTACTACGCCCTTCATGACACTCGTACGCCGCTCCGCTACGCGATTATTAGAGTCGCATTGACTACCGGTCTGGGTTACCTGTTCGCCCTCCCCTTGCCAGTGGCGCTGGGCATTAATCCAAAATGGGGCGTTGCAGGATTAACTGCCTCGGCGGGCATCGCCGGTTGGATTGAATTTGCGTTGCTCCGTCGTTCTCTGAATCGACGAATCGGCAAAACCGGCCTGGCCGGCTCCTATGTACTCAAACTGTGGCTGGCCGCGTTAATTGCTGCCGGTATTGGCTGGGGACTGAAGCTGCTGGTTGGTCACTTTCAGCCGATTCCGTTAGCCGCCGTCGTGCTCGGGAGTTACGGCGTTTCCTATTTCGCGATAACCTCAGCCTTCGGTATACCTGCGGCACGAGCTGTCGTAGGCAGGCTCTTTCGCCTGGCAAAACTCGGAAGTTAAGGCCTTTGCCCTGAGTTTTGAGTTTCCCAACTAAAACCTGAAAGCCTCTGTTTATTGGTTCTTTTCCAAAGAGTAAGGAAATTCAACTAGTTACTGTGTGCGGGTGAAAAACCACTATACACAGGGACTTTACTCGAGGAGGAGATTGAGGAAATGAACAAGCTTTTCACTAAGGGAGTCTTTGCTCTGGGAGCATTGTTAACTCTTTCGCTGGCCGGTACCACCGCGCGAGCCGACAATTTTTTGATAGTTCCCGTTGCGCCCAGCATAGTTCAACCTGCTGGTTTGGGAACGGTAAACACTGTGCTGGTGTTGCAGACCAAGGGTTCAGCGACTTCAGGCTTTGGCTCTGTCGCCTACGATCCCAATAACACCGATTCGAACCGCGAAGGCGACCTGGTGTCCGGCAATCAGGTTGTAGCCGGCGCCAACAATCAAACTTATTCAGTTACTGAGTTGGGCATCACCAACGGTAATCTCTGCATTAACATGAACATCAACGACCCGAACAAGAGCGGTAGCAATGCCGGACCCACCGGGCCGATTGTTCTTAATAGTTTGGTGCTGACCGCCTACGACCAATCCGGAACTGCTGTTTTCAGTGCTCATCTGGCCGATGCAATCACTTTGCGCGAAGCCACCTTAAACGGTAATGGCACCGGCCAATCTGATTTCACCTTTGCCTTAAATAATGACGCCGCAGCGGCTTTAGCGGCCGCGATTGCAGCCAACCCGAACTTGAGATTAGGCCTGGCCGCCAGCGTCTCCGATGCCTCAGGTGGACACGAGAGCTTTTTCTTCTGCAAAGGCTGCGGGGGCAACCGCGAGGTTCCTGAACCAGCCACGATGTTGTTGCTCGGAACAGGTCTCGCCGGAACCGTCGGCGCCATTCGCAGACGCCGCAACGCTGCCAAACCTGAATAAACTGGAACTCCTTCCTTGAGTTGGAAAAGCCTGAGCGGGCCGGAAAACCTGCTCAGGCTATTTCCGTAAAGATTTTTCTGGAGAAATCGGGGCATTGAATATTTAGTTAGGTATCCTGGAAAAACGGACGGGCTGGTGCAGCGGCAGAGGCGAGGCGGCCTCGGGCCGCCTTTTTTGTTTGACCACCCTCTTTGCAGGGATAGCCGACCAGATTGACCCTGCTGAATCCCATCCTTATCATCAAACTGTGCAGCCGGTTATCTCAGCCCAACAAATGCGGGAAATCGATCACCTCACCGTCCAGAATCACAAAGTCTCGTCTCTACAACTAATGGAATCAGCGGCAGCCGCTTGTTTACAAGCTGTCACAACTCACTTTGGCGGAGATCTAAGTGGCAAAAAAGTACAAATACTCTGCGGCCCGGGAAACAACGGAGGTGATGGCGCTGCCCTGGCGCGACAGTTGGCTTCGCAACAGGTGCAAACCGACGTGATACTTTTCGGCAGCATCAGCGACACGAACGGCGATGCGCGTCATAACTTCGCAGCGCTGGCGGATCTCAAACTGCCTCGCCAAACGCTTCCGTTAAATTTCATTGAGTGCGGCGACGCGAAGGAGTGGCAACAGCTCGCGCCAGATGCCTCGGTCTATGATGTGATCGTGGATGCGCTTTTTGGGACAGGGCTGAAAAGAGCGTTGGGTGGTGTCTTCGCCGACGTCGTGAAGTATCTGGAAGCGATTAAGACGTTGCAAAACAATTTGGCCAGCGGGCCGTTGATTGTTTCGCTTGATATTCCTTCAGGTCTCGATGTCGATCAGGCTCAACCGATCGGTCCCACGGTTGGGGCGGACCTTACGGTTACTTTCACTGCACCGAAGATCGCTAACGTGTTACCTCCCGCTTCGCATTTGAATGGCAAACTCGTGATTGCCGATATTGGCTCGCCCACTGGGCTCGTCGATGCAGCACAGTCAAAATTATTTCTAATCGAGGAAAAAGATGCTCGTGAGTTTTTAGTCAATACACGCTACCTGCCAAATTCTTTTAAAAATACGCATGGACATGTATTAGTGATCGCCGGTTCGCGCGGTTACACAGGCGCGGCCGCGCTTTGTGGCAATGCAGCGATGCGTGCCGGCGCGGGATTAGTCACCATCTGCACACCAGTGTCTTCACAATCCGCGGTAGCAGCAGCCGCGATGCCCGAAGTTATGACTACTGCCCTGGCTGAAACCGATCGCGGCTCAGTCTCTGAAGACGCGGTCGATCATGCACTCGCATTATTTGAAAAAGCTGACGTGGTGGCTATTGGTCCCGGCCTCTCATCGAGTGATGAACGCACGCGACGATTTGTTTATTCCGTGGTAGGACGACGCCGGACTGCTTTAGTCATTGATGCAGATGGTTTGAACTGCCTCTCGCCCTGGCCTGCTGATTTGCAAGGTTCACCGACAAAGCAACTTATTTTGACGCCACATCCCGGCGAGATGCTGCGCCTGCTGGGCACAAGGGAAAAGTCCGCTTTGGACGATCGGGTCGCGGTCGCACGCGAGTTTGCTACTCAGCATAAGCTGATTCTGGTTTTGAAAGGCTCACGATCGCTAGTCGCAGCGCCCGATGGCCGGGTGTTTATTAATCCGACGGGGAATGCGGGGCTGGGCACCGCGGGCGCGGGCGATACCTTGACAGGAATCATCGCCGCGTTTGTCGCGCAGTCGGTTGGTATATTAAAAGAAAAGGCCAACCCTTTGGAGGCCACGATCGCGGCCCTTTACGTCGGCGGACTTGCCGGTGACTTCGCCGCGAAAAAACTGGGCATGCGCACCATGGTCGCTTCAGATATTCGCGAACACCTTGGAGAAGCAATCCGCTCGCTCGATCAGCAAGGCGAACAACCAAACTTCAGGCAATGATTCCAACAGCACAACAACACATCTCTACCGGCGAATGGACTTCTCGCAACGACGGTGAAACCTTTGCACTCGGCAGGCAACTCGGCTTGCAACTTCGCGGCGGTGAGATTTTGTTGTTGGATGGACCACTCGGCGCGGGCAAGACAATCCTAGTGAAAGGACTAGCCGCTGGTCTTGATGTTGATGCGGATGAAGTGACCAGTCCCTCTTTTACCCTCGTCAATCCTTACCGGGGCCGCCTGCCCTTCTTTCACATCGATCTTTACCGTCTTGACGCCGGCGCCGCCGCTGCGCACGCGGTCGATCTCGAGGAGTTACTGGGTAACGAAAGCGCGGTCATCGTGATCGAGTGGGCCGCGCGTCTCGGCAGATACCGGCTCCCGCAGTGCGTTTGGCACATTGAGATCCAAGGCGACGGCGATGCAGCACGGACCATTTTGATTTCGCGCGGTATGCAACAAAAGATTAACGACTAAATGTCTTGACCGGAACACTGCACTGAGAATATAAGGGCATTGAAAGTTAAGGAGGCAATGGTTGTCCACCCACGTTAAAACACCCTTCGAGATTCAAAGCAAGAAAACTGGCCCCAATGATCTTTCCCTGGCGGCTTTAGTGAAAGCTCTCGAGTCGCAAACGAGCGTGCCTTCACTCGAACAGATTTACGACTGGCTCGAGAGAGCAACCATCTCGACCGAAGACTTGCAACCGTACATCGGATTCAAAGACGGCAACTACTGGCGTCATCGCGTTTGCCGCAACGAGTTTGTCGAGATGCTGGTGTTGTGTTGGCGTCCCGGTCATCGCACTCCGATTCACGATCATAACGGCTCGCACGGCGGTGTGAAAGTTCAAGAAGGGCCACTCTGGGAAACAATATTCACTTACGACGAGGAGAACGGGCTGGAGTACAAATCCGCGCGCGAATACGCGCCTGGTGCAGTAACCGGTTCAGACATTCCCGACATTCATCAGCTTGGTAATCCGGACGTGAGCGACCGCAACCTCGTCACCATTCACGTCTATGCGCCGCCACTCGGCGTGCTTCACACCTACAAGCCTGGCAGCACCAAGATCGAGCTCTACATACCCGACGATACCGAGAACCTGCTGTAGTTCACTTCTGCTTTACAAAAGTTTCCAAAATTAGATCGTGGCCATCTGTCCTGAACGTGATCGTGCCGCTGTGACCTGTTCTTAATACTTGCGCACCTGAAGCTTCCCATCGCGTTACCACTTCAGGGTTCGGGTGGCCAAAAATCGAATTCTGCCCAACAGAAATCACCGCGTAGCTGGGTTGCGTGGCGCTGATGAATGCCCTCGTCGACGACGTCTTGCTGCCGTGGTGTGGGACCTTCACAACATCTGCGCGAATAGTTTCGCCGAAAGGCGTCAAAGTTTCCTCAGCACGTGCCTCGATATCACCTGTTAACAAAAATGAGCGCCGGCCTAACAGCACCTCGAGAACAATTGAATCATTGTTCTGTGATGGCAGTTCGGTACTCTGCGCTGATTTCGGCCAAAGAACGCTCACCATGACATTGCCAAACCGCAATTGATCGCCTGCGCTGATTATCTGAATGGGTACTCGTTGAGCCGATAAGGTTTCCGAAAAACGTGTAAACTCCAAATCGCTTTTTGGGTTTCGAGCCACCAACGCAGCTCGCACCCGAAAGTTCCGCGCAATGTCGTTCAAGCCGTCAATGTGATCCGCGTCCGCGTGGGTGGCAAGAAGGTAGTCAACCTGATCCAGACCACGGTGCCAGAGAAATTCCGAGACTACTGCTTCGCCAATGCTGCGTGCGTCGCGTTCAAATTTTTCTTCGTCGTTGTCTGCACCGGCATCCTGGCGAAAGGGCCCCGGCCGGCCACCGCCATCAACCAGCAAGGTGGCGCCATCGGGAAACGTCACCAGCGCTGAATCACCCTGGCCCACATCGAGAAAATCCAGATGGAGCTTTCCGTCGGGCCGCGGCGCGCTCCACGGATGTAGTACGACAACGGTAATTGCGAACAGGTAAGCGCTCAAAGCAAAAGCCACTGCCAATCGCGCCCGCCGTTTTCTGAAACTGGAGAGTCTGAATGGCTCCCAGCGCCACAATAGACGCGTCAAAACAGCGACCGGCAGGTAATACAAAAAGTAAACCATCGTGGCCCAACCACTGTATTCAGGAAGCCGCACTGAGGCCAATCCTGTGCGCACGAATGGGTCCACGCTGTGAACGGTCAACCAATTCAGACCATTCGTTAGATGAATAAACGGCGCAGCGAGGATTGTGTTGACCTGTGCGAGCAGCAACGCGAACATTGCGACGAGGGCCAGGGCTGCCATTAGGACGCTAACGCCAATATTCAAGAGCAACGAAGCGAACGATAGACGATGGAAATAAACCACCAGAAAAGGTAGTAGCACTATCTGCACGCCAACGGAAACGACAATAGTCGAAAACGCGTAACGCAGCGGTCGCTGTAGATGAAGATCCTCCAGCGTTTTTGCTGAACGCGTTTTCAACAGCCTACAAGCGTAATTTGTTTGTGCCAGTTCGGACCGCCACTGCCGTTCACTCCAAAAAAGGCTTTCGCCCAACCTTTGCAGCCATGGCGCGCATGACGGTGGATAAGGTGTCTCGCGGGTTGGTCGCCAGGTCCCCACCGCTCTTATTTTCTCGAGCAGTGGCCAGCACAACAAAACAATTGCTGCTACCGAAGCAAACGTTAACTGGAAAGACGGATCAAGCAGATCACCTGGACGCCATGCGAGTAGGCCAAAAGCCGAGACACCCAAAGCGTTCAACGAAGATGCATGACGAGAAACAAGCGGGGCCAGCACGACAACTGTAAACATCAGCGCCGCTCGCACAACAGATGCTTCACCGCCCACCGCCAGCGCGTATGCCCATAGCACGGTAGTCGACACGATGAATTGCAGTCCTTCATTGCTGGTGAATCGCTTTGCCATAAAAAACACCAGCGCACCGAGAAATGTGATGTGCAGTCCACTGATCACGAGCACATGGAACGTGCCGCCCTCGCGGAAGCGTTCTGAAGTCGACTGCGAAAGGAAATAACGATTGCCAAGCAGGGCGGCATCGAGCACACCGGCGGTGTCCCTGGAAAAGTGATGATGGAATGCGGCTTGCACTGTTCGCCGCCAGTCATATAGCCACGCTAAAGGCAGAAACACGCGTTCGTTCTCAAGCCGTTCGATCAAAAGCGGACTCTTCACCAGGGCCGTGGCGTCATAACCCTGACGGTCGAGATACTCTGTGAACGAAGAAACGCCTGGATTGCGAAAGCTGTCCGTTCGCTCCAACCTTGTCATCACGCGGAACGTCGCTCCATAGTGCAGATCGAGCGCGTCGAATTCTGTTTCATTGCTCTTAGTTACGACTCGCGCGAGCAGCATGACCACGCCTGCCGTTTGTCTCTCGATGTTTCCTGCCCGAATTCGTCGTACCCGCAAGCGTAGGAATAATCGTTCCGGCGCGAGTTCTGGTTCTTGTTCCAGCACTCCGGTTAATTCAACCGGCTCGCCGACTTTAATTGTTCCTTCGTCCAGCAACCGTCGAATTTGATCAGGTGGGATCACGGTTTTCTCAACGCTCGCGAATGCGGCCCCGAGAAACAATGTCGCGCATAACGCAAGCGCGGTAGCCAAAGGCAATTTGTTTTTAAGTAGAGCGGCGATGATGCCCGTTGAGATTAGTGCGCCACCGGAGACGAACCACCCAAGAACGTTGGTAAGGGAGCTGCCGGCAAGAATGCCGAGCGCGAACGCACCGGCGAGCTGCGCCAAAGGATACACCGCCACTGCAACCGCATGACTGCGATTAGGCATGTTGTCTAACTTGAAGAAAGCGGCAGGGTGATGTCAGATCTGAGATTTCAAGTCTCAAATTTGAGACCTCAGATTTAAGATTTCAAAACGTGCCTTAAAACTCGCTGTGCGACAAGCGCGCCACGGTCTCGACGTGATGGGTCTGCGGAAACATATCAAAACCAACGATGGAGTCAAGCGAATAACCACCGGCAAGCAACTTGTTGAGGTCGCGCGCGAGCGTTGCCGGGTCACAGGAAACGTAACAAATCTTTTGCGGAGCGACGGAAAGGATGCCTTCAATCACGCCGCTTTCTGCGCCCGTACGCGGCGGATCAAGCAACAAAAACTCGGGACGCTCAAAACCGAGCCAGTGTTTCAACCATTCAGCTACGCTCAGGTTGGCAACCTCAACGTTATCGAGTTCTGCTGCATCCAGATTGCGCTGTGCATAATCAACCGCGCGCGCGTTCGCTTCGACGGCCGTGACCTGGTCAAATTTGCGCGCTAGCGGCAGCGTAAACAATCCCACGCCCGCGTAGAGATCAATTGCCGTCTTCCCTTCCTCATCTCTGATTGCTTCGCCCAGTAACAACTCCAACAGCTCATGATTGATTTGAAAGAAAGCTTCCGCGCCGAAGTAATACGTCTCAATGCCGATGCGGCGGCTGACCTCCTTCGAGCGAAAGTGCGTTGTCGTTGACGCAAGCGATACGTCCTCGTCACCGGCGACCGCCTCGATGTCGGTCAATTTTTTCGAGAGCGTGCCCTCGCGCATTTGTTCGCGCAAACGTTCCAGCGTTTGCTGCAGTTCAGGTCTAAGCACAGCACAAACTTCAACGTCGCAAACATCATGAGAGCCGCGCGCGAAATAACCGAGCCGTTTTGTCTTGGGATCGAATTGCCAGTTTGCGCGCGAGCGATATTGCCATTGCGCCGGCGAGGGCACCATCACAATGTCGGGCAGCGTTTCGATCCGCGCTATGCGATGAAGACAGTCGCGCAGAATCTCGACTTTTGCGGCAAGCTGCGCTTCGTAGTTAAGTTGTTGAAAATCGCAGCCGCCACACAACCCGAAATATGGGCACGGCGGCTCGACGCGAACGGTTGACGGCTTTACGACTTCCACTATCGAGGCAAAACCCACTGAGCCCCGCTTGCGCTCAATTTTTACGCGCAGAATGTCGCCGGGAGCGGCCAGCGCAACGAACAATGTCAGACCCTCCGCGTGCGCCAGGCCGAATCCGCCTGGCAGCAGTCGCTCGATCTCAACGAGATTTTTATCCTGTACGTCGGTGGGGCCCATCAGTAGTCCGGCACGCAGTCTGACAACAGAACTCGAACTAAATATAAAACAAACTCAGCCGTGGAACGTTGAACGACTCGCGCAAACGCTTCAACAAAAGATTATTTTTTGTCTGCTCGTAAATCGCCGGCTCCATTTGTTTATGGTAAGGCTTCAACTGTTTTTCCACTTCCTGCGACAGCGCATTGAGTTGTTCATCATTAGCGGCGGCAAGCAGCGCATCGGTAAGCATGCGTTCGACGCCGGTCAGCGATTGTTCCAACTTCTGCGCATTCGGCGAAGTTGCGGTCGCGAAATCGTCCTGCAACTCTGTCAGTTGCGAGGCTGCGCGCGCAAGTGCCTCGATCAGATTACCAGCCGCACTGTTGTTAAGCTTTTGCGCATCTGCGGTTAACTCTGAGCGACAGCGCTCCAGATGTTCCAGAATGGTAGAACGCGGAAATGGTAAGCCGGCGTTGTCTCGTTCGCGGTGAGTACTGTCGGCGCTTTCACTCTCTGCCGCCGTTCCAACATGCGCATCGAGCCATTCGGCGTATTGAGCTTCAACCTCTTCCTGACAATAAAGCAAGCTTTTAACCGTGCGTTTACGGGGCTTCGATTCCCAGGAGTCGAAAGATTTTTCAATCCCCCGCAACGCCACGTGCAGCGGCACCTTCATCTCCTTCCAGCTTTCAATCAAGGCCCAGTCCATTGGGCTGAGAAGTAGATGCTTTCCGCGCCGGCGAACAAATGCGTCTTCGATTTCGGTGAAGTAATTAAAATAATTCAATTAGTGGTAACTGGATGGGTTCTCTCGTAGACCAGCCGCAAACCTTCCAAGGTCAAAGTCTCATCAACCAACTCGATAAATTCGGAGCCAGTGGCTATTAGCGACGCCAGCCCGCCAGTAGCAATTACTCGTGGAGCACTAGCCATTTCTTCGATCATTTTCCGCAACACGCCATCTACCAAACCAACAAAGCCATGATACAAACCCGACTGCATCGCGGCGATGGTTGATGAGCCAATCACGTTGCTCGGACGCCTGATGTCAACGCGCGGCAATTTCGCAGTGCGTTCAAACAGCGCCTCCGAAGAAATCATGATCCCGGGTGTAATAACGCCGCCCATGTATTCGCCCCGGTCGTTGATCGCATTGAACGTCGTAGCGGTTCCGAAATCCACCACGATGCATGGGGCTCCATACTTGGCGACGGCAGCCACTGCATCCACAATTCGATCTGCGCCCACGTCCGCCGCCGGTTCATAAAGAATACGCAGTCCGGTGTCAACAGTTTGATCGACAAAAAACGGAGCCAGGTGAAAATAGGTCTCGGCCATCGTCTTGAGTGTGTAGTTCAGCGGCGGCACGACAGAAGCAATTGCAATCGCATCGATCGCCTTAACATCCAGATTCGCCAGCTGAAACAAATTCCGTGCGTGCACGCCATACTCGTCCACGGTTCGCGAACGCGCTGTCGTCAGGCGCCAGTGGGCCACGAGTTCGGCGCCCTGAAAAACACCGAGCGAAGTGTTTGTATTACCGGCGTCAATCACCAGAAGCATAAGCGGGTTCCTCAAGCTGCGGGAGTGCCACGACTGGTTGTTGGAGCATGAACTTTTCAATCAGGTCACAAGCGGTGGCGGAGCCGTTCTCCTGTCGCAACAACTCTCCCGTCTCGTGCGCCCCGTTTTTATAGTCGGCTTTGGTTAAAAGAATGTCGAGCTCTTTGGCAACGCGCTGGGCCTTATATTTTTCGCGCGGCAAGGTGCGGCTGCCGCCAAGTCGCGCAGCGTGTGCGGCATTATCAGGCTGATCAAACGCGAAAGGCACAATCAGCGTCGGAATCCCGGCACGCAAACCTTCCGAAGTCGTACCCACGCCGCCGTGATGGACCATTGCACAAGTCCGTGCGAGCAACTGATTAAAAGGCGCGTAATTGACGGCAATCATTCCGGGCGGCAAGGTCTCGATCCGATTCCGTTCATCGCCGATCAGTAACACGGCGCGCCTGCCCAGTAGTTTTGCGGCTGCAATGCTTTCACGATAGAAATCATTTGCAACCCAGACCGCCGATGTGCCAAGCGTGAAAACAATCGGCGCCTCACCCTCGTCTAGAAACCTCGTCAACTCCGCGGGCATCTCCTGTTCGTGATCGCCATCGTAAAATGCGAAGCCCGTCACGCGGACCTGCGGCGGCCAATCCGGTTGGGGCTGCGCGAACAGCCGCGAAAAGAGAGCAAGCACTAATGCGGGCGAGTGCGCTCCTTCAAAGATTGGGCTGCCGCGATCAGGTAAACCGAGCTCCTTGCGAAATTTCTCGTACTCTTCATTCTTGTAAAAGTTTTTGAACAGCTTGAGGAAGGCCGTAATAAAACGCGGCCCAAGAATGTTTATATGCCGCATCCACTGCCAGAACGGAGGCCTTGGCGGATCGTAAGCAGAGAAAAAGGATACCGGCGCCAACACACTGGAAACCCAGGGAATGCCAGTCATCTGGGCCACGAGAGGGCCGGCAAAAGAAATCGGGTGCGTTAACAACAAATCAGCTCGCTCAAGTGCAGGCAACAAATCTTCATAGGCTCCCCGCACGGCGGGAAAAAGCAGTTCGTTTAAAAGAAAGCCACTTCCCGATCGCGGATTCATGATGTTAGCCATCAGATCCGCATCCTGTTCCTGCGGTGGGGCGATGTGCGGCCGCACCGGGGTGAACTCAAAGCCTGCTACCTGAATTTTCTCACGGTACAGTTCGCTGGTCGCGATCACGGGCTGGTGACCGCGCGCGCGTAGCTCTGTGGCGATCGCCATGTAAGGATGCATATCGCCATACGATCCGAAGGTGGTTATCAGAATTCTTTTGCGTGTGATCATGGAGAGTTAGCCTGGCCGTACGCTGGATACATCGCCCGCCCGCAAGACTTTGATTTCGCCGTTATCAGTTTCTACACGTAATGCGCCATCGCGTTCAAGTCCTCGAGTTGTTCCGAGGAAAGTTTCACCACCGTCAGTCACGCGCACCAGTTTGCCCTGGCAGTAAGACGAGCGCATGCACCAGCTACGAACGATCTGCGCGTTTCCGTAAGTCTCGTTCAAGACCTCGTAGTGTGTAACCAGCGTATTAACCAATGCTTCAAGGATATTTGCCAACTCTGGCTTTGCACCTGTCGCAGTCTCAACCGACGTTGCAATCGGTTCGAGTTCGGGTGGAAAAGCACTATGCGTCAGGTTGATTCCAATGCCAACGACAACCGCTCGGCCCGATGCCGTATCTACTGTTTCCGCCAGAATGCCGCAGAGTTTTTTTTCGTCAACCAGAATGTCATTGGGCCATTTGATGTCGGTCTCCAGGTGACACTCCGCAAGCAAAGCGTCATGAACAGCAATCGCGGCCATCAAGGTCAGCAGCGGCCACCTGCTCTGCTCAAACTCTGGTCGCAGGACAATACTGAAATACAACCCAGCGCCAGGCGGCGAAACCCACTCGCGCTGCCTCCGGCCACGACCGGCCGTCTGTTCACCAGCAACGACACATAAGCCTTCAGCCGCACCGTCGCCCGCTTGTTTCATTGCTTCGAGATTTGTAGATGGAAGCGAAGCGAAGCGCAGGATTTGTGGGCTTAACATACTCATTTTCTTACTTGAGCGTTACCGCCG
>JBDUCC010000038.1:0-16559 GCA_040003675.1 bacterium | reverse complement strand
GGAATGTGAATCTTTCGACGAGGTTAGTAGAGTCCTAGTAGCAGTTTTCTCTGTGAGATTAATCAAACTAAGACACTGCTGAGCGCGGTTCTACTTAAGGTAGCTTATCGTGCTAAAGTTACGCTGAAAGTATTTTGATTTGGAGGAACTGATTATGTCTATGAAGCAGACCAAGGTCTGGCTGACTCTGATGATTGCTCTATCGCTGCTGGGCCTGGCTTCGGCTTGCAGCAAAGCGCCTGAGGGAGGCGACAATGCGCCGGCAACAACAACAACCGGCAAGGCTTTCGCTCCTAAAGGCGATGAAGGGACTATTACTGGCACCATTGCTTATAACGGTACGCCGCCGGCGCCCAAGAAGATTGACACTTCAGCCGATCCGGTTTGTGGCCAGAAGAGCCCGAACCTTTCAACTGAAGACAACGTCATCAAAGACGGCAAGCTGGGCTACGCTTTTGTTTACATCAAAGATGGTGCGACCGCCGATGGCACGAAGGTGACCGAATACACTTTTACCGCACCTTCCGATGCTGTGAATCTCGATCAAAGCGGTTGTCACTACAAACCGCATGTGATGGGTGCGATGGTCAACCAAAAGTTGAACATCACTAACAGCGATCCGACCCAGCACAACATCCATTTCACGCCTAAGAACAATCCTGACTGGAACCAATCACAACCAAACGGCGCGCCCGCATTAACGCACTCGTTTGCGCGCTCGGAAGTGCTGGTGCCCGTCAAGTGCAACCAACATCCGTGGATGAAAGCGTACGTGGGGGTGTTGAAGCATCCATTCTTCGCGGTTAGCGCGGAAGACGGCACGTTCACCATCAAGGGCGTACCGCCGGGCACGTACACCGTTGCGGCGTGGCACGAAGGCGGCGCCACCGGAACGGAAAAAACGATGAGCGTGACGGTGCCTGCGAGTGGCAGCGCAAAAGCTGACTTCGCGTTTGGCGAAGCTGCAACTGCTTCAAGCAAACCTGGTTTGGAAATGATGCCCGCGCTCGTGGTTCCGGCGCCCGGTCATCACTGATGTGAATTTGCGATTGCCAACTTCCGATTGCCGCTTGAAAACAAAGCAGTCAGAGTACAAACCTTCAGGTTGCCATTAGCTTAATAAGCAGCAAGCTAAAGCTTGGACTCTAACAGTTAGTCTTTCACTAAAGTAGTGCGGCAATCGGAGGTTGGGAGTCGCGTGGCTTTGAATGAGCAAAGGCGTCCATCGTTTCGCGCTTATCGTCGCTTGCGCGACTTTTTTCTTGATCATTGCCGGCGCGCTGGTGACGAGTCATGACGCGGGACTGGCGACGAACGACTGGCCACTTTCAAATGGCCAGGTCTTTCCGAAAATGGTTGGTAATCTTTTTTGGGAACATGGTCACCGCATGGTGGCTACGACAGTTGGCTTATTGACAATCGGTCTGGTCATTTTTCTTTTTGCAAAAGAGAAACGACGCTGGGTGCGACGGCTGGGCCTACTGGCTTTGTTTGGTGTTATCGCGCAGGGCCTGCTTGGCGGATTGACTGTAAAGCTAAGCTTACCGCTTGCGGTTTCCACCGCCCATGCAACGTTGGCCCAACTCTTTTTTTGCACCACAGTCAGCCTGGCGGTTTTTACTTCGCGGAGCTGGATGACGGATCGGCCGGTGCTCGAGGAGCGGCCCGGTCTGCCGCTCAGATACATATGCTCCGCCGCGGCAGCCACAATCTTTTTACAGTTGATAATCGGCGCGACGTTGCGGCACTCGGCCACCTGGGACAAACCGCTGCCAACTGATCTTTTATTGACGCACATCGGTGGTGCAGTTGCGGTCACGTTGCTATTGGGAAGCGCGGCATTGTTGGTACTGCGGCGTCATCGCGGTCAGCCTTTCCTGACTCGACCGGCAACCGTCGCCTTGCTTTTGTTGGTTGTGCAACTGTTCCTGGGTCTGGCGGCTTATTTAACGCGCACGGCTTCGCCAAACGATCCGCAGCCGTTGAATCCCATGGTTGGGGTTACGGTGGCCCACGTCGCCTGCGGCGCATTGGTATTCGCGACCACAATAGTTTTGACACTGAGGGTATTTAAGGTATTGCGACCCTCCGAAGCATTAGAGTTTTCAGCGGTAACCCAACGGGGATAGCTTAAGTAGTTCAGAGTACAACCTTCAGGTTGCTCTTAGCTTAGTAATCAGCAAGCAGAAGCTTGGACTCTGAACTTCAGTCCTTTCACCAAACTCAGATGGAAGAATTCGTAATAGAACTTAACGGCGGGGTAGCTCAGCTTGAGCGCTTGAGCGCGCGCGAACGTTTGGCCGCCTACGTTGAGCTGACTAAACCGCGCATTACTTTTCTGATTGTGCTGACAGCCGCGGCGGGCTTTGCGCTTGCTTCAACGGGCCGCGTGGATTACCCAGCGATGTTGACCGCGATGGTGGGCATCGCGCTTTTGTCTTCAGGGATCGCCACGCTCAATCAGTACATGGAGAGAGATCTTGATGCGCTGATGCGGCGCACCGCGAACCGGCCATTGCCTACAGGCAAACTTTTCCCCTGGGAAGCGCTGGCTTTTGGTGTTGGTCTAACCGTGCTCGCCGAAATCTATCTGGCGGTCTTAGTTAACCCCCTTAGTGCGGTGATAGGGTTGACCGTCATCTCGGGGTATTTATTTGCCTACACGCCCCTGAAGACACGGACTTCGCTTTCAACCTTCGTTGGCGCTTTTCCGGGCGCAGTCCCGCCACTGATGGGATGGGCCAGCGCGCGAGGGTCGATCGGGGTTGAAGCCTGGGTGCTATTCGCAATCCTCTTTCTCTGGCAGTTTCCGCATTTCCTCGCGATTGCCTGGATGTATCGAGAGGATTACACGCGCGCGGGAATCCTAATGCTTCCCGTGGTCGAGCCCGATGGCCGCGTTACCGGGCAACAAATAGTTCTTTATACCGTCATGCTCTTGCCGGTTAGCCTGCTGCCCACACTACTGGGAACCGCGGGCAAAGTTTATTTTGTGGGCGCGATCATTTTCGGCCTGGCGTTTCTCTACTTCAGTGTGCGAGCGGCTTTCTCTAAATCGCGCCAGGCAGCGCGGCAATTGCTGCTAGCGTCGGTAATTTATTTGCCGCTTCTATTTATCTTGATGGTTCTGGACCGGTAAAGGCCGTAAATCGTGAATCGTAAATAGTAAATGGTTACACCAAATTCTAACCCTCGGTTTTTTGCATAACTCGGTCACACCGTTCGCTATTTGCGGTTCTATTACGATTTACGATTCACGATTCACTTCTTAAGGAGTAACCGATGGGACGAGCTCTAGCGGTTATTATATGGACCCTGACTCTGGGTTCAGTAAGTCTCTTTTTCGTTAAGCAGTGGTGGTTTCCTACCGCCATTTCTTCCCACGCAGCAGCACTCGACCGGCAATTCCTGATCACGATCATCGTGGTGGGAATCTCGTTTACAGCTGCTCAGGTCGGACTTGGTTACATGGTCTGGAAGTATCGCGAGCGTCCGACCCATGAACGTGCGATGTACACGCACGGCAGCAATCGCCTCGAAGTTATTTGGACGATTGTTACGGCCATAATCTTTATCGGGCTGGCCGTGATGGGCCAAAGCGTCTGGGCATCGCTTCACTTTAACAAGGCGCCGGCGGGTTCTTTTCAGATTGAAGTGGTAGCGCAGCAGTTTCAATGGAACTTCCACTACGCGGGCAGAGACGGCGTCTTCGGTCGTACGGATCCAAGTTTGATAGACGATTCAGCCCTGAATTTTATCGGGCTTGATGAAACGGACCCCAGCGCCAAAGACGATGCGACGCACAGTGTCATTGCCATTCCCGTCGGCCGGCCGGTGGAATTGATCCTTCGCTCGAAGGACGTGATTCACAACTTCTGGGTGCCGCAACTGAGATTCAAGCAGGATCTGGTTCCGGGCATGGCGATTCGCGTCCACTTCACGGCAAATCAAACGGGCAAATATGAACTAGCCTGCGCCGAACTTTGCGGCCAGCTCCACTTTAAGATGAAGAGTTACATGCTGGTTCTGCCGGAAGCTGAGCATCAGGCGTTAATGGCTTTGCCGCAGGAACAGTTTCAGAGCCGCATGACTGAGTTGTTGGCCCAGTATCCGTTGCCGACTTACTAGACAAACAAGAAATCTTCTACGCTCATTCGTTCAACACGAGGAGATTAAAGATGTCAGATGAAACGCACGAAGCAGTCCATCGCCATGAGCCGCCGACTAGCTTCATTCGTAAATACATCTTCAGTCTGGATCACAAGGTCATTGGCATCCAGTACATAATTCTGGCGCTGGTCGCTGTCATTGTCGGCATGACGATGTCGGTGCTGATGCGCATGAACTTGTCCTGGCCCGGCACGAACTGGCCCATCCTGGGAACGCTGTTTCCCGGTGGCGCTCCCGGCGGAGTCATGAATCCGGAGTTTTACTTGTCCCTTGTCACCATGCACGGAACGATCATGGTGTTCTTCGTGCTGACGACGGCGCCGCAGGGCGGCTTTGGCAATTATTTTCTTCCCATTCAAATCGGCGCGGAAGATATGGCGTTTCCGGTGCTGAACATGCTGTCGTTCTGGGTAACGCTAGTCGGCTTCATCGTGATCCTCGCGGCGATTTTCTTTTCCGGATCTGCTTCGACAGTTGGACCGATTGGAGGTTGGACTGGATACGCGCCCTTGAGCGCACTGGGTCAAATAGCTGGGCCTGGACAGGGCATGGGCATGAACCTTTGGATCATAAGTATCGCAATTTTTTGCGTGGGTTCATTGCTCGGCGCGCTCAATTTCATCACGACGCTGCTGAACATGCGCACCAGAGGCATGACGCTGATGCGCATGCCGCTCACCTGCTGGGCCTGGTTCACTACTGCCGTACTTGCGCTGCTATCCTTTCCGGTGTTGCTAGGTGGCGGCATCCTGCTGCTGCTCGACCGCTTAGCGGGAACTAGTTTCTTTATTCCCGGCGGGCTCTACGTCAGCGGCATTCTTTCTGGAACGACTCCAAGCTTTCCGGTACATACCGGCGGCTCGCCCATTTTGTGGCAACACTTGTTCTGGTTTTTCGGCCATCCGGAAGTTTATATCGCCATCCTCCCTGGCATGGGCGCTACGTCACACATTCTTTCTACCTTTGCGCGCAAGCCGGTATTCGGATACCGCGCGATGGTCTTTGCCATCTTCGCGATCGGACTATTGGGATTCTTTGTTTGGGGACACCACATGTTCATCAGCGGCATGAGTCCCTATTCAGCGATGACTTTTTCGATTCTGACGCTTTCGATTGGCGTGCCCTCGGCGGTAAAAACTTTTAACTGGCTGGGCACATTGTGGGGCGCAAGAATTCGCTTTACGACGCCGATGCTTTTTGCGATTGGCTTTGTGTCACTCTTTGTTGCCGGCGGCATTACCGGCCTGGTGTTGGGTCAGACCTCGCTCGATCTGCCGATGCACGACACCTATTTCGTGACCGCGCACTTCCATCTGGTAATGGGTGTGGCTTCCATCTTCGGCATGTTCGCGGCGACTTACTTCTGGTTCCCAAAGATGTTTGGCCGCCTCATGAGCGAAAGCCTCGGCAAGATTCATTTTTGGATAACGTTCGTCGGTGTCTACTGCATCTTCGTTCCCATGCACGTAATGGGACTGGTAGGCATGCCGCGTCGTTTTGCCCAGTTCACCGAATACACTTTCTTAGTCAGACTGCATCCGTTGGTCGTCTTCGTTTCCGTAGTGGCGATCATTACGGTGCTGGCGCAGTTTATTTTCTACTTCAATTTGATCTGGAGCATTTTCAAGGGCAAGAAAGCGTCGGCCAATCCCTGGGACGCGACTACGCTCGAATGGACCACCGCCAGCCCGCCGCCGCACGACAACTTTGCAGGCCTGTTGCCAGTTGTTTATCGCGGTCCCTACGAATTTGCCGTTCCGGGCGCGCCGAACGATTTTGTAATGCAGACTGAACCTGAAACCGAAGCCGAAAGGGTAGGGGGAAATGGCCACAACGGTCACCGGCACTAAGCCACTCATAAAAACCGGATTTGGCGGCGGGTCGAAATCTCGCGGGCCCAACGGTAATGGTTCGCCCAAGGGAAACGGCGGTCACGCTTTTTTTGACGCGCGCTCCTCGGCCAACCGCTACCGGATAGGCATGTGGGTGGGGATGGCAGCCATCCTGATGATGTTTACGGCACTCAGCAGCGCTTACATTGTGCGAGCCGCGTCGGCCAACGATTGGCAACCGTTGCGCATGCCGCGCGTTTTGCTGTTGAGCACAGCACTCATAATGTTCAGCAGCCTTACGCTCGAGTTCGCCCGGCGCAAATTGAAAAACGCCGCGCAGAGTGCGCACAAGAGTTTGCTGGCTGTGACGACCCTGATGGGATTTGGTTTTCTGGCCTCGCAGCTGTTTGCCTGGAAACAATTGGCGCAACAGGGCATTTATGTTTCTTCAAATCCACACAGTTCTTTCTTCTATTTGCTGACGGCAACCCACGCAGTGCATTTGCTGGGCGGGCTGGCCGGATTGATGTTTCTGACCCTGCGCACTCGTTTGCGGATCGACGATGAAATGGCCGCGGCGAAGGGCTTGGCGCAAACCGATGCGGTCACGCTTTACTGGCATTTTATGGATGCCTTGTGGATTTACCTGTTTTTACTGCTTTTCTTTTGGCGGCAGGTGTAGCACAGACTGGTGGCACAGACTTAAGTCTGTGGCGTACTCGACTAAATACAATTTCAAAGCGCAGGCTAAGGTCTGCGCCACTTGGAGGTGACAGGTGAGTACTGAAGCACGCGCAGTACATTTTCCCGCAGCCGATTGGGATGGTGGTGTGCACCCCTATCGTATTGGTCATCGTAAGCTGGGAATGTGGTTGTTCATCGTTTCCGACTCGCTGACGTTTTCCGCGCTGCTGATGGGTTATAGCTACCTGCGCGCTTCAAACGTCTGGCCCACGCCGTTTCCTTTTCGTCCCAGTATCGTCTTTTCGTCAGTGATGACCTTCTGCCTGCTTTCGTCGAGCTTGACGATGGTGTTTGCTGTTTCTGCGTCCAGCCGGAGAGACCTGGCAACAGCGCGGAAGTGGATCCTGGGGACGATATTTTTCGGCGTCGCGTTTCTGGTGCTGCACTTGATCGAGTGGAACCATCTCATCACCGAAGGTCTGCGTCCGTTCAGCCTACCCGCGCACTGGGTTTCGACGTTTACCACGACCGATGGAAAACTGCCGTCGCCCTTGTTTGGCGCGACATTTTTCACCATCACCGGTCTCCATATGTTTCACGTTGCGACCGGCGCAGTCTATTTGGGCGTTATTGCCGCACGCATTAAGAAATTGAAACACGAAGACGTTGAGATCAGCGGGCTCTACTGGCACTTCGTCGATCTCGTGTGGATGTTTGTGTTCCCGCTAATTTATATCTTGTCAGTCGATGTCGGTGGCCATCTGGCGAAGTAGTTTGTGAAGCACGCCTGGCGGTTCGCGCAGAAGCAGCGGAGGAATCAAAGATGAGCGCACACGTTGAAGAAGAGCACTTTGCCGGCAGTAACAAATTGTTTACTTCGATCTGGGTTTGGCTGGTGTTGCTGACGCTGATCGAGATCTTTCTCGCCTACAAGCCGATGCCCATTCATTTCATGCTGACGATTCTGATGGGTCTCTCGATTATTAAGGCAGCGCTAATCGTCGCGTACTTCATGCACTTGAAGTTTGAGCGGCTCAGTTTGATTCTGACAATTGTGCCCATGCTGGTCGTTTGCATCTGTTTGTTGTTCGTGTTTTTCCCTGACAGTTTCAGGTCCGCGGGGCTGCGTTATCAGTTTAAAGAGCAACCGCCGACCGCCGAGGAGCATTGATGCGCCTGAGTTTGCACAGGTTGGTTTTGCTGAGCATCGCCGCGGCGCTGGCTGCGCTGTTGTTTTCTCCGGATGTGACTGCGCAGTGTTCAATGTGTCGCGCAGCGTTGGCGGGCTCAAACAATGCTTTTTTCATCAGGAATTTCAACATCGGCGTGCTGGTGCTTTTGGTGCCGCCAGTTACGATGTTTTGCTCAATCTTCGTGGTGCTTAAGCGTTACCATCGGGAGGATCAGCAGTCCGATGCAAAGGAAAAGGATTAGATGCCGGAAGAGAATTTACTGCGAATAGATGTTGAAAAGCGAACGACGCGTGGGCGTGTTTGTCCGCGCTGCGGCGGCAAGATCATTCCTTCCGACCGCGCCATCTATCAAAGTACGGCGTCGCCTGGTGATGTGTTTCCTATCTGGCAATGCGAAAGATGCGGCTACGAGGAAATGTCGGAAAAGCCAAAGCCTGCGGGCAAGGCGAAACACTGAACTAGTCTGAAGTCTGGAGTCTCGTGTTTCGCAAACGTGCTTAGACTCGAGACTTCAGACTCCAGACTCCAGACTCTGGACTTTGAGTAAGGATGGTTTGATGTGGCTGAAGCGAAAGCCGGTGTAATAGAAATGAAAGGCGAAGTTCGACTGTTAAATCTGATCTGTGTTCTGGCCGCTATTGTTTTTATTGCGCTCGCGGTTTTGAACGCCCTGTACTCTGGTGATTTTCTTACTACAGACAACCTGTTCATCACCATGGTCTGTTTGCTCATGGCGCTGATGTTCGCTGCGAATCCGTTGCTGTATTTGAAATCCGAAGGAAAGCTGCCCAGTCCGTTTATGAAGCGGCCAGCGCTGGCCGGCGGCGCCCAGACCACGATTGCCCGCGCCGGCAGCCCCTCCACGCCACCTTTGCTGGATGCACGTGGTCGTGCTGTCCCGCCCGATGTTAAATCTATGGTCGCAAACATGAAAACGAAGCAACCATAGCAAACCAAACATTTCGCAATCCCTGGCCGTGAACGAAATAACAAAACGAGTACTCCGCAGCTTCGCTCACTGGAATAAAGAGAAGCTTGATTTACATGAGCTGTTTGAAGCCGGTGGCAACGACCCGGAGCAGCGCACCGCGGTGTTCGATGCGGTAGAAAAGCTGGTTCAGGACGGCTTACTCAACGAAGACGGGAACGACTTTTATTCATTGACCGAGAAGGGAAGGAAAGCAGTGATGAGTGATGAGTAATGAGTGATGAGTTATGACGCGTTGATACAGTGACGTTTTGCTCACTCATTACTCATCACTAATAAGGCCGCATGAGTCTTTCAGATCGACATAAATTGGATGCCTGAATACATTCCATATCTACCTCACGTAAATGCAATCCTGAATTCAACCAGCGCTATTTTGCTCATGGCCGGCTATCGCTTCATTCGCCAAGGCAGAATCAACGCACATCGCAACTGCCAGATTGCGGCGGTTTCGACGTCAACTCTGTTTCTAATCAGCTATCTCACTTACCACTTTTATCATGGCGCGACGAAGTTTCCCGGACAGGGAACTGTGCGCACTCTCTATTTTACGATTCTGCTGACTCACACCATTCTCGCCGTCGTGATCGTTCCATTGATTTTGCTGACGCTCTACCGAGCAGCACGTCAGGACTTCGTCAGGCACCGGCGCATTGCGCGTTGGACCTTGCCGCTGTGGTTGTATGTTTCGGTCACCGGCGTGATTGTCTACCTAATGCTTTACCACCTTTATCCTTCGTAATAGGTAGGCGTTCAGCCGGCAGCAAGTCCGTTGACGAGCTTGCCCTAAAAGTCCTTCGCTGGTGTGGACTCAGCTTTGCCGCCTGATGTGCGGCGGTGGCGATGCCCCGCCGACAGTAGCCCGATTATTCCGGGGCTATGCCCTCTGATCCAGGGCTTAGCCCGTCGGATTGATTGGGCCAAAGGCCGCACCAAGGGGCGTAGCCCCTGAAGTTAAAAGAATCTTTACGGCGGGCATAGCCACCGCCGCACATCAGCCGGCAAAGCCGAAGCTGAGAGGGCCCCTGACACTTCAGGCGAAACTCCTGTGTATATCTGTAGCCGAGTTTTTTGAATGACTGATAACGGCAACAACCCGGAAACAAAGATCACCGCCGCGCCGGTGCGTCGCGTTCGCGCCTCCGGTCCCATTCTGATCCTTGCTATCTTGTTCGTAGTAGCGTCTTTCCTGACGTGGTATCTCACCTGGTTTGGCCGCGGTCTCTCTGATGCCGAAATCACAAAGTACCTGTCTGACTTCAACCACCCGCGTCACGTTCAGCATGCATTGCTGCAGGTTCAAGAACGAATCGAGCGTGGCGATAAGACGGCATCGCAGTGGTATCCGCTGATTGTGACGCTAGCTGGTAACCCGGAAACGGAATTCCGACTCACCGCTGCGTGGGTCATGGGTTCGGATCACTCGTCGGAAGATTTTCACAACGCGCTGAAGAAGTTGCTGGCGGATCAGCAGCCAATCGTAAGGAGAAACTCCGCACTGGCGTTGGTGAGATTCAACGACGCGAGTGGCCGTTCAGAACTGACGGCCATGCTTAATCCGTTCACGGTAGAGTCGGCGGTCGATGGAACGCTGGAGAGTAGTCTTTTGAAAGCAGCGTCAGTAAGCCGGGGCACATTGCTCGCTCGAATTCGACTGCCTAACAATGAGATTGCAGCATTGCGTTCGCCGCTAACCGGAACTATCGACAACATTCTGGCCGCCACGGGCTCATCGGTCACAACCGGCCAGGCGATATTGACGATCAAGTCGGACGAGCAAAGCGTTTGGGAAGCGTTACGCGCGCTGGCTGTGGTGGGAATCGGGGAAGATCTGAAGTTGGTCGAAGACTATGCGAGCGGCGCCTTAACCAGTAGCGACCGGATAAAACAACAAGCGGCTCTGACAGCGAATGCCATCAAGAGCCGCATGAATGCTAAGCAGCAAACTATGCCGTAGGCGGAGGCGGTGGCAAGTCGGGGAGCGCAATGCCGTGCACGGCTTCCCAGTCGTCCGTTGGCACCATCTCAATCGCGTCCCAGGGACAGCCATCGAGAAACGCGCCATCCGGGCCTTTGCTGATACATTTCTGACAACCGATGCAGAGATATGGATCGACTTCGATGCGGCCGAATGGCGGATGATCCTCGTCGGGTACCCAGAACATGCACGCTTCAATCGGGCAGTACTCGATGCAGGCGGGCGAGCCGGCGCAGCCCGTGCAGCAGTCAGTCGTAATAGCGAGTATCCGCGGCCTCTTCTTGCGAGCTGCTTTGCCGTCGCCTTCCGACATGGGCCAATGTTTTTCGACGATGTCGTACATAATCAGAGGTCAGAAGTCAGAATTCAGAAGTCAGAAAAATAAAGAAGGTTTCGGATTTAAATCAAAAGCCAGAATCTGGAATTCAAATCAGAGCATGGTTTAATGTTCTGATTCTGACGCCTGAATTCTGACTTCTAACCTCAATCTAACATAGCTTTGCTAATTTCCTCAACGATTTGTGTCGTTGACGGTAGATGCTTGCCGACGGTTTCGCAAAGGGTTACAACGTTATCACGTAGCGGCAGACAATCAGGAGGCACATATCATGGAAACAGTCGCAGGGATTTTTCAGTCACGCGAGCAAGCCGAGCAAGCGATACAACAAATACATTTGATCGGAGTTCGCAACGATCGAATTGCGTTGCTCACCCCGAGTACATCTCCACAAGAAGCCGAGCGCGCAGTACCCACTGCTGACAGCGAACAGCCTGGAATGGGGAAAGCGATGGGAGGCACGGTGGGTGGCGCGCTGGGCGTCGCCGGCGGCGCGTCTTTGGGCGCAGCTGCTGCGAGCCTATTGGTCCCGGGAGTGGGGCCGATTATTGCCGGCGCAATTCTCGGCGCAGCAATCCTCGGCGCTGGAGGAACAGCCGCGGGCATGGCAGCCGGCGAAGCTATGGAAGAGGGGCTAGTCTCCGGTCTGCCGCATGACGAGTTGTACCTTTACGAAGACGCCGTCAGACAGGGCCGCTCAGTTGTGATTGCATTCGTCGAACACGAAGAGATGTTGGACGGTACTAAGGCTTCACTAAAAACTGCGGGAGCGGAAAGCATAGATGCCGCGCGCGAGAGCTGGTGGCTGGCTTTGCGCGACGCCGAAGCAGCCGACTATAAAACTACCGGAAAGCAGTTCGAGAGTGATGAACCGAACTATCGCCGCGGATTTGAAACTGCTTTACAAAATCGCGGTGATGATATTGCCAAGTTATCTACTTCAGGCGATGTGCAGGACGACGCGTTTCGCCGCGGGTATCAACGCGGTTGCGCGTATCACAGGAGCGTGCGGGAGAACTACAAAGCTTGAAAGATTTGCTCTTGAACTTGCTGGTGCTGATCGCGATACTTGGGTTAAGCGCGGTTATCACCGGCTGGTTTGCGCGCACGATGTACATTCGTTGTCTGGGCTGTGGCACTCTCAACGCGCGCCGGCGCTCGCAGTGCCGTTCGTGTGAACAAGATCTTTTTCGCGCATAGGTCGGCGCGCGTGATCAGTTGGAAGTGGGGCTGTCTTACTTTATTCTCTCTGTGCGTACTCTGTGTTCTCTGTGCCTCCATGGTGAATCTTTATGAGTGAAGCGGCTCACCACGGAGGCACAGAGAACACAGAGTACGCACAGAGATTTTTGTCATTAGTCCTTGTCTTCTTATTTGTCTTTCCAGTTACCGCAATGTCACAACAACAAAATCCTCCGGTTCCATCGGAATGGCGTACTTTTGCCGAGCAAACCGATTATCGAGAGACGCCGCGGTATGACGCGACCATCGATTACGCGAAGCGTTTGGACCGCGCGTCGTCGGCGATTAGGTTTGAAACGTTTGGCAAAAGCGGACAAGGCCGTGACCTGCCGTTGTTGCTGGCCACGGAAAGCGAGACGTTTTCGCCTGACTTGGCCAGGCGCGCTCGCAAGGCAGTAATCCTGATTCAAGCCTGCATTCATGCTGGTGAACCAGACGGCAAAGATGCTGGGCTCGCTTTGTTGCGCGACATTGCAATCACAAAGACGCGCGCCGGACTGTTGAAAAATATCGTGGTGCTTTTCATTCCGATTTACAGTCCCGACGGCCACGAACGCGTAAGCGCCTACAATCGCATCAATCAAAACGGGCCTGCTGAGATGGGTTGGCGCACCACCAGTACCTATCAGAATCTCAATCGCGATTACATGAAGGCAGACACGCCGGAAACGCGCGCCTGGCTCGCGCTGTGGAACAAGTGGCAGCCTGATCTGTTCATTGACTGCCACGTCACGGACGGCGCCGACTACCAGTCCGTTATCACCTTTCACCACGAACATCACGCGGGTGTGGACGCCGGCGTGCTCGCCTGGGAAAGAACAGTGTTCGACCAACGCGTGGCGGCGAAAACTGAGGCCGCGGGCAATGTTGTCTCCTGGTATCTCGAGTTTATCGACAACCGGGAACTGACGAAAGGAATCCGGGACTTCAATGGCAGCCCGCGTTTCTCGACCGGTTACGTTCCGCTCAGGAACCGCCCCGCGATTTTGATCGAGACACACATGCTGAAGGACTATCGTTCGCGTGTAATTGGAACTTATGATTTTTTGCACTCAGCTTTGGAGGAGGTAAGCGGCGATCCGCAGACTTTACTGAAGGTGGTGAAGGAAGCGGATGAGAAAACAATAGCTGCTGGACGGAGCTACGATGCTGCCCATCAGTACCCGCTTGATTTTGAGTTAACTGAGAAGGCGACGCCTTACCAGGTACGTGCAATCGAATCGCACACAGAAATGAGCGACGTATCTGGAGCGCCTTATGTAACCTTTGGCAAAAACCCGATCGAGCTGACGGTGCCTTTCTACAATGACTTTCGCGTGAAGGTGGCTGTTACACAACCGCTTTCTTACATCGTGCCGGCGCAGTGGCAGGAAGTCATCGAGGTAATCAAAGCGCATGGCCTAACTTTCACTACGCTAAAACAACCGGCGACCATTGATGTCGAGAGCTATCGTTTCACCGAGGTGAAGTGGCCAGGTGGCCCATTTGAAGGACGGTTGATGCCTTCGTTCCAGACACAACCTGTTTCGGAGCGTCGCAGTTTTCCAGCGGGTTCAGTAATTGTCCCGCTCGCGCAACCGGCTGCCCGTGTGGCGATCAATCTGCTCGAGCCGGAAGCGCCTGACTCTCTGGTCCATTGGGGTTTCTTCGATGCTATTTTCGAGCAGAAGGAATACGGCGAGAATTACGTTTTGGAGAAGCTGGCGCGCGAGATGCTTGCCAGGGATTCGAAACTCCGCGACGAGTACCAACAAAAACTGGCCAGCGATCCCCAGTTTGCGGCCAGTCCGCGGGCGCGGCTCGAGTTCTTTTACCGACGTTCACCGTATTGGGATCCGCAGATGAATCTCTACCCGGTCGGGAGAATTATCAAGCCGGTTGGTCTCTAAGTTTTCAAGTTTCAAGTTTCAGGTTTTAAGTTGTGCAGCGGATTACAATTGACACTCGAGAACCCCCTACCGCAACTCAAAAAATGAAACTTGAACCTGAGACTTGAACTTGAAACGTGAAACTCTCTAGTGTGACATCGCTTCGGGATCTTCTGATACTTCCTCAACCGCTCGGCTGCGACTCTTGATCGTCACTACTGCTACGCCCGCAAAAATCAAAACGCAGGACAATAACGTCCGCGAGTTCAACGTTTCTCCAAGTATTGCTGGGGCCAAACCAAAAGCAACCAGCGGTTGCAGGTAAATGTAAACCGCGACAATGGTGGGTGCGACTTTAGTAAGTGCCCAGGCATTGAGATAGTAAACAAACACCGTCGGTACCAGGACAATATAAATGATAGCTAACCAGGCGCTGCCGGTTACGTCCCCGAGGCTATCAGTGCTCCAGGAGTAAATTGCGAGCGGCAGTGTGATTATCGCGCTCACCAGAAACAGCCAGGTGATGACGTTGAACGCGCCATATCGCTTTACCAGATCTCGCGAGACGGCAATGTAAGCGCCATAAGAAAGAGAATTGGCAACGATCAGCAAGTTGCCGCGGGTCGTGGCCGCCGAGATTGTGGCCCGAAACGGATCGACAAGATAAATGACACCGATAGCGGCGAGGACTATTCCCAATATGTGCCGCAGGGAAGCGCGGTCATGGCCTAACGCAATGCTGATGACCAGAGTGAAAATCGGAATGGTCGTTGTCAAGAGGGTGGCGTTGATTACCGTTGTATAGGAGAGGCCTTTAACAAAGAGCAGTTGATTAACGACCACGCCAAGTAAGGCTGAAAGAACAATCCAGGCGAGCACGCGCTTTGGTAGGTGAATCAGCGGTCCGAATGTTCTGCGAAGCAGAGCGAAGATGAGAGCAGCGCCGAGTATGCGAAAACCAACCAGGCTTGTGCTGGATATAGAGCGTAAAGCGATCTTTCCGAAGATGGGCCAAGTACCAAAGAATATCTGTACGATTACCAGCGCGACGTGAGGCGCAATGCCACGATCTTTGAATGGAGTTTCAGAATGCATTAGCGGCATAGAACAAGTCTGATCAAGTGCCCTCGACGCGTAGCGTCGGTGCGAATTTAGCCCGGCGTTTTAACGCCGGGATCAGGTCTATACTCATCTCTTTTTAAAGTCTGTGCTACGACAGAGTCACAACAAAAAAGGATCGGGTCGCCCCGATCCCTGTTAAATCGACGTTGCTCGTGGTTTCAAACAACCAGAAACAGCGGGTTCTCAAGAATCTTCTTAAAAGTCTGTAAAAACTTAGCGCCGGTGGCTCCGTCGATCACACGATGGTCGCAGGACATCGTCACCCGCATCATCTGACGCACAACTATCTCATTATCGCGAACGACGGGCTTTAGAGACATGGCCCCGATGGCCAGAATCGCTCCTTCAGGCGGATTGATTACTGCGGTGAATTCGTCAATGCCAAACATCCCGAGATTGCTAATCGAAAAGCTGGCGCCCATATATTCTTCGGGCTTCAACTTGCGTTCGCGCGCCCGCCCGGCAAGGTCGCGCACCTCGCTCGCAATCTCGCTCAACGATTTTTGATCTGCGGCGCGGATGATTGGCGTAATCAAGCCTTCTTCAATTGCAACCGCGACCCCCACATCGGCATGCTCGTAGTAGCGGACCACCTTGTCCTGAAAAGAAGCATTGACCTGCGGATGCTGCATCAGCGCGGTCGCGGCCACCTTAATAATAAAGTCGTTTACGCTGATCTTCAGTTCCGGATCGAGTGCATTGATGCCGCTGCGCATTTCCGCAGCGCGATCCATTTCGATCTCGGTGGTCAGGAAAAAGTGGGGAACTGGACCAAGCGAAGTCACCAAACGCTTGGCGATTATGCGACGCATCTCGCTGGCAGGCTCATCGTGATAGGCGGAGGCCGTAGCGATGTCGGACTTTTGTGCAGGGCTGCCAACTGCGCGCAGGTGCGTTTGTTTCGTCGCAGTATCCGGCGCGGCCGATCCCTGCTGACTAAGCAAGCCCTCGACGTCGCGTTTAATGATCCTGCCACCGGGCCCGCTGCCACTCACTGAGCGCAGATCGATGCCCGATTCTGCCGCCATGCGTGCCGCCAACGGGGAAACGATAAGCCGGCCGGTAGTTGGTTGCGCAACGCGTGCTGGAGCCTGGCGACCATTCCCGCCGGCAGGTGCTTCGATTTCGGCAGGCTTCGCAGGTTT
>JBDUCC010000037.1:0-16584 GCA_040003675.1 bacterium | reverse complement strand
ATACGAATGGTTTCGCTTAAACCGGAACGCCTGAAACGATACAAGGATGTCGCCCTGCTGTTCGTCAAATATGGGCGCTCAGATCTGGTCCAACAAGCAGGACTGGAAGACAGCCTTGAACTTGACGAGATGCAACTGGCTGAAACTCGGCCTGAGGCAGAGGAACTCGCCGCGGACCTTGAGAAGCTTGGGCCGACTTTTATCAAGCTGGGCCAGTTACTCTCGACGCGCGCCGACTTATTACCGACGCCTTACCTGGAAGCGCTCTCGCGTTTGCAGGATCACATTGAGCCTTTTCCTTACGAGCAAGTGGACGAGATCGTTTCCGGCGAATTGGGCGTTCGCATTTCCAAGGCCTTCGCCGACTTCGATCCTGAACCACTCGCTGCTGCGTCGTTGGCGCAGGTGCATCTCGCGCACATGCGCGACGGGCGCGCCGTGGTCGTCAAGGTGCAGCGCCCCAATATTCGTGAGCAGATTATTGAAGACCTCGAGGCGCTCGGCCAGATGGCCCAGTTCCTGGATACGCACACTGAGATCGGTAAGCGATACGAGTTTGAAAACATGCTGCTGGGTTTGCGTAGAAGTTTGCTGCGCGAATTGGACTTCAAAGCTGAGGCAAACAACCTACTCTCATTTGCGGAAAATCTTCGAGAGTTTGAACGAATAGTGATTCCGGATCCGGTTGAGAATTTCTCGACCGCGCGCGTCCTCACAATGGAATACATCCCGGGTAAGAAGATTACTGACCTCAGCGCGTTGCGCCTGATGGAAATTGATGGCGGTGGATTGGCGCGCGAGTTGTTTCGCGCCTACCTGAAACAAATTCTGCTCGATGGTTTAGTTCATGCCGATCCCCATCCCGGCAATGTCATTCTTACCGATGACGATCGGGTTGCATTGCTTGATCTGGGAATGGTGACGCGACTGCTGCCGGGGTTTCGCGACAACCTGTTGCGCCTGTTGCTCGCCATCAGCGAAGGGCGCGGCGAAGAAGCGGCCGAAATAGCCATCAGAATGGGCGAAGCTAAACCTGCATTTAACCGGACCGAGTTTAAGAGCCGCGTTGCGGAACTGGTCGCCGAGCATGCCGATTCAAACTTGAGCCGGCTGAACTCAGGTCAGGTCGCCCTGGAAATTACAAAAATTTCCGCTGACTGCTGGTTCCGCCTGCCCTCGGAATTCACCATGGTCGCCAAAGCGCTTCTTAATCTGGACCGCGTCGTTTTTACTTTAGATCCGGCCTTCGAACCGGCCGCTGTTATCCGCCAGCGTGCGACAGAAATTCTGCAGCGCAACCTGATGCAGAGCATCGCTCCGGGAAACCTGATTGGCAGCGTTGTCGAACTTAAAGAGTTTGTGGAAAAACTTCCCGGCCGCGTCAACAAGATTCTCGACACAATCGGCAACAACGAATTGAAAGTTAATGTCGACACGATTGACGAGAAAGTCGTGGTGGAGGGACTTCAGAAAGTAGCGAACCGGATCAGCCTCGGCCTCGTCCTCGCCGCTCTGATCGTTGGAGCTTCAATGCTGATGCGGGTCGAGACTTCGTTTCGCATCCTTGGCTATCCCGGCTTCGCGATAATTTTCTTCTTGCTCGCCGCCATCGCCGGCATCGGCCTCGCCTTCGCCATCATCCTGACGGACGTCAAGGCGCGCAAAAAATCTGACAAATGAGATTGTGGGCTTAGTCTGGCTGAGTACGCTTGCGCGTTGGGGTTGAGCCGTCGACAGACTTTGCGAAGTAACCCGGACGGTAGTTAAGTTTCAAATTCTGTTTGCGCACTTCGGGATCAACCACTTCAATCTGAATCCGGCGATAAGCGCCGTCGCGCGTCTTGTTTGTAGGCGAATAAGCGATGAGGTACTGTTCGCGCAGGTCGGTCTGAATCTGAGCAAATGCGCTGCGCAGCTCTCTTTCATTGCGCGGAAAATAAGCGCGGCCGCCGGTCTGCTCGGCGATTTTCTTCAACGAACCGGCATCGACTCCACCCTGATAGGTATCCCCAATTCCGATGGCATAAATCAGCGCATCTGCTTTTTGCGCGCGTTCAATCGCATCGTGCATCTTCACCTGGCTGATCGTGTCATAACCATCGGTGAGCAGAATGATTGTGCGCCGCGTGTTTTCGGCCGATGAATCTGATAGCAGTTCATTGGCGCTGGCCCAGACCGCATCCCAAATGGCGGTCGAGCCCGCCAGCATTTGATTGGTATCGGAGATGGGAGGAGTGCCGCCGACTACCACGCCGCCGCCGATGTAACCGGAGGGCGGTACAAACTCCACGCGATCGATCGCCCTTCGCAAACGATCGACGTTGCCGGTGAAACCCTGTTCTAGTGTGACCTCGCCGGTAAAGGAAACGATAGCGGCCTCGTCTTTGTCAGGTCGCATGACTGCCTCCAAAAACGCGCGGGCCGCTGCCTTTTCGTCCGGCAATGTGCGTTCTTCGGAACGGCTGGTATCGATCAGGATTCCGATTGAGAGTGGCAGGTCGACATTCTTCTGGAAGGTGAAGGCTTCCTGCGGCTGGCCATCTTCCAGTATGCGAATGTCTTCCTTCTTCAGCGTATTAACAAATCTTTTATTGCTGTCAGCGGCGGTAAAAAAGATGCTCGTAAGATTCGTCTCCACGCGCACAATCTCTTCCGATTCCTGAGGCAGTTCTTCCCTGGGATTGACCGGAGGCGTGGGCGATGGCACCTCGGCGGCGCGCCTGCTTCTTGATTTCTTAGCGTCGGACGGCGTTTGTGCCTGGGATCTATTGCCAATCAACGCCGCTAGCGCCACGGCGAACACCACGGCCAACGTCAAACTTAGTTTTGCCGATCCTTGAATAAACATCTGCTTGCTCTTACGGTCTAACACTGTCGGCTATTGCTTTGTAGCCGTGCTTGGTTCTTATCTTTAGATCACCGCGGCTGCCCGCGAGTTTGACTTCAACCTTGCGAAACCTGCCATCGTAGCGATCATTCAACGGTTTGTAAGTGACCAGGTATTGCGCGCGCAACTCTTTGGATATTTTCGTGAACGAGCGTTCGAGCGAAAGCATGTCGCCGGTGAAAAACGCCACCCCGCCGGTTTCTTCCGCCAGCGTGCTCAGGTCACGATCTTTTCGATCCTTCACTTGGTTCGCTTCCACTCCCGGCACCGTCGAAAGAAAGCCCGCCTTGGTGGAGATTGCGTAGATTGTAGTCTCGGTGCGCTGCGCAATATCGATGGCATCGCGAATATTCGCGCGGCTGTAAGTGTCCTCACCATCGGTCACGATCACCATCACTCGCCGCCCGGCCACGGATCGCAATTTCTCGTCGCAGAATTGCCACACCGCATCAAAGAGCGCTGTTTGATTCCCTAACTTCTTCACGCCGTCGACCGCCTTGTCCAACAGGTCAAGTTTGTCGGTAAAGTCCTGACGCAAATTGATTTCGTGATCAAAGGTTGCAAACAACACCCGATCACGCCGAGGCCGCACCACCGTGTGAATGAAGTTCATTGCAGATTCCTGCTCGAACTTTAATTTTCCTGCAGTCGACGGTGACGTATCCATTAGCACCACTACATAAAGCGGCTGCGCCTCGCCCAAATCGTCCGAGAACGTTTCGATCTGTTGCGGCACTTTGTCTTCAAAGATCAGAAAATCACTTTTCGTCAGTCCGGGAACAAACTGTCCCTTCTTGTCAACCACAGTAATCGGTAAACGAACGCGGCGAATAAAAGTTGTGATTGACTCCTGGCCGTCATCCGGTGGTGGTGTTGGGCTGGGTTTAGGCTTTTGCCCCTGCACCAAACCCGCGAGCGCAAAGAACGAGACGAGCAGCACCAGCCGCGTAAAAAAAGAAAAACGAAACAATCTCATGTTAGATGTAATCGGATTATTCAACCGTGTCGTTCGAGCGGTCGGAGACGGCGCTTTGATGCCCCGCCTATCCGGGCTCGTTGCCCTCGGACCATTTTCTAAGCAAAGTAACCGCGCCATCTATAAGAACATACCCTTCGCGTCAGCCCAAAACCTCAGTGAACTCTTCGGTGTGGGCCGAGCTTGGGTCTTATTGAGAATCAGCATCCAATTCAGCCAGCAGATTTTCCAGCTCAACCGGCAAGGGCGCAACAAATTGCAATGACTCGCCACTCACGGGATGACGAAATCCGAGTCGTTCCGCATGTAGAAACTGTCGGTGCAATTTACGAATCGCGGCACGCAGCCTGACGTCCTGGACAGTCTTATCGCGGCCGCCCCCATAAATTTCGTCGCCTACAACCGGATGCTTTAGCCAGGAAAGGTGCACGCGAATCTGGTGTGTGCGACCTGTCTTCAATTCAACATCCAGCAAGGTGAACGACTTAAAACTCCGGCGAACTTTATAGAGCGATAAGGCGCCCCGGCCGGCGGGGACTACCGCCATGCGAATTCGAGTGCGAGGATCGCGAGCAATCGGCTGTTCGATCCGTCCTGACGCCTGCTTAACGACGCCATGAACCAGGGCCACATAACTCTTGTACACCTCGCGCGCGCGAAATTGATCAGCCAGACTCTCGTGAGTCGCTTCGTTCTTCGCAACGACCATCAGTCCAGACGTGTCTTTGTCCAGGCGATGAACGATCCCGGGACGAATCTCGCCGGCACGCGTTGAGAGTTGTTGAAAGTGAAAAGCCAATGCGTTGGCGAGCGTGCCCGAATGAATGCCGGCAGCCGGATGGACCACCAGCCCCGCGGGCTTGTTAACTACCAGCAGGAAGTCGTCTTCAAAGACGATGTTTAGCGGAATGTTTTCGGGGGTGAAACTAGCGGCGGGCGGCGGCGTCAACTCAACTTCGATTTCGTCACCCTGACGCAGTTTGTAGGAAGCTTTTGCCGCCTTGCCGTTGACGAGTACCTCTTCGTCCTCAATTAACCGTTGCAGCCGCGCCCGACTCCAACCATCAATCTGCGCTGCGAGGAAGGCGTCGAGCCGCGTATCAATATTTGATTCGCTAACTTGAAGATTGAGAGTTTCGAGATTGGAAAAGGAATTGAATTTGGACACGAAGGTCTGATCACATTTCTATGGGACGTCCCCGGCTTTGTCGCCAGATTCAGTCATTACACCGATTCCTTAGCCGAGCTGCTTGCAGCACCGCGAGCGGTAGCGACCGGATGCAAGCACTCAATCCGGCCCGTCTGTTGTAATTCCTCAAAGTGTTTAGTTCAAGGTTGCACGTAGCATCCGGTCGCTACCGCTCGCGGTTCTGCATTTGTCTTGCATTTCCCGGTCGTCTCGTGGTGTTAACCGTTGTTCTTTTCAAACTCTTTCATGAAGGAAACCAGAGCCTTGACGCCTGCCAGCGGAAAGGCGTTGTAGATTGATGCGCGGATGCCGCCGACTGACCGGTGCCCCTTCAATCCATCCAAACCCTGCGCTGTCGCTTCGGCGGCAAACTTCTTTTCGAGTTCTTCGTTCGGCAGGCGGAACGTGACATTCATGATCGAACGCGAATCGTGATCTGCATGACCCCGGTAGAAATCAGTCGCGTCGATGGCGTCGTAGATGAGCTGCGCCTTCTTTTCGTTTTCGCGGTGCATGCCTGCAAGACCACCTTTTTCCTTCAACCAGTCGCAGATCAGGCTAATGATGTAAATGCCCCAAGTGTTTGGAGTATTGTAAAGCGACTTGTTCTCGACGTGCGTGCGATAGTCGAGCATGCTATGAAGCCCAGCTGGGATTTTCTTAAGCAGGTCATCGCGCAAGATGACAAGCGTAACGCCGCTTGGTCCCATATTCTTTTGCGCGCCCGCATAAACAATCCCGTACTTCTTCACTTCAATGGGATGCGACAAAATGTCGGACGAAGCGTCGGCTACCAACGGTACGTCGCCAACCTCAGGTTCTTGTTTCCATTCGACGCCTTCGATCGTTTCGTTAGTAGTGATGTGAGCGTATGCGGCCTGCGGGTCAAACTTCAATTCTTCATTCGCCGGCACGCGCGTAAAACCGCCATCGGCCATCGTCGCGGCCACGTTAACACTGCCGGAACGCTTTGCTTCCTTCAGGGCTTTCTTTCCCCAACTGCCGGTGATGACGTAATCGGCGCTGCCATCGGCCGCCAGGAAATTCATCGGCACCATCGAAAACTGAAGACTCGCGCCGCCTTGCAAAAACAAGACCTGATAGTTTGCTGGGATGCCGAGCAACTCTCGCAAGCCGGACTCGGCTTTGGCAAAAATCTCGTCGAAAGTTTTAGAGCGGTGACTGATCTCCATCACCGACATGCCGACACCCGGTAGCGCCAACAAATCGCGTTGGGCCTGTTCTAAAACAGGAACCGGAAGAACTGCCGGCCCGGCGCTGAAATTAAAAATTCTTTCGTCCATTCAGTTTTCTCCGCAGGCTTGCTTCAAGTAACGCTCGCTTCTAGTTCAGAGGCCAATTTTTAGGTTGCTGATTTGGAAAGCGGCAAGCTTAAGCTTGTATTCAGAACTACTAATTTATTCGTCGTAATGTCCGCGCATCATGCGGCCGGCCATGCGCGTCACCAGCGAACGAGGCACCAGCCGTTCAGATTCCGTCATCGCGCGGTTGATCCATCCCGAAATGATATGGCTCTTGCCGCGAGCCAAGCCACGCAAGGCAGTCTCGACCACTTCTTCCGGCGTTTGCGAGGCTCGTGCAGGTGGCTTTTGACCATGCGCGGCTTCGAAAAAATTCGTCTCAGTAACGCCGGGGCATAACGCCATAACCTTGATTCCGTGTGGCCGGTTCTCTTCCCAGAGGGCTTCGGAAAAGGAAAGCACAAACGCCTTAGTTGCGGCATAGGTTGCCATGAACGGTACGGCCTGGAACGCAGCGGTCGAAGCCACGTTAATGATCGCGCCTTGTTTGCGCTCACGCATTGGTTGCAAAAATCGATACGTCAGTTCCACCAAAGACTCGACGTTGAGATCGATCATATTCAACTCGCGGGCCAGGTCCGCCTTGCTGAAATCTCCAAACGAACCAAAGCCCGCATTGTTCACCAGCAGGTCGATCGACAAACCTCGCTTCTCGGTCTCTTCAAACAACCGTGCCGGCGATTCAGGAAGACTGAGATCCAGGGCGACGTGTTGAGCGCGGATGCTGTTGGAGCGGCCCAGCTCGTTACACAAAGTAACCAGCTTCTCTTCCGAACGGGCCACTAACAGGACATTGCGCCCACGCGCGGCTAAACGCCGGGCAAAGACTTCCCCGATGCCGCTGGATGCGCCGGTAATAAGGCTTGCGTTCATTTCTCGTTCAACTCAAGCAGATTAAGTTCGATAATATCGGCGTTTTCCTTTTTCAACCGCTCAAGCATCTCGCGCGACGGTGCGTTGTCCAGATTGATGCGCGCGACGGCAGCTTCTGCGCCATCAAATACGATGTTCTCCATCTCCTGCACGTTAATGTGCTCGCCTTTGATGGCGTCCAGCACGACCGCCAACACGCCGGGCCGATCGACGTGGCGTACTACGAGTCGATAGGTGGCGGGAGTTTGCCGCGCGAGGTTGACTACGTTTGGTACTCGTCCCGTTTCCTTAAACTCGCGCACGATGCGCACCGTTTCAGCAGCAATTGCCTCCTGCGCCTGATCAGTGGAAGCACCAATGTGATGCGTGCCGTAAAGGTTCGGCTCCTTCACGATTGGATCAGTGAATTCTGCCTTGGCAGACGTCGGCTCACCCGCAAACACATCCAGTCCAGCCCGAATGCCGCGTGATCGCATCGCCTCAAGCAGGGCTGCTTGATCAACCACTTCGCCGCGCGCGGTGTTAATGAAATATGAGCCCGGTCGCATCGCTGCAAAAAACTCCGCCCCTATCAAGCCTTTGGTTTCTGAATTGAGGGCCAGGTGCACGCTAACAATATCGGCTTCACGGGCAACCTCGGCCGGCGTTGCTTTGTGTTCAATACCGAGCTCGGCGGCGCGTTCGGGTGTCAGGCTGCGACTCCAGGCAATCACGGGCATGCCGAAAGCCTGGGCGCGCGGAATCATTTCCTGACCTATCTTGCCAACGCTAATCAGGCCCAACCTGCGGCCGAACAATCCGCGCGCTTTTGAAAATTCTTTCTTGTTCCACTCGCCGCAGCGTAGCGCAATAACGTTATCGGCGATGCGCCGATCCAGCGCGAGTATCAAACTAAACGCTAACTCAGCAACGGCAATCGAGTTTTTTCCCGGACAGTTTGAAACGTAGATCCCGCGTCGCGAGGCAGCAGCAACGTCGATGGTGTTATAACCGGCGCCCGCCCTGACCACTAATTTGATTGGGCCTGCCGCGAGCATGTTCTCATTGACTTTCGTACCGCGTACCACCAAGACGTCCGGCGAATACTTCCCAATGGCCGCGACCAGCGCTTCGTCTTTTAGGTCTGGCTCAAACGTGATCTCGCAACCGATTGCTTGCAGACCGTCGCGGCCTGATTGTTCAAATTTATCGGCAATTAGAACGTGCATAGTCGTCATTTGTCAGTTGTCAGTTGTGGGTTGTTGAGTCGCAGCCAGAGCGTTAGGCACGACTGCTACTGACTACGGACCACTGACAACGGACTAAATAGTATGAATTAACAAGCCGTCGCGCAGCTTCGGCTCAAACCAGGTTGACTTGGGCGGCATGATTTCGCCCGCATCGGACACTCGCAGTAATTCGTCAATCGTCGTTGGATATAGAGAAAAAGCCACCGCGGCTTTGCCTTCATCAACCAGGCGTTCCAATTCTTCTGTACCGCGAATGCCACCGATAAAATCAATGCGTTTATCAGTGCGCACGTCCTTAATGCCTAGGATTGGATCCAGCAAACGGTCCTCAAGAATGCTGACGTCGAGTGCTGCGACTGTTCCCTGCGGTTCAGGCGAACCGGCAGCGAGACTGAGCGTATACCATTTCCCTTCCAGATACATGCTCCACTTGCCGCGGCTGTCCGGCGTTACTGGCCCACCTTCAGTGACGTTAAAGCTCTTGCGCACTACTTCGAGAAACTGATCGCGCGACAGCCCGTTCAAATCTCGCACCACCCGGTTGTATGGCAATATTTGCAACTGATCATCCGGGATCATCACTGCTAAAAAGAAGTTGTACTCTTCGTCGCCCGTATGTCCGAAGCTTTGTTCTTTAAGTTCGGCGCGTGCGCGAGCGGCGCTGGCCGCGCGATGATGTCCGTCGGCGATATAGAGAAACGGAACTTCGCGAAACGCTTGTACAAAGCGAACAGGATCAGGAACCCGCCAAATCGTATGCTCGATACCATCGTCGGCGGTGAAGTCGAAAATGGCATTCGCCATTGTTGTTTCCATGACCATCGTATCGAGGTCGCGGCTGGCCCGGTAGGTCAGAAACACAGGTCCCGTCTGCGCGCGCAGCACCAGCATGTGGCGGGTGCGATCGTCCTCTTTGTCGCGGCGTGTCCTTTCATGCTTTCGAATTATGTTCTGGTCGTATTCATCAACTGAACAACAGGCCACGACGCCGATCTGTTCATGTTCGCCCATGATCTGCCGGTACAGATAGATGCTTGGGACGTCCTCGGTTTCCAGCGGGCATTCTTTTGTTAGTCGCTCATAACTGTCGAGCGCCTTGCGATACACGTGATCCGAATAGGGATCGGTGCCGTCAGGCAAATCAATCTCTGGTCGCGACACGTGTAGAAAGCTCAGCGGGTTATTAGCCGCGAGCGCGCGCGCTTCAGCGGTGCTAACAACGTCATAGGGGACGCTAGCCACCTGGGCGACCCGCTCGGCCAGCGGACGCAATGCTCGAAAGGAACGAATGATTGCCACGAAACCTCCCCGCGCAGCAAGTTGTAGTACGTGAGCGTTGCTTGCTGCCTGCAAACGAAAGTTTTTATTAATTGCTGAAGGCTTGGCCTTAAGACTATCCGTTGCGCGCGTGTCTTAGCAAGCCGTCAAATCGACCCGGCACGAAAGCTCCGGCTGAGTCTGTCGCCAACTGCCGTTGAGGCAACGCCGCGTGTAGAATGTTTGTGAGGAAGTTCTGCTGAGGAGAAAACAAATGGGCGACTTAGCCAGTCGAGATTGCGTTCCCTGCCGCGGCGGTGTTCCACCGCTCAAAGGCGACGAACTTATCAAGCTACTAAGCGAAGTGACGGGGTGGGAGGTTGTAGACGAGCACCACTTGCGCAAGGAATACAAGTTTGGCGATTTTGAAAAGACGCTTGAATTCGTTAACCGCGTGGGCCAACTGGCAGAAACGCAGTGGCATCATCCGGATATTTGCTTCGGTTGGGGCCGCGCAGAGATAAGCATTTGGACTCACAAGATTGATGGCCTAACCGAAAGCGACTTTATTTTGGCTGCCAAGATTGACGGCTTGTAAAACTACTAAAGACTCGCTCGATAGATCTCTTCCGTTTCCTTCACCATTCGCTTAACGTCGAACCGCTCCGCTACATCTCTTTGGCCGGCCTTCGCAAGCCGCAGCCTTGTTGCCTCGTCCGTCAATAGAGATTGGATTGCGGCCGCCAACTCATTCGGACTGTGAATCGCCGTCAGCAGTCCCGTTTCACCGGGACGAATAATTTCTCGCGCGCCTTCGGTTTCGGTTGCCACCACAGCGGTGCGGCTGGCCATAGCTTCGACTATTGCCAGGCCAAACGATTCGGTGTGCGAGGCTGAAACAAAGACGTCCAATGCGCAATACAGTTGTGCAAGATTGTCCAGCCAATTAACGCGACGCACCCGTTGTCGCAGGTTTAGTTCGTCAATCAGTCTGTCAATTTGCGCTTCATTTTTTCCGTCGGGCGAGTGATCTATGCCGGCGATTACGAAATTGCAAGCCGGTATCTGTGTCGAAATGCGTGCCGCGGCATGCAGAAACTCGTGATGACCCTTCAACGGTGTCAACTCGCCAACCGTGCCCACCAGCAAGCCTTGTTCGGGCAGTCTCCAACTTTGGAAAAACTCCTGCCGGTGAAACTGTTCGCGCGCTCGCGCAAATCGACCTGCGTCAATTCCGTTGAGGACCACGCTTATCTTTTCCGCAGGGGCGACCTTGTCGGCACGAAGCTGTGATGCCACGGCTTGTGATACCGCAATTATCCGGGACGCTTTGGAAAAGGTGATGCGATGTAAACGGTTTAAGGGAAACAGGACATGCCGCGTCAGTATTAACCGCGCATTTGGATTTCGCCGCGTGGCGTAAGCAGCCAGCGGATAGTCGCGCGCCATGTGCGCGTGAATTATTTGAATTTCTTCTTTGCGCACCAGCTTCGCGAGCTCGCGGGCGCTTTTTGCGTCCAGCGAATTCCGCAGCGGTAGCGTCGTCATGTTCTCTTTCGCAACTTTACTGAGTTCCCCGGTTAGAGCGGACCGCGGTCGCAACGCGGCGAAGACCTCGTGGCCACGATCGACGAGACCGTTCGCAAGATCCGCCAGATGGCGTTCGCCGCCACCAAGCGATTGGGCTGAATTAAGCTGGAGAATTCTCAAAACAGATTTGATTCTGCAATGTTAAATAACAGCATTTGGAATTTACACAAGAAACGTCGCGGCAGCTATACCAAAACACTAATCCGGAAAGCTGATTGGCCAAGCCAGCCCGTACCGAAGCGAAACAGAAACCTCTTTTGCTGTTTGCTTACCGCCTAGCGGACCTTTGATAACTAGTCAAAACGTTCGCAAAGCAGCGTTCCCAACCCGGCACACCCGTTGCCACTGAATACATTTCTCCCTGGTAAGAAATCGAGTGTGGCGTCGGAAACTGAAGGAGGATATTTATGGCGAAATCAAAATTGGTAACAGGTCTTTTCAAAAACAGGTTAGCGGCGGAAGCGGCGGTTGACGCAATCCTGAAACGCGGCTACACGCGTGATGACGTTAGTGTGATGATGTCCGACGCGACGCAAAGCAAGGAATTTGCACTACAAACACGGACCCATGCGGCCGACGGTGCCGGCATTGGCGGCGCGGTTGGTGGTGTCGTAGGTGCCGTGCTCGCAGCAATCGTTGCGGTCGGCAGCACTATTTTACTTCCCGGCATTAACCTGATAATCGCTGGTCCAATCGCTGCGGCGCTAGCTGGTGCCGGAGCTGGTGGGGCTACGGGAGGTGTGATCGGAGCCCTGATCGGCGCGGGCATTCCGGAATATCGCGCGAAGGTTTACGAAGCAGGATTAAAGGGCGGCGGAATTCTTTTGGGAGTTGAGGCAAAGTCAGACGAGGAAATCGATAAGCTCGAGGAACTCCTGGAAGCAATCGGTGGTGAACACGTGCGGACGGAATAGTGCTGGTTTTATTTACATAGGGTCAACACAAAAGAAAGGCTTACGACTCCGAGTCGTAAGCCTCTTGTGCGCTGAGGTGAAAACTATTTGCGCACTGATTCGCCCAGATCTTCGATCGCTTCGCCGACCTTGCGGCGAGCAGTACCGAACCCTTCGCGAACTTTGCCTCCGGCCTGGTCGGCATTCCCCTCGTTTTCAAGTTCACGATCGTCCAGGGCCCGGCCAACGGTTTCTTTTACCTGACCCTTCGCTTGGTCGATGTTTCCTTTGATCTCATCTCGATTTGGTAATCCCATAAAACAGCCTCCTTGAATAGATGGTTAATTCTGACACCTATTCGACTGCAACGAGTGTTCCTCGAAATAAGAACATGGCCTTCTGCTCGCTTTTCGGAGTGTTTTTGGGTTCGGAAGGCTGATTGGCGGAAGTGATTCGCTGTGCAACCTGTATCTTTTCGCAAATCTGAACGCTTGATCTTAGGACAGCTGAACTGGCGGGCGATTTAATGAGAGTGTGTTTCAGGCGGGCTCAAGCAGTTCGTCCAGGTCTTCGCTCTTCTTCAAGAACCTATCGTTCTTGTCACAGATTGGCAGCCTTACTTCAAAACGTGTCCCCTCACCTGGTTCGCTCACGACGAATATCTCGCCTTTGTGACGGGTAACGATTCCGTGTGAAGCAGAGAGTCCCAGACCGCTACCGAGTTTTCCCTTGGTGGTGAAGAAAGGCTCAAAAATCCGCGACGCTGTTTCCGCTGAGATGCCGCAACCGTTGTCCGCCACCCAAAAGCAGCCGCACTCGATCTCTGCGCGTGCGCCGATTTCCATCGTACCGCCTTCCGGCATCGCATCGACTGCATTGAACAGCAGATTGAGCACCACTTCGCGCAACTCAGCTTGTTCGCCCATAACATAGACTGGCGTATTGCTTTCGACTTTCAAATCGATTCGGCCCTTGCGCGATTTGCTTTGCCACTTCGGACGCGCGATATCTACGCTGGAGGTAAGCAGGTAGCCCAACTCGACAGGAGCGAATTCGCTGACAGAGTCACGCCGGGCAAACTCGAGAATCCGGCGCAGGGTTTTCGTGCCATCCTCTACCGCGTTCGTTATCACTTCCAAACTTTTAGCAGATGTTTCATCGGCCGCGTTACGCAAAAGTAGTTGGGCCCGGCCCTGAATTACCGTTAAAGAATTGTTCAGATTGTGGGCCACGCCCGCTGCTAGTTCGCCGACCGCGCGTAACTTGTCCGACTGGGCCATCAACTCGTGCTCACGCTTGCGTTCAGTCACATCCCTAAGGAAAACCAGCACACCATCAATTTCGCCGTCTTTCCAAAGGGGAGACGCATGGGCCTCGGCGTAACGACTGACGCCTTCAGTGTGCAGGACGCGCACCTCGCATTCCGTATCTTCCCCGGCCAACGTGCGCTGCAGATTTTGCTCGGCCAGAGAACGCGATTCGGGAGAGATGATGTCCAGGAAACCGCCGCCTGCAATCGTCGTCGCTGGCTTAAGAGCTTCGGCACGCTCGTTCATCCAGGTGATGCAACTCGCGCTGTTGAGTGCATAGATTTCGTCAGGAGTGCGATCTGCGATGCTGGCGATAAACGACTTGTGCGCTATGGCTTCAGCTTCTGCGCGCCGCAGGTCGGAGATGTCTCGAGTAATAACAAGCGCTCCTCGATCTCCGTCAATATCTGCCAGTGGTTCAACGATGATTGAGATCGAAAGACTTTGTTCCGGGCCCGATTGAATTTCAACTTCGACTTTTTCGCCACTTTCGATAGCGCGATCGACCACGCAGCCATCCGCTCCTTCAACCCGCCAAAACATTTCACAACATAGGCGACCTGCTGAAAGATCGTCGCTTTGCAGTTGGGCGGCATTAGCATTTCCCTTAATCAAACGGCGGTCGTTTCCGAACAGAAAGGCGCCGTCAGGCAACGCGTCAAACGCGCGCTCCAGAATTTTGTCGCTTGTCCCCGGGCTCAATTGAGCCGGGTTCTCGGGTATAGCTTCAAGCAAACTAGTGGAATGTCTTCTTGGCATTTAAGTCTTGCGGGAGGAACGGAAAAATCGGAGGTAGGCCTGAACAGGCTCCAACATATTAGCAAAAACCTTTGTATACGGGCCAGAAAAATCGTTTGGCGGTAATAAATGTTGACTACCACGGCGCTAAAAACAGGCGGTTGGTCCGTATTTCGCCGTTAGGGTGCCTAATTACCGGGGTCTTTGGCTCGCTTGTTGATGCTGGTCCCTACACCCGGTATCATCTGCAACAACCCTGCAATCATGATAATTGAGAGCCAATTCATTCGCGACGTGTCTTCACAAATCGATGTCTGCATAGGGCGGGCGCTGGCGGAAGACATAGGCGCCGGCGATGCGACCACTGACGCTATCGTTCCCGCCGGGTTGAAAATTCGCGGCGACATAACTGCAAAACAGAGCGGAATCATCGCGGGCCTGGACGTTGCCGCCAAGGTGTTCGTAACTGTCGGTGAGACAGTGACGTTCGACGCAAAGGTGAATGAAGGCGGCGGCGTTGAGAGTGGCTCCATTGTTGCCAATGTTTTTGGACCAGCGCGCGCGCTACTAACCGCAGAGCGCACTGCGCTTAATTTCCTCGGGAGAATGTCGGGAATAGCCACTCTTACGAGACAATTTGTGGATAAGCTTGCGGGCACGTCTACGAAGATTCTGGATACTCGCAAAACAGCTCCCGGACTGCGTGTTATCGATAAACTCGCCGTCAGGCTGGGTGGCGGGCACAACCATCGTCAGGGCCTGTTTGACATGATTCTGATCAAAGACAATCACATCGCCGCCGCTGGTTCCCTTCGCGAGGCGGTGCGTCTTGCCCGAAATTCCGGCACGAGTCTCGAAATTGAGATCGAAGCCGCAAATCTTCAGGACGTAGAAACAGGTATCGAATTAGGTGTCGAGCGCATCTTACTGGACAATATGTCACTGGCAATGATAACGGAGGCCGTGAAAATAACGGGCAAGCGCGCGAAGCTGGAAGCGTCAGGGAATGTCACGCTGGCCAACGTGCGCGAGATCGCCGAGACCGGAGTGGATTACATCTCCGTGGGCGCACTTACGCACTCGGCGAAAGTTTTTGATCTCAGTTTGAAATTTCATGAGATTGACGCGGATCAAAGCACTAGTAAATAACGGAAATCAATGATCACTGAAACGAACCCCGAAAAGATGTATCAGGCCATGAAGGCGAAGCTCGCCAAGGTTGTGCCGGATGTCGAACTAAGAATCAAGGCCGAACTGGCGGCTGAAATTAATCGCCTGAAAGCCGAGAAGAATGCGGTCATCCTCGGTCACAACTATATGGAAGCGGCTCTTTTCAACTCAGTACCTGATTTTGTTGGCGACTCGCTGGAACTCGCGCGCCGGGCAGCGCAAACTGATAAAGATATTATTGTCTTTTGTGGCGTCAGGTTTATGGCTGAAACGGCGAAGATCCTCAATCCGGGGAAAACCGTTCTCCTGCCTTCGGAAAAGGCCGGTTGCTCCCTGGCGGCGAGTATTACCGGTGCCGATGTACGTGAACTCAAGAGAAGATTTCCCGGCGTGCCGGTCGTTACTTACGTCAATACTTATGCGGACGTGAAGGCGGAATCCGACATCTGCTGCACCTCCGGTAACGCTCGCGCCGTGGTCGAGTCGCTCAACACGGAGACCGTCATCTTTATTCCCGACGAGTACCTGGCCAAGAACGTCGCGAAAGAAACTGGCAAACACATCATCTTTCCCACGATGGATCCGCGTAAAAAATCGAATGGTGACCTTGACTACCAGATGATCGGATGGTTAGGGCGATGCGAAGTTCACGATAAGTTTACTGTGGAAGATATCGAGAACGTCAGAAAACAGTTTCCCGATGTCACGATCCTCGCGCATCCTGAGTGCAGTCCCGAGGTAGTGGCCGCTTCAGACTTCTCGGGAAGCACCGGCGCGATGATCAGGTTCGTCGAAAATAGTACTGCACCTCATTATCTACTCCTCACCGAGTGTGCCATGGGCGACAACATAGCCGCTGCAAATCCTGATAAAGATATGCTGCGCCTTTGTAGTGTTAGGTGTCCCCACATGAATCAGATTACGCTTGAGGACACGCTTGAATCGTTAAGAAAAACCCAATATGTAATAGACCTGCCTGCAGATATCCTGCAACGGGCGGCGCGGTCGGTTGAAAGAATGATAGCGATCGGCTGAGGCGTCATGAAGGAAGGACCCTCTTGAACAGAACCGATGTATTGATCATCGGTTGTGGCATAGCCGGCGCAACAACCGCGCTACGGCTGGCACGCAATCCCAACCGTCTCATCAC
>JBDUCC010000036.1:0-16625 GCA_040003675.1 bacterium | reverse complement strand
CCCGGCGCGCCCATGATGCCGCCACCCGGATGCGTCGCCGATCCGCACATGTAGAGATTGCCGATCGGAGTTCGATACTGAGCCCATCCCGGTGCCGGCCGCAGAAAGAAGAGTTGCTCAAGCGTCAATTCACCCTGGAAGATGTTTCCTTCCGACAAACCAAACTCGCGCTCGAGGTCCAGTGGCGTTAGCACCTGGCGATGAAGTATCAAATCGCGAATGTTGGGCGCATGCTCGGCAATCGTATCGATTACCGTGTCGCCAAACTCTTCGCGCTTATCGTCCCAATTTCCCTCTTTCAAGTTATAAGGCGCGTACTGCACAAAGCACGACATTACGTGCTTGCCCGCCGGCGCGACGGATGGATCAGTCAAACTGGGAATGACCATGTCGATATATGGGCGGCGCGAGAAGCGGCCATACTTCGCTTCGTCATAAGCGCGTTCCATATATTCAACACTAGGCGAGATCGACACTGCTCCGCGCAGATGTGGACCAGCCCCAGGTAAACATTTGAAGTTGGGCAGACCATCGAGGGCGAGATTTACTTTTCCCGAAGAGCCGCGATACTTGTAGCGCTTAAGGTCGTCAGTGAAATCGTCTGGCAAATGTTCTTCGCCCACCATCTTCATGAACGTCAGGCGCGGATCGACGCTCGAGGAAATCACGTCAGCATGGACTTCGTCTCCATTAGCCAGCACCACACCCTTGGCCTGCCCGTTTTTTAGTAGAATTTTTGCAATCGGTGATTCGGTGCGAATCTCTGCGCCAAACTCCCGCGCCGCGTCGGCTATCGCATTCGAAATTGCGCCGGTACCGCCACGCGAGAGTCCCCACGATCTAAACGCGCCGTCAATTTCGCCCATGTAATGATGCAACAGCACATAGGCAGTGCCGGGTGAACGCACCCCCAGGAACGTTCCGATGATGCCTGAGGCCGACATAGTCGCTTTCAGCACGTCAGTCTCAAACCATTGGTCCAGAAAGTCGACGGCACTCATGGTCATCAACTGCACTTGGTTGTACTTGTCATCTGCTGAAAGTTTTTGAAATCGCTTGCCGAGAAAAAGTAGATCCTTCAAGCCTTTCGGATTGAGCGATGTAGGGTCAGGCGGCGTCATATTCATGATCGGCTTCACAAAGTGGGCCATATCGATCATGGCTTTGCCGTACTCGTCGTAGGCTTCGGCATCCACTTTGGAATGACGCGCAATTTCGCGGCGAGTTTTGGCGTGGTCGTTGACCCGCCAGAGATAATCGCCGTTGGGCATTGGCGTGAAGGTGCCATCGAGAGGAAGAATTTCTAATCCATGCCGGGGCAGGTCGAGTTCGCGGATTATTTCCGGGCGCAATAGCGAAACAACATACGAACAGACGGAGAACTTGAAACCCGGAAAAACTTCTTCCGTAACCGCCGCGCCGCCCAGTACGTGACGGCGTTCAAGCACTAACACCTTCTTGCCCGCGCGCGCAAGATAAGCGGCGTTAACGAGTCCGTTATGCCCGCCACCAATGACGATGACGTCGTATTTGTTGCTCATTAGTTGTTCGGTATTGCAGGTTGCTGAAGCAATGCAAGCATACTTACAATCTCTCGCCCTGACAACGATACGACAAAGCAGGCTTCCCTTTAAGGTGGACGATAACCAATCTTGGCACAGACAACTTTCCCAGCGTATTATTCGAGTAATGCTGAATGCCGGAGCGCTGACATTTAAGGAGTTTGCCATGCGCGAACCTTTACCGCTGGCGACGATTCATGACGCGGTGTTGGAATTTCTGCGCGGGCGCGATGATGTAGTTGTCTTTGGCGCTACAGCCGTCAATGCATATGTCGACGAGCCGCGCATGACTCAGGACATTGACCTCATGTCGACGCGCGCGGCTGCGCTGGCCGAAGAGTTACGCAAACATCTAAGTGAGCGCTTCACTATTGCCGTTCGGATTCGCGAGGTCGGCAAGGCAAAGGGCTACCGGCTGTTTCAGATTCAGAAGACCGGCAATAGACATTTGGTTGACGTACGTGCAGTGGATTCGCTGCCGGAAGCCAAAGTGATCGAGGATATTTCCATCGCATCGCCGACTGAGATCATTGCCCAAAAGGTTATCTCTTATTACTCGCGGCGCGGCCAACCAAAATCGGGCACTGACTGGCGCGATCTGGCACTGTTGCTTCTAACTTTTCCGGAATTAAAAACCGAGTCGGGCCCAGTGTTAAGCGCCTTGCGCGTTCTCGATGCTAACGAGGGCGTTATTCAAACCTGGCGCGAACTCGTCGCACAGGAAATACGCGTGCCTGACCCCGACAGTGAATTTGAATGAGCTTTTCATCCAGATAGTTTAGTCTCCTGCCACATGCCTGTCGGAACCGCATTTCACGAACGAACATTTTCGCTTTGCGAGAGTTTGAACTATCGCGAGTGGTCGGGTTATTACGCAGTTAGCTCGTATGAGCCGCACCATGAGCATGAGTACAACGCGATTCGCAATGCCACGGCGCTGATCGATATTTCGCCCCTCTTCAAATACCGGCTGACTGGACCAGATGCGACAAAGCTCGTCGACCGCGTCATCACGCGCGACATGCGCAAGGTCGCGGTGGGCCAGGTCATCTACACGCCTTGGTGTGACGAGAACGGAAAAGTAATCGATGACGGCACTGTATCGAGGCTTGAAGAGAATACCTATCGCTGGACCGCGGCCGATCCCAGCCTGCGCTGGTTCAGGCAGAATGCCAGCGGCATGAAGGTAGAGATTGAAGACATTTCGGAAACTGTATCCGCGCTCGCATTGCAGGGTCCGACATCGGGACGCTTGCTGAAGAGTCTGGTCAGCGATGCGGACATAGCCAACCTAAAATACTTTCGCGTCACAAGAGGAACGATTGCCGGCGTCCCAGTCGAGATCTCGCGCACCGGTTACACCGGCGATCTCGGCTACGAGATATGGGTTTCCAGCGACAAAGCATTGCGGGTATGGGACGAGCTGATGACTGCCGGCAGAGCTTTTGATATTCATCCGACCGGAATGCTGGCGTTGGACGTGGCGCGCATCGAAGCGGGCCTGCTGCTAATCGAAGTCGACTTTAACAACAGCAAGAAGGCTTTGATTGACGAGCAAAAGTATTCGCCTTTTGAGATGGGCCTGGGACGTCTGGTCCATCTGGACAAGAACCGTTTCATCGGGCAGTCAGCCTTGCGGGCCGAACAAAAGCGCGGGCCTGCTCGCGAGATCGTTGGGCTGGAGATCGACTGGCCAGCGGTTGAAAAGCTCTACGAGAATGTTGGACTCCCGCCGGCGGTTTCTGCCATCGCTTCCAGAGTCGCAGTGCCTGTGTTCAAAGAAGGCGCGCAAGTTGGCAAAGCAACTTCCAGCACCTGGTCGCCGACATTGAAGAAGATGATTGCGCTTGCCACGATCAATCGGCAGTTCACGCGCGCCGGCACGAAACTTCAGTTCGAAATTACCGTTGAGGCTGTTCGTCATCGAGTTCTGGCAACGGTTGTGAAGACGCCTTTCTTTAACCCCAAGCGTAAGACCGCTACGCCAGTCGTGTGACGCTTCTAATGCGGCTCTGCCGTCTTCTGTGCGGAATGGCTGTGCCTTTTTCCGGAAAGTCGTTCTAATTACTTTGAGAGGCTGAGCCTCTCGATTAACAGAGGCGTAGCCTCCGTGGTTTCTAGCATGCCCGGTAAGGCGAAGCCTTACCGCACGGAAGGCGGCAGAGCCGCGTTGGAGCGCATGTACTCTTCTCCACCCATGAATCCTTCCCTCAAACATATTATTGACAGCTACGATTCAAACGCAGCGCTGGATCATGCGTTCACCATCCCAGGGTCGTGGTACACGAACGACGAGCTTTACCAACTCGAACTGCAAAATGTTTTTTCACACTCATGGCAATTCGTTTGCCGTCTCGATCAAGTTGAAAGCGCCGGCCAATACGTTACCGCTGATATTGCCGGCGAACCGCTGGTCATTGTTCGCGGGTACGACAACGTCTTGCGCGGTTTCTTCAACGTCTGCCGGCATCACGCGGCAGCAGTAATGACGAAAACTGAAGGAACGGCAGCCCAACTTCGATGTCCCTATCATGGTTGGACCTACTCGCTTGCGGGTGAACTAAAAGGGACACCGGATTTCGCAGGCGTGGGCGATTTCGATCGAAAGACCAGTGGTCTGATTCCGGTCGAGACTGCAATTTGGGAGCAGTGGGTTTTTGTAAGAATAGGAAAGAGCGGCGAGCAAAGATCAGCTCTGAACGGTCAAACCACGAATTCGCTTAATGATTTCCTGGGGGCTGATCTGATCGCGCAGATTCAACCACTGAAACTAAGCAATCTTCACTGGTTCGAGCGCCGCCACTACGCTTTTGATTGTAACTGGAAGGTTTTTGTCGACAACTACCTCGACGGTGGTTATCACGTGCCGCATTTGCACAAAGGCCTCGACAGCGTGCTCGACTATAGCAATTACAAAATCGAGAACGGCGAACGGTTTTGTTTGCAGTGGAGCCCGCTCGTAACTGACGGCGCAGAAGCCGAGACCGGCGCCGTGCGCAAAGGTGAGCGTGCGCTTTACTATTGGCTCTACCCAAATTTCATGATCAACTGGTACGAGGGTTCGATGGATACGAATCTTGTGATCCCGCGCGGCGTTGATAAAACCGAAGTCATTTTCGATTTTTACTTCACGGACGTTTCCGAGACTGCGCAAGAACGCAATCGCGCCAGCATTGCCGTGGGTCAGCGCATTCAGGATGAAGACACCGAGATTTGTAAGTCAGTGCAGCGCGGACTGAATTCGCGCGCCTATCAGGCGGGCCGGTTATCAGTGAGACGCGAAGCCGGCGAACATTTGTTTCATCGTTTGCTGGCGGCTGACCTCAAACGCGCCCTGCACACTCCGACGGCATAGGGCAGGGACCGAAGAAAATCTTGCGTCCCGCCGGGGAATTCAATAATCTCTCGCGCAGCCTCGAACGCAGTTATTAAAGTCCTTATTCCAGCGCACCGGTAATTCCAGTCATGAAAAGCATCTACCTCGCAAAAACCTCTACAGGAGCGCCTCATGTCATCAGCACCCAAAAGAATTTTTATTTGTTACCGCCGCGACGATGCCGAAGGTTATGCCGGCCGAATTTATGATCGGCTACATGCGCGCTTTCCGGGACGAGTCTTTATGGACGTCACCGGCATCAATCCCGGCGCTGACTTTAGTCGCGTGATTCAAGATACCGTCGGGTCCTGTCACGTCCTGCTGGCGATCATTGGTAAGCAGTGGCTCACCATTGCCGACAGCTCAACCACGCCCCGAATACAGCGGGGCGATGATTATGTGCGGCGCGAAATCGCCACCGCCCTTTCTAACAAAATACACGTCATCCCGGTGCTCGTGCGTGAAGCAAAGATGCCCGCCCAGGAGTCGCTGCCGCCCGATCTCGCTGCGCTATCAACTCGCAATGCGCTGGCAATCTCTGACGACGATTTTGAACATGATGCACTGCGCCTGATTTCCGCCATTGAATACGTGATGGGCGAAAAGCGAGTGCCGCCTCCTCCGCCTACGCCGAGCAGCAGTAACCGCACCTGTCTCATCGTTGCAATCGTGGGTGCCTTGGTGGGTGGAGGTTTTCTGCTGGTCCTTGTGTTCGGCGCCGCGCTCATGAATAGCAGCCCAAGCGGTGGAACCTATCCCGCGCCAACAGCAACTGCTACCCCGCTACCGGAACCCAGTTACCAGCCGCCGCCGCCTACCAGCCAGTTTCCAGTCGGCAATTGGATCGTCACGCTGGTTTTGCAGGCCGATGGTCACGAGGAGCGCTATGCACTCGATATTTCACCTAATGGTACGTATCAATCAAATGGGGTGACCAATAACTGGCTCTATTCACCTGATGATAACGCCATCAGTTTTGATGGGTGGGGTGTTATTAAATTCCACGACCGCACTGCAAATGGCTATGTCGGTCAAGGCTATCTGAATCAGAAGATGTATAACGTCACGCTTACACCGCGAAGCGCCGGCGAATGAGCCCTTAGTTAAGCAGGTAGGCGCGTATGAACATTACAGTCGCGTAAAACTGAAAATCCTGGTTCTTCTTTTTCGAGAAGCCATGCCCCTCATCCTTTGCCATTAGGTACCAGACCGGCGTCTTATTCGCCCGCATGGTTCTCACCATCTGCTGCGCTTCGTTTACTGGTACGCGCGGATCGTTGCCCCCGGCCACAATGAATATTGGCTTGGTTATGCTGTCAGCATTATTTAACGGAGCAATGCGCACCATAAACTCGCGCATCTTGGGGTCCCTTTCATCGCCATACTCAACGCGGCGCAGATCGCGCCGGTACGATTCTGTGCGTTCAAGAAAAGAAACAAGATTTGAGATGCCAACTACCGGCAATGACGCGCGAATTTTGTTGTTGTAACGTTGAGCCACCGCAAACGCCATATGACCACCGTACGAGCCACCGGTCACCATAATGCGGCTGGCATCAAGTGACGGTTGCGTCTTGATCCAGTCGAGCAACGCGCCGATGTCCTTGTACGAATCTTCCCTGAGAAACCCGTTGTCCAGTTTTAGAAAAGTCTTGCCGAAGCCGGTTGAGCCGCGCACGTTAGGGAATATCATCGCTACCCCCAATTCATTCAAATAGAAATTGCTGCGGCCAAGGAACCCGGGTCGCGACTGACCTTCCGGTCCGCCATGAATATTGATGACTACCGGACGCGGCCCACTGAATTTCGCGGGCGGCCGGTATAAGAACCCGCTGATGCTTCTGCCGTCGAAACTGGTCCATTTCACCAGTTCCGCCTGCGCAAATTGATTTGTATTGAGGCCGCCAGTTTCGCTTTCGGTCCATCGATCCACTTTGCCAGTACGCACATTGAGGGAATAGATATCAGCCGGAGTGCGCGCTGAAGAAAAGTTAAAGCCCAGATCTTTGCCGCTTTCATGCCATCTGAGGCCCGAGATAAGCCCGACCGGTAACGAAGGCGAGGTTTTTTCTTTTCGTGATTTTGTGTCGAGCAAATGCAGCCGGCTGACGCCTTCTTCGTTTGTAACAAACGCGATTGTGTTCCCATCGGGCGAGAGGGCAAACGAATCTACGTCCCATTTGATTTGATTGCCCAGAAAAGTTTGCTGCCTGGTCGCCACGTCCATGTAAGCGAGGCGCATGAATTCCGAGTCCTTATCGGTAGTCAAATAAACTCCGCGCCCATCTTTGCTAAAGCGCGCCTGGCCATAATTAACTTTGTCCACGTTACCTTTGGGTGTCAGTAATGTTTTTTCGCCGGTTGCGGCGTCCACGAGCCAGATGTAACTTTCGTTGGCGGAAACTCCCTCGCCCAGTAACAGCTTGCGATCGTCAGTTGACCAATCGGCAACGCCCCAACCGCCGCCACTTAACTGCAGCAACATGCGATCGCTCTTCGGATCTGAAGGGTTGATAACGTAGAGATCTGTATCGCCGCCGTTGCGCCGGGTGGAGTTGTAAACGGCGCGATCGCCGACATTGGACCAGTTCCACCCTGTGTTGCGCGACTTGCCATCCGTCAGCAAAGTAATACCGCCATCAGCAAAATCGTAGCGGTAGTATTGAAAGAACTCATTGCCGCCGATGTCCTTGTTGAAGACAAAAGAGTCTCCCGTTTTTGGCCGGTATGATGCTGCGCCCGAGCGCTCCGGCGAAAAAGTGAGTTGAGTGCGTGCTCCGCCAGGCATTTTTAAGAGATGAACCTGGTTGGTGTCGCCGAAGCGAGTGCTGATCAGCATCTCGCGTCGCGACGGATGCCAGCTCGAGATTCCGGCGCTGCGAAACTCGGTGTAGCGGCCCACTTCGTCAGCAAGACTCGCGGGAATTGAGGGGATTCCCTCAACAACCAGGTTGTCGCCGGGGGCAATCATCGCGCTCTCCGCCAGGGTGCCGCCGGCAAACATGACCACTATCAGACAGACAGTCAACCACACGCTGATTAGTTTTTTCATAAGCGGGAACTCCTCATTAGTTGTCGCGGTATGCCTATGCGAGGTAGTGTCCTGACTTCTCTGCGCGTCAGACTAAATTCAAACGTCCACACTGCCCTATGGCGGCGTAATATAACCCAAAAGCATTGCCTAATGATAAAGTGACACAACTCGCGCATCGACTTCTTCGATTACGCTGATGACGAAACCAACATCTCCTGACGCAGTTCGCGGCCATTTGTTTCGCGTACTGGGTGTCGGCTTTGGCCTCGCCGTAATCATCGGCAACACCATCGGCTCAGGAATCTTCCGCACGCAGGGACAAATCGCCGCGCACTTGCCAAACGCGTGGTTGTTTCTGTCAGTGTGGGTGATTGGTGGCATGTATGCGTTGTTGGGCGCGGCACAGATTGCCGAATTGGGCACAATGATTCCACGCTCGGGCGGCCAATACGTTTTCGCTCGTCATGCTCTGGGTGAATATGCTGGTTTTGTCGTCGGGTGGAGTGACTGGATCTCTACCTGTGGCAGCACCGCTGCGGTGGCGATTGTTATTGGCGAATTTTCCGGGGCGCTGGTTCCCGGTTTCCGTGGCGCGGAGATTCCGCTTGGCGTCACGATTACCGTTCTATTTGGCGCGCTGCAATGGCGCGGAATCGCCTGGGGCAGCAGTTCACAAAACATTACCAGCTTAGTAAAAGCGCTTGCCTTCGTCGCTTTGATCGTGGCGTGCTTCATCTTTGGAAAAGGAGTCGCAGTCTCAACCGCAACTATGCCTACGCCGTTGGGCTTCGCCCTCGTCGGCGCATTCGTGATTTCACTGCAGGCAGTAATCTTCACGTACGATGGTTGGACCGGGCCGGTTTATTTCTCGGAAGAAGTTGAGCGGCCGGAAAGAAATATTCCGCGCTCGCTGTTTCTGGGAATTCTTTCAATCATTGTGATCTATCTGTTGGTGAACATCGCACTGCTTTATGTAGTGCCTATTGAGAAAATCGCCGGGCAGAACTTTGCCATGGGAGTTGCGGCCATTGAGATATTTGGCAGACATGGCGACGCGGTCTTTCGGTCACTAACAATTTTATCGATGCTGAGCGCGGTTAATGCTTACCATCTGATGGCCACACGCGTTTTGTTTGCGATGAGCCGCGACGGTTTGTTTACCAAACAGGGCTCCGCGATCAACAAAGGAGGTACGCCGGCGTTTGCGTTGTTTGTGAGTGTCATAGTCTCGGTCCTGTTCATTGTGTTTGGCAGAAGATTTGAGCGTGTGCTGGCGGTTTTAGCATTCTTCTTCGTCGCAAACTATATGCTCTCGTTCATTTCCGTCTTCGTGTTACGCCGGCGCCAGCCTGAGAAGGAACGTCCCTATCGAGCGTGGGGTTATCCATGGACCACGGGCGCTGCGTTAATCGGCTCCGTTCTGTTCCTGATAGGAGCGATCGCGAGCGATACCCGCAACAGTGTTTATGCGCTGCTGCTGCTCGCCGTAAGTTATCCCGTCTTTCTCGCGCTGCAGCGCGGACGCAAAATAAAAATTTGACTTCCCCACGAATTTCACTTAGAAGGCTTGCTGTTTAGCACCCACGGGAGACGACCCCTAATGAGAAAAGTTTTTCTACTCGGCATGGTCATCCTAATAACGAGCATGACTGCGGTGTATGGTCAGACCGACGAGTCAGGTCGCAATCGCACCAGAGAACAGCTTGCGAACTTGTTGGATAAGGCAGGCCCGGACATTAACGTCGCTTTCCGGCAAAGCGCCAAGCAACCTTTCAATTACGTTGGCATGCTTAAGCAGGGATTAATCAACTCCGACAGTTTTGAAATTGTGATTAGTGTTACCGCAAACGACACGATTGGGTTTCGTGTCTACCCGCACTACAAAAACCGCTACGTGAATGTGGACCGGGTCAATGATCGTGCCGCACTGATGCGACTGTTACTGAGACTGAGTGACCGAGCCTTTCTTTTTTGGGGGGCAGACGAGTCTGGTGACATTTTTACGGGCTACACTTTCACCCTGGAGTCGGGCTTTCCAGAAGAGGCCATTAGAATCGTGCTACGTAGCATCGTGAACAGTGACAAGTTTATCGGTGAAATGCGTCCAATTCTGGATACTCCAATCGAAGATGTCACAAAACCCAAACCGGCGGTGGGGACCTCGACGAAAACACCGACACCGAAAGCAAAAGCGCGCCGGCACTAGCGGACGGTGAAACAAGTGCCTCGCGAGATAGCGTCAAGCAAAAAGGGCACTCATGAGAGTGCCCTTTTTTTCGGCTTGGTCGGATGCGCAGCTTTAGTTCGCCGCGGTCTTCGACTCCCATTCTGCGCGGGTCAACTCCTTGATAGGCTCCAAATTTTTGCGGGTTAACTCAGCGTTAATCGCGGCCAGTTCCTTCGCTAACCAGGCGTCAAAATCTTTTTCTACATCACCTAGTTCGCGCGCCAGAACGTCGGTCCGCGCGACCTGTGTGGCTCCAGGACGACCTTCGTAACCATTCACATTGCCGTAGAGATCGGCCAGGTTTTCACGCAGGCGCTCTTCGCCGGTGATAGCGCCGCCCTCTTTGGTCGCCACGATCTTTCTGCGCAGAACGTCGACAGCCGCCGAGGCCGCTCGCAATCGAATGGCTAACGGATCGGTGGCCGGCAACTTTGCCGCGCGATCTTCCAGGGCGAGACGCAGATTGTTAATGCGCTCAACTGAGTAGGTCATGTTGCCCAACAAGTTGTAGAGCTTCATTGCCAGGTCAAACTGAGCACGTCGATCTTCAGCCGAATGTTTTGAGCGCGGGTCGGGAACCACTTGCAAGTTAGTGGTGTAAACCTGTTTGTCTTTGGTCATCCTCACGGTGTAGGTACCGGGCAACAATCGCGGGCCGATCGCCGCGCCGAAGGCCGCACTTGCGGCTCGGGGAACCTGGGGCGCCTTAAGCCGCATTGCCCAGGTAGAGCGGTTTAATCCGCGCCGCTTGCTGCTGGGGATTGTGCCGACCACCTTGTCGGCCGAATCGAGCACTTCTATTTTCAAGTCGCCAAAAATATGTCGCTTCTTCTGGTAGTAAACAAACACCGCTTCGTCCGTGGGGTTAGGACCGACAAATGCGGCATCGCCATTGACCCAACCTCCGCCGGCGGAAATCGCTTGCACACTTGGCTTCGCTTGCAGAAAGACAGCCGCTTTCGCCAACGTGTCTCCGGTCAGCGCGCGCAGCGGCGTAATGTCGTCCACGATCCAAATGCCTCGACCGTGCGTTGCCAACACCAGCGCGTGATCGCGCGGGTGGATGGCAAGATCGCGCACCGCCACGTTTGGCATTTCAGCACCCTTGTACTGTGCCCACTGTTTGCCGCCGTCAAGTGAAATCCAGAGGCCCAACTCAGTGCCGACAAACAGCAGGTCCTTATTGACTAGATCTTCTTTAACTACGTGCGCGTAGCCGCGGACTGCACTTGCTTCGGTGGCGACCGGCGTCCAGGTTTGGCCAAAGTCGGTGGTTTTGTAAACGAACGGTCGCATGTCACCAAACGTATGCGCATCGAAAGTCACATAAGCAGTTCCCGAATCGAAGTGGCCCGGTTCGAGGGAAGAAACCCAGGCATTCTTTGGCAGGCCCTGAACATTGCCAATCACATTCTTCCAGGTCTTGCCGCCGTCCCGCGTTATTTGCACGTTGCCGTCATCCGTGCCCACCCAAATCAAATTTGGATCCTTTGGCGATTCGGCAATCGCGTAAATCGTCGTGTGCATTTCGGCGGCCGAGTTATCGACCGTTATGCCACCTGACTGTTCCTGCTTCTGTTTTTCCGGGTCGTTGGTAGTGAGATCAGGCGAGATGCGTTCCCAGGTCTGTCCGTGATCGCGCGAACGGAAAAGAAATTGCGCACCGATGTAGATGGTGCCATCACCGGTCGGGCTGAGATGAATAGGCGTGTTCCAGTTGTAGCGCAGCTTGCCTTCTTTGTAGAGCGGCAATGGTTTTATGTTGCGCGACTCGTGCGTTTTGCGATTGATGCGCGAGATTTCGCCGCCCTGGTATTCGGCGTAGATGTAATTAGGGTCCGAGGGATCGGCAAACATCCAGAAGCCGTCGCCGCCATACATGTTTTCCCAACGACTATTGGTGATACCGCCTGGATACGCGGAATCGCCCACCCAGGAGCTGTTGTCCTGCAAACCGCCGTAGACCCGGTAAGGCATCTCCATGTCAACGCTGACGTGATAGAACTGCGAAACCGGCAGATTCTCGGCCTTCCACCAACGATTGGCTCCGTCATACGAATACCAAAGGCCACCATCGTCACCGGTGATTATGTGGTCGGAATTATTCGGATCAATCCAAACATCGTGAAAGTCGCCGTGCGCGCCGCCTGAAATATTGCTAAAGCTTTTGCCGCCGTCATTGCTGGCAATGAGCGGACCATCAGTTTTGTAGATCTTATTTTCATCTTTTGGATCCACTATCAGGTTGGCGAAATAGAACGGACGCCAGACCATGTAGGCACTGTGATCAGCCGCGGTCCAGGTAAGCCCACTGTCGTCCGACCGGTACAGACCGCCCTTCGGCATTTCTGCTTCGATGAACGCATAAACTACATTCGGCTTTGAAGGAGCAACGGTAACGGCTATGCGGCCCCATGGTTTTGCCGGCAAGCCTTTTGCGGAGTTCTGGTCGAGTTCGTTCCAGGTCGCGCCGCCGTCGGAACTCTTAAACAAGCCGCTGCCGCTCGCTGCATTCGGGCCATCTCCGCCCGAACGGAAAGTCCAACCCTTGCGGCGAAAGTCCCACATGCCGGCGTAGATTGTTTGCGGATTCGACTTGTCCATCGACATCATCGAGCAGCCGGTTGAAGCGTTCGCGCCTTTTAGAATCTTGGTCCACGTCTTGCCGCCGTCGGTCGTTTTGTAGACGCCGCGATCATCGCTATCGCTCCACAATTTTCCGGGCGTGCAAACATAAACGTTGTTAGTGTTGCTCGGGTCAACCAGAATTTTTGCGATGCGCTCGGAGTTGTTCAGACCGACATGGGTCCAGTTATCTCCGCCATCGATCGATTTGTAAACGCCATCGCCCACAGAAACGCTGTTGCGCGTCCATGATTCGCCTGTGCCGACCCAGATCACTTTGGGGTTCTTGGGATCGATCGTGACTGCGCCAATTGATTGCACCGGTTGCTTATCGAAGACCGGCTTGAAACTGGTCCCGCCGTTCACCGACTTCCAAACGCCACCGCTCGCGGCGCCAACATACACAGTCAGCCGCTGGCCTTCGCGCACCGCATCGAGGGCCGCAATGCGTCCGCTCATCGCCGCTGAGCCGATGTTGCGAGCGCCGAGGCCGGATATGGTTTCAGAATCGACCTTTACCGGCGTGGGTTGCGGCAGTTGTGCCGAGGCAGACGACGCTAAACAAAACAGGCAAACAATTGCCATGGATGTCGACAGTGACCAGCTTTGAATTATTTTCATCGCTCTCAAGCTCTTTCTTGTTCGGGAGATAGTGTCTTAACTTTCCAACCTGCGGTTTTGTTTGGTGATCTTAGGGTTTAGTTGGTGGCTTTGCGGGCGGTTTCTTTTCGTCGTTTTTCTTGGGTAACGCTTCCGCGGCATCCGCCGGCTTGGTGCCCGGCTGCGCGCTTGCGGCCGCTGCGGGCATGTGAAAACGCGCGTCATCAAGCGGCACATTGGCTTCGATCTTTTGGTAAGTAACCTTAGCCCGGTTGGGACTGCCCTTAACATTGCTTTCAACCGAGAACGGCATATACCAGCCATTCACTTCTTTGTAATCGCCTAACGACGTTTCATATTCACGCTCGGCGCCGCGAATCATTCGTTTCGTTTCGATTTTGATCGGAACGTAATAATCAGTGTCCATGAAGTAGTAACGAACGTCGCCACTGGCCAGCGTGACTTTCAACTTGAAAGCATCGGTGCCTTCGACCGGCTCCATTCCGACAAACTCGACCTTGTTTCCCTTTTGCTGGTAGTTGACGAGGGGACCATCAAAGTCAGAGTCCTCGAGGATTTGTTTAGTCTCTTCTTCGCCGAGCGGTTCCGGATCTTTCTTGCCCTGCCAGGGTTCGATTTTCCAGCCCGTCTTGCCGTCGTAAGCGTTCACGGCAGTCAAGCCCTGGAGTGAAAACTCCTGGCGCACCATGTTGGCGCGCTTGTTCTCTTCCAGCACGGGCGCTTCAAAGCCGCCGCCGCCGTTAAACGTGCCCATCTTTCGCAACGTCTTAACGGCTTGAATCTTTTCTGCGCCGCCCACAGTCTTGATGTATTTCGCTACGATCTCTTCGGCAGTTTGCGCCGAGGCAGGCACAGCCAGCAGGGCCAATCCGGCCATTAAAAGCAGGACTCTACGCATGATTTTCTCCTCGGTGATGATGGAACCAATGGAAACGTGTCTAAATGTACTACGAATCGTTCGCTTTAGTACGGATAATCGGAAGCGAAGGTTTCTATTAGGCTGTACGATTTCTTGAATAGACCTATGGATTATTACATCACCGATGGAGCTCCGGCATTTTGGGTGTTGAAATAGTTTTACTCTTTCGGCGCCGGCAACACACACCAGCGTCGCTATCCAAAAGCCTCACCCAATATCTAAATGGATAGAGGTTTGCCCGAATGTTCTGCCCGGGCCGCCTCACATTTCGCTGCCAGCTTTATCTTATTAAGCGCGCGATTCTATCGCTCTGTATTGAAATGCGGGAAGCCCTCATCATAATTTCATTCTCTTGATTGGCGCAATCCGATTGGGCATCCCAATTGCATCGATTTCGTTTGAACAACGATACGTTCTCACGCCCCATCAGTTTGGTGAGGCCGGACTATCTCGCGACACTCTTAGGTCTTTAAACTTATCGTTGCTGTTGGCAGATCAAGCAGTTCAGATTTGCTCAGATTACCGTTTCTTTCTGAGATTTCTTGCGTATCCCTTTCCGAACGGAGGAAAACACTATGAGTGACGGCACAGCCTTTCAAAACCCCAAATTGGTGGTGATTACAGCTTTGATTACCGCTGTCACATCTATCGGGGTGTCGGTCGTCGGCATCTTCCCGCAATTGCAAGCACGAACCATCCATCCGGAAAAAGGCGCGATCACTACTGCGGACAAGACTTTGCCAACGGAAAAATGGAGTATTCGCGGAGCAGTTGTAGACAGCGATAGCAAGAGCCCGGTGAAAAACGCCGATGTTGTTCTGGTTCCTATAACTGGACAAAACATCTCGAGTACCGACAGCGACGGTTTATTTGAGCTTTCGGGCGTGCCTGCGGGAACCTACTCTCTCATCGTTAGAGAACCGGGCGGAGGAAGTCGAGTGATGCTTCCGCAAAAGCGAGAGGATGGAAGCGATATTCTTATTGGTGAAGCTCCCGATCAGAAAAACCGGCCGAAAACATTCATCACTTATAAGATTGATAAACGAAAAGAATAACTCTGTCTGACATTACAAGATAAGAACCAGCGCTTATCGGGTGGTCCCCTCAAACCTTCACATCAAGAAAGAGGCCTCAACCATGAAACATCGACTCACTCAACTAACTGCTGCGGCTATTCTTTGCCTATTGTTTGCTGCCTGCCAAACCAAGTTCGCGAATGGCAAGATGGCGCTACAGGCGCCCGATTACGTGACTGGTAAGATAACCTCTGCCTCAGATAGGCCCGCTACTTCGGTTTGGGTGATTATCAAACAAAACGGCCAGGAAAGAGGCCGGTCGCTTACCGGCGACGACGGCTCCTACTACATCAATAATCTAGGCAGCGGCGCGTATGAACTACTGGTAACAAAGGGAGCTAACCAACTTTCAAGGACGATTACTCTGCCACAGAATAAGGTCTTCAATATCAAAATCGATTTCTAGTGGCGTCACCAAAGTGTAGTTAAAAGCTACAAAGGGGTTTACGCGCTCGCAGACTCAAACACTTGGCAAGCGATTGTAAAAAGATTCGAGATAGCCTGCGCGGGTGGAAAGCCTTCTGGCTTAAGATTGCAGTTGAGAATTCGAAACCGCGTAGATTTTTTTGGTGGAGCCGAGGGGGATCGAACCCCTGACCTCATGACTGCCAGTCATGCGCTCTCCCAGCTGAGCTACGGCCCCAAAGGTGAAAAGTGGTTCTTGTAAACCGTTGAAACAGAATAGCCTTCGTCAATTTGTCCGTCAAGCAAACGTATCCTGTTCAAATGCCTGTTGTCGTTTTGTGTGCCTCACGTGTGCCAAAGCTGGAAAAGAGCTGCGAACTCTGTTGAATTGACCTCTGCTTCATTCCGCAGGGATAACTAGGATTGTCGGTTGCTTAACTCCACTCACTCACGCGGCAGGTTTTTGAACCTCTCATACATCTTATGAAGACGTTCAATTTCCGATTGGTCGGTTATTTGTATGTAGTAAGGATTGGCCTCTGGAATGGGGACTACGAGTTCAGCAGTAACTAAGACGCCACGCTGATAAGACTCAATTAAACATAAGCTTGCTTGTTTTTCTGTCGTGGCCTCGCAGTAATAGAAGAACTTCAGCTGTGGTTGCGTATAGAAATGTCCCGCCTTTAAAACAGTGTCAAAACCTAAAATTAAATCGTGAGCAGGGATTATGTTACTTTTATCGGTCAGGTCATCTTTGTAATCGTATTTCAAGTCCAGGTC
>JBDUCC010000208.1:0-4938 GCA_040003675.1 bacterium | reverse complement strand
GGCCACGAATGGAGTATCTGAGCGGCATTACACATTGAATGCTAACATCCGGTCGGTACTGCTCGCGGTTCTGCAATGGTTGCACTTCAAACTTGCACCCACCATTTGTCGTCGTTTGGCGCTGATCGCTTCATGACTCCTATCTCCACTCACGGGTTTATTGCGGTTTGTTCTGGAATGAAAAATGCCAAATGATAAATGGAAAATCTTGTTTCTCCCGCCCCGTTCCCCTTACTCGCTTCGCTCGTTTCTTTGCTCCCAGATTAACCTTTAGCTATACTTCAATCCTTCCCTTCTGCGGCCCAATGATTACCGGAATACTGGCATTCCAAAAAGGTCGCGACGTGCAGCTTTCTTGAAGGTGGTGTTTATGCTCGACTCTACAAAAGACCAAACAACAGTGAACGAACGTACGATCCTGCGTAAGCTTCGCGTATGGATTGTCGCCCTTGCGACCGCCTGCCTGGTGGCCGGCATGGGTATCGGCGCCATGCTTTCGGGACGACCAACCGTAGCGCAAAACGAAATGCAAATCGCCCGCGCTCCGGAGGCGCTGTCGGCATCCTTTGCGGAAATTGCGCGACGGGTGGAGCCGGCCGTAGTAAACATCGATACAATCACTGCCGCCCCTGAAGTCAGTGCGAAGGACAACGAGGACCAGGAAGACCTGCCTTCGAATAATCCCTTGCTTGATATGTTCAGACGGCAATCGCGGCGCCCCTCACACGGGGTCGGCAGCGGCTTCATCGTCAGTCCCAAAGGCTACATCCTGACGAATGAACACGTGGTCCAGGGATCGTCACGAATCATAGTGGGGCTACAGTCGGGCCAAAGTTATACTGGAAGAGTCGTCGGCATCGATGAGGAGACTGACGTTGCGGTAATTAAAATTGACGCTCTGCACGATTTGCCAACAGTAACTCTGGGCGATTCGAATGCGGCCCAGGTGGGCGACTGGGTGTTGGCGGTTGGTTCACCATTCGGGCTGGACCAAACTGTTACCGCCGGCATCATTTCCAAGAAGGAACGAGAAACTCCAGCCGCAAATTCAAATTTCCAGCGCTTCATCCAAACCGACGCTGCCATTAATCGCGGCAACAGCGGCGGGCCTTTGGTAAACATGCGCGGCGAAGTCATTGGTATTAATTCCCAGATCGCAACTTCTACCGGCGACTATAACGGCATCGGCTTTGCTCTGCCTGCCTCTGAAGCAAACTTCGTCTACCGGCAGATTGTGGACCAGGGCAAAGTACGCCGTGGTTATCTGGGGGTAACGCTTGATTCAGTCAGAGATCAATTTGCGAAAGTGTATGGCTTGGGTGAGACAAGGGGCGCGATTATTCTCGACGTGCAGCAAACCAAAGATGGCCAACCAACGCCGGCGGCAAAGGCGGGCTTGCAGTCAAGTGACATCATCGTTGAATTCAACGGCCAATCGATCGCGAACGCCCAGGACTTGATACAGAAAGTAGCAAGCAGCCCGATCGGTCAATCCGTGGCGTTAACTTTTCTCCGTGAACGTGACAATAAGTTTGAGAAACAGAGCGCCGATATAGTTCTCGGCGAGCGCCCAGCGCTGCAGCAGCTGCGCAGTCCTGCAGACGCGACAACTTCGAAGCGCAAGGAAGCAGATCCCAAGGGCAACGGCCTACACCTCGGCATTACTCTTGCCGAATTAACGCAGGCACTGATCGCTGATAAACATCTCACAGGCGTGCGTGGTCTCTACGTGAAGGAAGTTGATCCCAGTGGACTCGCCGCTGAAGTCAGAGGCGTCAACGGGCAGCCCACTCTTAACGAAGGCGACGTCATCACCCGCATCAACCGCATACCTGTAACCGCACTGGCCGATTTCCAAAGAGTGATCAATTCGCTGAAACCGGGCGATCCGGTAGTGATGCATGTGTCACGCCACTCGCGAGATCTCGACCGCCTAACAACCAGAATCGTGCAGTTCACTTACCAATAGCCGTTTCGGGTTTCGGGTTCGGGTTTCGAGTTAGTTTGAAAACCCGAAACTCGAAACTCGGAACCCGAAACTCAAAAATGGCCCAGGCAAAAAAAGCTCTCGCAAAGAACAATTCAAAGCAAACCCCTCCGCGCCTGGTGCGCGCGTCGGTTAAGACCTACCACAATTACATCGGCGGCAAATGGGTGCCGAGTGAGTCGGGCGAACTCTTCGAAAACATCAACCCGGCTGATACTAACGACATCATCGGACGCTTCCCGCGCTCAAACCGCAACGATGTGAACGCTGCGGTTAATGCCGCACGCGAAGCATTCGACGGCTGGCGCAATACGCCTGCTCCCAGACGCGCTGAGATGCTTTTTCGGCTGGGCGAAATCCTGCTGGGAAACAAACCGCGCTTCACCGCCGACATGACCCGCGAGATGGGCAAGGTCTTAAAAGAAGCCGGCGGCGATGTTCAGGAAGCGATCGACTGCACCTACTACACCGCCGGTGAAGGGCGTCGCCTGCACGGCTTTACCACGCCCGCAGAAATGCCGGACAAGTTTGCAATGTGTGTGCGACAACCGGTTGGACTCTGCGGCCTGATCACACCGTGGAATTTTCCGATGGCGATTCCATCCTGGAAACTGATTCCGGCGCTGGTCTGTGGCAATACCGTAGTGCTGAAACCAGCCGAGGACACGCCGCTCTCCACGTACAACCTGGTTGAGGCTTGCGAGCAAGCGGGCATTCCACCCGGAGTCGTGAATCTTGTAACCGGCTATGGCGAAGATGCGGGCGCGCCAATCACAAATCATCCGTCGTTGCGGCTGATCTCTTTTACCGGCTCGACGGAGACGGGACGAATTGTTGCGTCGGCTTGTGCCGAACGCAACGCGATTTGTTCCCTCGAGATGGGCGGCAAGAACGTGATCATTGTTATGGATGACGCCGACATCGACCTCGCGATCGAAGGCGCCGTCTGGGGAGCCTTTGGTACTTCCGGCCAACGCTGCACAGCCTCGTCGCGACTGGTGGTCCATAAAAAGATCTACAAGCAGTTTTGTAAGAAGCTCGTCGATCGCGCGAAACGTTTGCGCGTCGGCAATGGCGCGGATGCGAAAACCGACATGGGTCCGGTAATTAATGCTGACGCCGTTAAGAAGATCATGAGTTACATCGACATTGGCCATCGGGAAGACGGCGCCAGGCTCGCTTGTGGCGGCAAGCGCCTGACCCGCGGCGAATATGCGCGTGGTTTCTTCCTCGAGCCAACTGTCTTTACGGACGTCGCGCCCGATATGCGCATCGCGCAGGAAGAAATCTTCGGCCCGGTTACCGCAGTTATTCCCACTCGATCGTTGGACGAAGCTGTCGAGATAGCCAACGGTGTGCGTTATGGCTTGTCTGCCGCAATTTATACCAGCGACGTCAATCGCGCTTTTCGCGCTATGAATGATATGTACACCGGTATCTTTTACGTGAACGCCTCGACGATTGGCGCCGAAGTGCACCTGCCGTTCGGTGGCACCAAGGGAACCGGAAATGGGCATCGCGAAGCGGGCACCCAGGTGCTGGACATTTTTTCCGAATGGAAATCCATCTATGTCGACTACAGCGGCAAACTACAGCGCGCGCAGATCGACACGGTGGAAGGGATGGGATAGGAAAGAAGAGGTCGGAGATCAGAAGTCAGAGGTCAGAAAAATTACAGCGTTTTTTACTTCTGATTTCTGACCTCCGATCTCTCACTTTTGATCCCTGACCTCTGACCTCTGACCTCTGACTTCTGACCTCTGATCTCTGACGTCTAACCCTGGAGGACTCCGCACGTGATTGTCGGCCTGCCGAAAGAAATTAAAGATAATGAATACCGCGTTGGATTGACGCCTGCGGGGGTGCGCGCTTTGAGTGACAGCCATCATCAAGTCATCGTCGAGCGCAGCGCCGGTGAAGGCTCGGGATTTGATGATGCGCTCTATCAGCGCGCCGGCGCGCAAATTATTGAATCCGCGGACGACGTCTGGGCCAAAGCAGACATGATCGTCAAAGTGAAGGAGCCGATTGAGCCCGAGTATCCCCGCATGCGCGAAGGGCAGTTGCTGTTTACCTATCTGCACCTGGCACCTGACCGGAAGCTCACTGAACAACTGATCCAACGCAAAGTCACCGGTATTGCCTACGAAACAATCACCGATCGACGTGGGGGCCTGCCGCTTTTGACGCCGATGTCTGAGGTCGCCGGCCGCATGGCGATCCAGGTCGGTGCGCATTATCTGGAAAAGATGGCTGGCGGCCGTGGCATCTTGTTGGGTGGTGTTCCCGGCGTGCCGGCTGCCCGAGTGGTAATCATTGGCGGCGGCGTGGTGGGAACCAACGCGGCCAAGATTGCGGTTGGCATGGGCGCCCACGTCACCATGATCGACAATAATCTCGAGCGACTCCGCGAGCTGGACGATATTTTTCTTTCCAAAATTTCTACCCTGGCGTCTAGCGCCTACATGATTCACGACGCTATCTCAAATGCCGATTTGATCATTGGCGCCGTATTGGTTCCCGGCGCGGCCGCGCCAATGCTGGTGACGCGAAATATGTTGAAAGACGTGCCGAATGGGGCGGTGATAGTTGATGTCGCGGTGGACCAGGGCGGCTGCATCGAGACAACGCACCCGACCACGCACTCTAATCCGACTTATTACGTTGAAGGCGTGCTGCATTATTGTGTCGCAAATATGCCCGGCGCGGTGCCACGCACGTCAACGTTCGCGTTGACTAATGCGACCCTGCCTTATGCCGTTAAGCTGGCGAACCTTGGTTTCCTCGACGCGATAAGCGGCGATCCGGGACTGAAGGCGGGCGTCAACACTTACGCGGGTCATTGCACTTACGAAGCAGTCGCGCAAGCGCAGGAGATACCCTATACGGGTCTCGCCGCGCTGATCGAAGTTACCAGCGCAACAACTGCTTGATCGAGAATAACTATAAAA
>JBDUCC010000207.1:0-4942 GCA_040003675.1 bacterium | reverse complement strand
GAAAAAAATCCAGCAATAAAAGCAAGGGAAAGATATTCAGTTTTCAGGCTAGTTCCCATTTCAGCCTTCTCACAGAGATCCGATTCCAACACGATACTAACCAAACTCCAGCGTGTCGTTGGCAACTCATAGCCGGATCGTGTATAGATCGCCGAAAAGAAATCAAAATCGCGAAACCTGAATTCTCGGATGTGAAACTCGTTATGTATCCATTTCGGAATATTCTATTCCCAACCGATTTTACGCCGCATGCCCGCGCCGCGCTGAAGTATGCCGCGGCATTTGCTCGTCAGGGTGGCGGCCGCGTGGTGCTGTTTAGCGTGCAAAGCGCCAGCGTCCCGGCCAACCTGCTGACCTTGCCCGAACGCGTATTTGAAGAAGAACAGAACCGCTGGTTGTTGCAGGTGCGCACGGACGTCCGCAGTCTTCTAGCTGACTCAATGTTCGACGATATCGAAGTTGAACCAGTCATCGTTGAGGGCGAGCCCGCGCCGGAAATTGCGAAAGCCGTGCGCCACTACAACATTGATCTGGTAACCGTCGTCACGCACGGGCGAAAGGGCCTTTCGCGTGCGCTATGGGGTTCGACTGCTGAAGAAATTATTGCTGAAGCGCCTTGCCCGGTGCTGACTATTCGTCCGCCGCAACATGATTTCGTCGAACACAAGGGCGATCGCAGCGCTGTTCGTCTTAATCGCGTGCTGCTGGCAACAAATTTTCGACCGTCTTCGGCGGCGGCCACACAAGTTGCTACGCAACTGGCCCACCAGGCAGACGCGGAGCTGCACGCTGTTTATGTTATCGGCGACTATCTCGAACAGATCTCAGTGATGTTTCCCGAAGGCGGATTGAATGCTATTTCGCGCCTGCGGAATTATGTGCAGGAGCGCATGGTGCAGCTCTCACGCGGCGATGGCGCGCGCGCTATAGCTCACATTGCGGAAGGCCGTCCGTATGCCGAGATCGTTCGACTCGCAAGTGAAACGGATGCGGATCTGATCGTCATCGGCACGAACGTGCATGCCGCACTCTTCGGCGGTGCGCCAGTGCTGGGATCTGAAATTGAGCGCGTGGTGAGAAACTCCCCTTGTCCGGTTCTGTGCGTGCCGGCGGCGCGCGTAGTTACTCCACTGCCGGCGTTAGTCACACAGCCGGTGAGTTAAGAAACCGGCAGGCTATAAACATCTCGCCCCTCAGGGGCGAAGGATGCCATCCTTTGTTGCACTCCACTGGAACTGGCCGTTAGTCAGCACGAAACAAAAAAGCGAGGCGGAAACTCCGCCTCGCTTTCTTGATTGATTGCTTTTTCTTGCTATTGACTGATCAGTTGCAGCCTTCCATCCGGGAGGCGCACAGCAAACACGCTGCGTTCGTACGTATTAAGTGGCGTTGGATCCTTTTGCCGCGCTACGGCAACCTGTTGACGTGAAAAACTGTTCGCAGAACGGGCGGCCAATGGATCACGGATCAATGAATACCGGCGACTAATGCGTCGTACATATTCCTGCGTTTCGTTGTAGGGTGGAATGCGATTTCCATATTTCATCACCGCGCCTTCGCCTGCGTTGTAACCCGCCAGCGCCAACTGGACATCGCCGCCAAACTGATCAAGCAGAAAACGCACGTAACGCGCGCCACCCTCGATGTTCTGCCGCGGATCCCAAATACTGTTGACCCCAAAACGCCGTGCCGTACCAGGCATCAGCTGCATCAAGCCACGCGCGCCTTTATTCGACATAGCGCGCGGCTTGAAAGTGGATTCCTGGTGCATGATCGAATAGAGCAAAAGCGGATCAACTGAGTTGCGATGACCCGAGTCAACAATGAAGCTATCGATGTTTGCATCTCCAGTTGTAAAACCGCTCAATGGAGATATGTCCATGCTTGTCGTTCGTATGAGAGGCAAGTTGGCGGGCGCATACTCAAAGTTTCGCGCTGACACCAGTCGTTTTCCGCGCAGCTTCTGAGCAGGCTTAGCAACGGGCTGAAGCGTCTCAACCTTCACCGCGTTTGCGAAATCAAAATTGTCTACGCGGTATGAGCCACCTTGAGCGAAGACCGGCAAGGTCGAAAGAAGAAGGATAGCGATTGCCAGGGGAAAATTTTTCATGGATGGAATTCGAGAAACTTTTCAGAATCAGATCAGGGAGATTCCAGTGAGACAGTCGCGAGCAAGAATTAGAACTTTGCGGGCCTCGAATAAGACCGACGCCATCATAACACACGGTTTAAACCATTGCCAACAATGCTAAAACTAGCTGAAATCCTTATAATTTTGCCATATCTCAGAGGCGGCAGGGGGCGTGGGAGTATGGAGGCGCGTGAATGCGCAACGCAAATTCCTCGAGTGCAAGAGCTCTTGCAAAAAATGAAGATCGAGGTTTTTCGGCGCGCCCTAGACATCCATGAAGCCGATAGTAATGATACGCGCGCTCTTACCAAATTTTGTTAGTGAATTCGCGCGCTTGTCGCGCCTCACAAAGAGGAACAAATGAAAAAAATACTCTCGATGATGTTGTCGCTGTTTGTTGTTTCGGCAATCGCGGCCGTGGCGCAAAACACAAACAGTTCGACGACGAATACAAATACTTCAACCACAAAAATTGCCAGGAAGCGTGGTCCGATCTTTCGCGCAAACAAGGATCAGATTAAGCAGGCACAAGCAATTCTCAAGACGCGCGGCTTTTATGCGGGTGAGGGGACCGGCAAACTCGATCCGGATACGCGCGCCGGCTTGAAAAAATATCAAGCGGCGGAGAGTCTGAAAGTGACTGGAACGCTGAACAAAGTGACTCTGGAAAAAATGGGAGTGACTTTGACTGACAAGCAGAAGGCGACGTAGATGCGAGGGGGAACGGGGCGCGTGTGAGTGGCCAGCGCCCCGAAAAGCAAAGGCGCGAGCGTGTTTCTCAAGAAACGCCGCTCGCGCTTTTGTTCGTTGGTTTGTCAAACCCCGAAAGAGATGACTCATCCGTAAGAGTCTATCCGCAGATTACGCAGATTTCACAGATTCAGAAGACAGGCCAGGCAGGTTGGCCGCTTGTTCTTGTTTTCATAATCGGTGAAATCTGCGTAATCTGCGGATAAACTGTCTAGCCAAGAATCCTTTCGACTATCGCATAACTTGCCTCGAGCGCTTCGCTCAGTTTTTCCGGTTGCGCGCCGCCGCCTTCGGCCATGTCAGCCTTGCCGCCGCCTTTGCCGCCCACAATCGGCGCCAGTTCTTTAATCACCTGACCGGCAGGGACTTTCTTAGTTAAGTCCGCAGAGGTGCGCACAATCAGCGACACTTTGCCCTCGCTACTGCGGCCGAGCACCACCACGCCGGATTTTATTCGCGCCAGCAACGTATCGGAGAGTTGTCGCATACCCGCAGCGTCCAACCCACTCGCTTCGCGCGCCAGCACGCGCACGCCGTTCACGTCGCGCGAATCGTCGCCATTCGCAGAGGACCCACCAGCGGCGCCGGTCGCGATCTTCATGCGCAATTCGTCTGCTTCGCGGCGCGCTTTCTTTAGTTCGTCCTGTAGCCGCGTAATCACCGCCGGCAATTCGGCGCGCGAAGTTTTCAAGCCGCTGGCCGCCTGGTCGATCAGAAGTTCGTCTTCGCGAAAGCGTTCGTAAGCATCGACGCCGGTGATAGCGCGAATGCGACGTACGCCGGAAGCGATCGATTCGTCGCTGGTAATTTTGAATAAGCCGATATCACCGGTCGCGCGCACGTGTGTGCCACCGCAAAGCTCGCGCGAGAAAATTGCTTCCGCGCCTTTTATCGAAAGCACCCGCACTTTCTCGCCATACTTCTCGCCAAACAAGGCCATCGCGCCTGAGCGCATCGCTTCTTCCGTGGCCATCTCATCCGTTTGTACGGGCTCGTTTCGGAGGATGTGATTGTTGACCAAACGCTCAATCTCTTCGATTTCGTTAGGAGTTAGGGGCTGGTAATGAGTGAAATCAAAACGCAGATAGTTTGGCGCAACGACAGAGCCTGCCTGCTTGACGTGCGTGCCGAGCACTTCGCGCAAAGCTGCATGCATCAGGTGTGTCGCCGTGTGATTGCGGCGCGTGGCGTCACGCTTCTCGACGTCCACTTCGGCCGTCACCGTGTCGCCGACTCTCAATGTACCTTTTTCAACTTTAACCTTATGAACAATCAAACCTTGCACGGGTGAGTAGGTGTCTAGAACAGTCGCGATCAACGGCGGAAGCCCGACCGTCAGGGAGGGCTCAGTCATCTTGCCTACATCTCCAACCTGTCCGCCGCTTTCCGCGTAGAAAGGAGTTTGATTAAGAACGACTTCGCCCTCGTCGTCTTCATTCAACGACTGAACTTCATCATCCCCTTTGATAACCGCAACAATCTTCGCATCAACTCGCGTTGCCTCGTACCCTTTGAATTGAGACTTGGAGTCACCTCGGCGCGAAAGGGCAACATAGACTGACTTGGTCTTCTTAGATTCCCCAGTTGCAGTAGCCGTATCGCGCTTTTGGAGTCTTATTAATAGTTGTTCTATTGCAGCTCTGAAATCATCCTCAGGAAAGTTCGTAAAGTCACCGACAAAGTAACGAACGTCATTGATAGGTTCGGCACGTTCGTGTATGTACTTGAAATTGCCTTGCGAGAGAATCACGATCATCAAGTCGATTGGAATCCCATAAGTGTCATAAAGCTTTGCCAGCTCATCCGTAGGTACTAAGACCTTATTTGTTTTGGCATCCCGACTGGAATCAATGAGCACGTCTAGTTTTTTTAGACCTACCGTTAGAGTGTTGCCAAACCGTTCCTCTTCCAGCCGCACCATCTTTTCAATGAACCCGCAATGAATCTCCAGTTCCGGATAGGCCATGTACATCTGATCGACAACGAAGTTCGTCACTTTATAGAAGAACAAATCATTGAGACCCAGCGCGTGCCGCCCCTGGTAAATCGCGCGACGCATGA
>JBDUCC010000035.1:0-16772 GCA_040003675.1 bacterium | reverse complement strand
GGTTAGGGTTTCTCGCGCCAACGGCCCTCGTCATCACGATGTAGTGCCGCGCAGAACGCGAAGTGTCGCGGTTCTGATAACAAAGGGCGTGCCACGATTGAAATCGCGAAAACTATTACAATTGTTAGAGATTGCGGAACTTGTAAACTTCCGGACAAGCCGCCAACTTGCGCGAGTGACAAAATCCGGCAACGAACGAATGACGATTTTCGGCAATTGCGGCGAACGCCGCTCCGACATGCAATGTTGGCATCGGCGACAGCACTGAAAGTACCTGCGTCATTACTTTGATGACTATTGCGCTAATAATATTGAAGTGTGGGATTGGAAAATCGGGTGAAGGACATCAGGGCTCGCCGGCGCTTGCGGCAATCTCGGATTCATCATCTTCACGACGACGAGGCGTGGGGTCGGAAGAGCGGCGCCGCGGCGTAGAGTCATTACGACGTTCGTCTCGCATTTGGGCAGTGAGTCCACGTATGCCGTGCTTGTCGAGCAGATGACGCAGAGAACGAACTGAGAGGCCCAACAATTCGGCCGCATTGGTTTGATTTCCGACTTTGCGGCGCAACGCTTCCAGCACATAGGTCTTTTCGAGCTGGTCAAGGTGGGCGGTGAGATTCACACCCTCTTCGGGAAATTCAAAACTTTCCGCGATGCGGTAAGGATTATAATTAGAAATCTTTTCCGGCAGCCGCTCGGGTTGAATTGAGTCGGTTGTCTCAAGGGCCACGGCCCGCTCGATTGCGTGCTCAAGTTCACGGACGTTACCCGGCCAAATATAGTTCTCCAACAAACGTACCGCGTTCTCGCTTATCGACAACTCGCGTTCGGTTCCCGCACAAAATTTCTCTATGAAATGCTGCGCCAGTCCGGCAATGTCTTCCGTTCTTTCTCGTAATGATGGAAGTTCGATCGGGATAACTGAGATGCGGTAATAGAGGTCTTCTCGAAACGTTCCGTCCTTGACCATGCTGCCGAGATCGCGATTCGTCGCGGCTATGACACGGGTGTCAACCGTCGTTTCTTCGGTTGCTCCCACGGGCCTTAACTTTCGCTCTTGTAGCACTCGCAATAACTTCACCTGCATTGCTGGCGACATTTCGCCAATCTCGTCCAGGAAAACCGTGCCGGTGTTGGCGGCTTCAAAAAGACCCTTGCGATTAGTATTAGCGCCGGTGAAGGACCCCTTTACGTAACCGAACAATTCGGACTCGAGTAGGGTTTCAGTGAAGGCGCCGCAGTTGATAGAAACGAAGGGTTTCTCCGCTCGCGGGCTTAGGTCGTGAATAGCGCGAGCAACCAGCTCTTTTCCTGTTCCTGATTCGCCGGTGACCAGTACAGTTGATGGCACCTGCGCAACGGTCTCGATCATTTGGTAAAGCGCCTGCATTTTTGGCGAACCGCCGATGATGTTGTTTAGCTGGCCCCGTGTGCGCTGTCCCTGAATTAGGACTTTGTTCTCTTCGAGCAGCGCCTCTTTTTCTTTAACCAGCGAGACCTTTTGCAACGCGCGGGTGACAGTTTCTTTCAGCACATCGTTGTCGAAAGGCTTTTGAACAAAGTCGTACGCGCCCAGCAGAAAAGCTTCGCGAGCGGTATCGACATTCGCAAATGCCGTCATTAGAACAACCTCAATGCGGGGAAAAAGCTCGCGCGCCGATCGCAGGAGTTCAATGCCGTTCATGTCGGGCATGCGCACATCAGAAATGATCAGATCGGCGGGCTCTGCGCGCAGCAACTCCATTGCTTGCCGCCCATTTTCAGCGGCCCTGACGACGTGGCCATGGCGCTGGAAGAGATGCGTCAAAAACTGCCGCATGCCTAGTTCATCATCGACGATTAGCAGATTAGCCATTGCTGAATAAGAAATCAGAAGTCAGAAATTAGAACCATGGGTGAAGTCCGCGCCTCAGCTGCTTTTGTTTCCTGGCAGCTCAATCGTTATGGTCGTTCCGTGGCCCTCGCGACTGCGCACATTGATTGTACCACCATGATCCCGGATGATTTGATAAACGATTGAAAGACCAAGCCCGGTTCCGCCCGTGGTTGAAGAAAAGGGCTCAAAAAGATGTTCCACTTGTTCCGGCGCCATGCCGCGGCCAGTGTCGGAAAAAGTAATTTGTAGGCGGTGGTTCGAATTTTCTTTTACAGTCGCGCGCAACGTGCCTCCGGACGGCATCGCCTGTAAACCATTTCGCAAAAGATTCCAAAAAACCTGTTGCAGTTGCTCGGAATCGGCATTAATCAATACCCGCTGCGCGGGCACCTGCTCTTCGATCACATGGCCGGACTTAATTTCCGCGCTGTGACGCAGCAGCATGAAGGTTTGCTGCAACAGTTCGCCTACGTCTACTTTGGTTTGAATTATTGAACGTGGCCGCGCATAACTCAAAAAGTCGCTGATGATGCGGTTGAGCCGATCAGACTCGCGCAGGATTATTTCCATTAACTCGGTATGCGAGGAATCGCTCTGCATGTCTGCACGCAACATCTGAATTGACCCCCGCATCGCCGCCAGGGGGTTCCGAATCTCGTGGGCGATGGATGCAGCCATGCGACCAATTGCAGCTAAGCGATCCTGGCGGCGTGACGTTTCTTCCAGAGCGCGAATGTGGGTCAAATCCTGAAACGTAATAACGGTGCCGGTAGTGTCTCCTGCCTCCGAAAAAAGCGGTGAAATAGTAAAGCCAAGACGCAACCGCAGGCCATCCGCCGTCAGGCAGTCGGCTTCAAATCGGGGGCTTGCCTGGGTGCTGTGAATGCCCAGCGAACTATCGATGATTTCCTTTATTTCACCAAAAAAGATTGATGCATCCTGACCACGCACATCCATTTGCTTGTAACCTGTGATCTCCTCGGCCGCCGCATTAAAAGTGTAGATGCGACCGTCAAGGTCCGTCGTGACGACGCCCGAGCGAATTGACTCGACAATCCTTTCGTGGAGCGCGCGCAGGCTGGCAAGCGACTTTGTGGCGGCAATTAAGCGCACATCCGAACGCGCTTGACGTTCGGCCAGTCGCGCCGAGAGCAAGCCCACCACCAGGAAAGCGAGATCGAACAGTCCTACCGTCTGAGCAGTTTGGGAGCTGCCTACCTCTGCCAACTCGCGCGCCGAATGTGTGCCATACCCGGATAACACCGCCAACGCGCTGGCGGTAAACGCGACCGCGCAACCGAGCGACGTGACAATCGCGTCCCGTGGCCCAAGAAACAAACTTGAAGCAGCTATGATGACGATGTAAAGCGCGATGTAAGGCGAGTGGATAACATCAGTAGTCCAGTTAAGCCAGGTTACTAGCATAATGTCCAGCGCAAATTGCAGCCGCACTTGGAAGGGAAGCGTGCGTGAAATCCGATGGGCCAGCGAGTAGACCAGGGTAAGACCGCAAACAATCAATAATGCCGGAAGTATCTGTGTCCAGCTCTCTTCATCGCGTCCCGAGATCCAAATCACCCGAACCAGAACGAGAAATATCGCTATCGCCAGACGTGCAAAGATTAGCCACCATAGTTTGCGGCCCAGTGAATACTTTCTTAGGGTTGCGTCTTCCGCAATTCTCATCGCCAGAAGCGTACCACAGAGCACTTAGCCAACGGACAACGTTTTCTTAGGTACTGTTGGTGTTCCCAATGAAAAAGGGAGACTCGGTTGAGTCTCCCTTTCAGTCTTCGATACCTGCTGAAGGTTAGTGGGCGGCGGAAAGTTTTCCGATCAAAGTAAACAATGGCAGATACATCGCGATCACTATCGATCCAATCGTGACGCCCAGGAAACCGATCAGCAACGGTTCCATCAGCGTCAGGAGGTTTGCGATTGCGGCATCCACTTCCTGCTCGTAAAAGTCGGCGATTTTACCAAGCATCGCATCCAGCGCGCCCGTCTGCTCGCCGATGCCTACCATCTGCGCGACCATGTGCGGGAACACGTCGGTGGCCTTGAGCGGATCGACGAAATTTTCACCACGTTCTACGCCCATGCGAACGCTGTGGATCGCTTCCTCGATAATCACGTTTCCAGCCGTGCGTGCGGTAATGTCAAGCGATTGAAGAATCGGCACACCGGAAGAAAGCAGCGTCGAAAGAGTTCGAGAAAATCGCGCCACTGCAATCTTGCGGAAGATGTCACCCAGAATCGGCACTTTAAGTGTCAGCCGGTCAATGTTCTTGTGCCCATTCTTGGTCTTGTAGTAGGAGCGAAATGCGACGACAAAGGCGATTATCGAAGCCAAAATAATCAATCCGCCCCAGCCGGCCAGAAAACTACTTATGCCGACCACGATGCGCGTTGGCAGAGGAAGCTGTTCGCCAGGTCCCAGCAAGCCAAGGAAAATGTTCTGAAACTGCGGGATCACCACGACCATGATTACGGCTACCGCAGCGACTGCCAAAACGATAACCGCCGCTGGGTAAATCATCGCCGAGATCACATCGCGTTTTAGTTTGACGATTTTTTCAATGAAGGTGGAGAGACGCTGGAGAATCAAGTCAAGAATACCACCTGTTTCACCCGCCTCGACCATGTTGGTATAGAGTTGATCGAAGACGCGTGGATGCCGCGCCATAGCTGCCGATAGAGTCGAACCTTCTTCAACATCCTGCCGCACTTGCAACAGAGTCTGCTGAAAAAATTTGTTGTCCTGCTGCTGGGCAAGAATTTCGACGCACTGGACCAGCGGCAAACCGGCATCGATCATCACCGAAAACTGGCGCGTGAAAATGGAAAGATCCTTGGCCTTTACTTTCTTTCGCCCGCCTATCTTGGGAATTCCTATTTCGCGTCCTTTTTCCTTGACGGAAGTGAGCGTTACCTGTTCGCGACGCAGGATTTGTCGCAGCGCGTCGCGGTTATCGGCAACTCGTTCGCCGACAATGATCTCGTTTAGTTTGTTACGGCCTTTAAATACGTAGGTAGGCATAGCGTTGAAGCTCCAGAATGGGCAGGTTATCTAACCGCCGGTCTAGTTCCGATGGGTCGACCCTGCGCGTAAGGGCTGGGATGTGGCTTATTGCCATTGCCGGTGTTCAGTCCGGAACCGCGTTCGATCAGCTCTTTCAACTCATCGACATTCGACGATCGTTGCAAAGCTGTATCCATGCTGATTGACCGTTTGTGATAAAGACTGGCGAGCGCCTGATTGAAGGTCTGCATGCCATACTTGTCCTGTCCGGTCTGCATCATTGAATAGATCTGGTGGACCTTGTCCTCGCGAATCAGGTTTCTTATGGCCGTGTTGGGAACCAGTATCTCGAGCGCCATGGCGCGTCCCGTTCCTTCCGCACGCGGCAGCAATGCCTGACACAAAATACCTTCAAGCACGAGCGAGAGTTGAGCCCGAATCTGAGCCTGTTGATCCGACGGAAATACGTCGATGATGCGATTGATGGTCGATGCCGCCGAGTTTGTGTGCAGCGTGGCCAGCGTGAGGTGCCCCGTTTCTGCGATGCGCAGGGCCGACTCAATGGTTTCCAGGTCGCGCATTTCGCCGACCAGCACGATATCGGGATCCTGACGTAATGCAGTTCGCAGGGCGGCTGCGAAGCCATGAGTGTCTGCGTTAACTTCCCGCTGATTTACTAAACAACTCTTGTGGTTGTGGAGGAATTCGATTGGATCTTCGATCGTCAAAATATGTTCGCGGCGATCGCGATTGATTTTGTCGACCATTGCAGCCAAGGTGGTTGACTTACCCGAACCGGTTGGCCCGGTGACCAGGATCAAACCGCGCGGTTTGTCGCAAAGCTGCTTTACGATAGCTGGCAACCCGAGCTCCTCAAATGGCTTGATCTCGTAAGGAATGGCGCGAAACACCGCGCCAACCGCGCCTCGCTGATTGAAGAGGTTCGCGCGAAAGCGAGAGAGGCCTTTCACACCGAATGAAAAATCAAGTTCAAGATTCTCTTCAAAACGGTGTTTCTGAGCATCGGTGAGTACAGAATAAGCAAGCTGTTTCGTGTCGGCCGCAGTCATCTCCCGATAACCTTCCAGCGGTCGCAGATGTCCATCAACACGAACCTGAGGCGCCGAGCCGGTGGTGATATGCAAATCAGACCCCCCCATCTCTGACAACTTGCGGAGCAGTTCAGAGAGGGAAATTTGTGGGGTTGAATCGTTCAATGGCATCAGGGCAGCTCCTCAGGATTGAATTCTTTACTTGCCTTGTCTTAGTAGTTCTATTGCCCTACTTCTTGTCCGTCGCGTTGGCCTTTTCGCGCAACGTCGAAAGAAACCGCTCGCCTTCGGCAGCCAGTCGATCTGAATACTGAACTGGCGTATTCAGGCTTAGGCTGTAAATTTTTCCGTCGATCTCGGCGAAGTAAAAATTCCAGGCTTTCTCCGGTGAACGTCCGTCGCCGGGGGTCTGCGCTATTACCACGAAAACTCGCGCGCCGTTAACCTGGCGTTGGTAGTCATTAATTACCCAGCCGCCGGCATTGATCATCTTTTCGATGACGGTACGGCGCAGGTCCGAAAAAGAAACGCCGGCAAGCATGCTCCGCTCTTCACGCTGAGTCAGGTAAGCTGGGTTTGGCCGGCTACGTGCAACAACGGAAAGCGTGGCTTGGCTTGGCGCCGGCGCCGTAACCTGGCTCTTGAATCTGACTTCACCATTGTTAGCAACCACAGGTTTGTCCCAGCCAGCAGGTAATTTGGGCAGCGTGGCGGTCGGGACAACACTATTTGTTGATAGCTTCAAAGCCGGGCCCAGCGGTGCATTGCGGTGGGCCATTGCAGCCGCGCGGCGCATTCTCAGGCGAGCGCGATGACGTCGCCACCAGGCTCGGGAATGGCGCCGATGGCGCTTGTGATGATTCGATACCGAACTCTGGCGAATGCCATGCGCCGTAGAGTTCGCGAAGGGCAGCATTACACCCACGGAAATCAGCATCAAGAGTGAAAGCGTTACTGTGCGCAACATATTCTTCCTTCTTTCTAGGCCACGGTCTCGCGGACCACTTCCTCGAGCGTGGTTAAGCCGGCACGGATTTTCTGCAGGCCTGATTCGCGCAAGGTGATCATTCCATCTTCGATCGCTTTCTTCCGCAATTCGAGCGATGAAGCGCCGATTAAGATCAGCTCGCGTATGTCATCATTAACTTCCATTACTTCGTAAAGACCAATGCGACCCTTGTACCCGGTGTTGTTGCAAGTCGCACAACCTTTTCCTTTGTAGGTTTTGAGGTTCTTCGCGTCTTCCGCGGTAAATCCGACTTCCATAAGGGCTTCGGGAGGTGTCGGATGCTCGCGCTTACAGTCCTTGCAAACGCGGCGAATCAGACGTTGGGCCTGAATTAGATTAACGCTAGTGGCAACGAGGAAAGGCTCGATACCCATGTTCATGAGGCGGGAAATTGTGGAGGGAGCGTCGTTGGTGTGCAATGTTGAAAGTACGAGGTGGCCGGTCAACGCAGCTTTGATAGCAATTTCAGCCGTTTCAAAGTCACGAATTTCGCCGACCAGGATGATGTTAGGATCCTGACGCAGGAAGGAACGAAGCGCGGCCGCAAAGTTCAATCCAATCTGTTCTTTCATTTGGACCTGATTAATGCCCATCAAATTGAACTCGACCGGGTCCTCGGCCGTCATGATGTTCGTTTGGACCGTATTGAGAGATTGGAGAGCGGAATAAAGGGTGTTTGTTTTACCGCTTCCGGTTGGGCCGGTGACCAGCACCATTCCATAAGGTTTGGAGATGTTCCGTTGGAATTTCACCAGTGACTCGGGTTCGAAACCCAGCTTCGTCATGTCGAGCATGAGGTTTTCCTTGTCCAGCAAACGAAGCACAACTTTTTCGCCAAACAAGGTGGGCAGGGTGGAAACTCGGAAGTCGAGCTCGCGGGAGCGCGCGTCGACTTTAACTTTTATCTTGATACGGCCGTCCTGCGGCAGGCGCTTCTCAGAGATATCAAGCTTGGACATGATCTTGACGCGCGAAATCAGTGCATCGCGCATCTTCAGAGGTGGACGCATAACGTCGTAAAGAACGCCGTCAATACGGAAGCGGATGCGCAACTCTTTTTCATATGGCTCGATGTGAATGTCTGAGGCACCACGACGCAGGGCATCAACTAACAGTACATTTACCAACCTAACAACGGGAGCGTCTTCGCTGATTCGAGACAGAGTAGAGAGGTCGATCTCTTCGTTGTCCTCGAGGACCTCAACATCTTCAGTCCGATCGGTATCGAAATCGATTGTGTCCAGCGAGATCAAATCGGCGTGTGTGATGCCGCCATTGACTCCCTTGGCTTCAGCTCCCTGGAACACTACTTCATCGGCTCCAATGGCCGACAACTCAATTTCTTTCGAAGTGCCGTAGTAACGTGCAATCGCCTGTTGAATACTTGCTTCTGCTACAACCACAGGCTCGACGTTAAGGCCAGTCATGAACTTGACGTCATCCATCGCGAAAACATTAGTCGGATCGACCATCGCCAGCGTGAGACTGGCGCCGACGCGCGACAGAGGCAGCACCGAGTATTTCTGCGCAACCTCTTGAGGTATGAGGTGGAGGACTTGTTCGTCAATCTGGAAGAGTTCCAGATTTACAGAGGGAATACCGTACTGGCGAGAGAGAACGGCGGTGATCATGTCATCCGACACGAGGCCAAGTTTTACGAGGTTGTAGCCCAAACGTCCGCCATGCTCGCGCTGGTAATCCAGCGCCTCACGCAGATGTTGTGGGCTAATGAGATTCTCCCGAACGAGAATTTCGCCTAGTTTTGCGGACATTTTTTCCCCGGTACTGAGATATCCAAGAAATGATTGATGGGACGGGCCAGCGGATTCTGCTTCAAAAAGACTCGTGCAGAGCTGGGTTGGGACTAACAGCGGACGGTGCTCAACACCGTTGGTCAAAGATAGTACAAGTTGGTCGGCGGACTGTCAAGATAGAAGTTTCTAAGGATTTGGGCCCGCTGATGGCCTTTTTTTGCGGCAGAATTTCATATCTATCTTCGTGAGAGGGAAACGAAGAGCTGCACCGGGCAGCCAAAAGCCGTACCGAGTCGAAGCCCGGCCACGGCTTTAGCTCACGGTTTTTACATTTTAAGGTCGGCGACGGCGAGTAGCCGGGGTAGTCTTTTCCGGCACAACTTTTTCTGCGGTCTTCAAATAATCGAGCGCCTCTCTGCCCGATTGTTTAAGTGGGTGTGTGTCAGGCGCCTTGTCAATGAAGCGCTGCAGGTAGTTTGCCGCGTCCTGATACTTGGTTTTGTCACCACTCGAAAATAGCGATAGTCCGGCGCCCAGGTTCGCATCAACGTTATCGGGTTCAGTCTCAAGGATTGCGCGAAATTCGGCGAACGCCTTATCGGGCGCACCCGCGTCCAGCAACATCTGCGCAGCGTCAGTTCTCGCTTTAGCTTTCTTTGCCGGATCAGATTCCACTGCGATGTAATCTTTAAAAGCAGCCAGAGCCGCATCAGCTTGAGTGGGATCAACCTTTGTAGCTACGAGACGCATCGATTCGGCATAAGTGCCGTACGACGAAAGCTTATTTCCGTTATAGCGCGCCAGCTCCTCTGGTTCGGTGGGTACAGTTATGGCTTTTATTAACGCAGTAGCCTTCCCGCTAGCGGTGGCTGCGGCTTTGAAATCGTTCCTCGCAGCCTCAAGCCCACTGGTTTTAGCGGCATCATCTTTTGAGGCAAAGCTTTCATTATATCTTTGTACGCCGCGCGCTTTGTACGCTACGGCTTCGTTGGTCAACAATGCCGACTGTTCTGGGGCGGCCGCGAGACCTTCGTCATACTGCTTAATCGCTTCGTCGTAGTTTTTTGCCAAAAGCGCAGCGTTTCCAGCTTTAAAAGTTCGCCCAATGACCTCATTGATGTTTTTTGCACTCTCGTTTGCAGCGGCGATTTCCGCGTTCCGGCGGGCTAATTCAGCTTGCTTGGATTTCTGCTCTGCAGTTGGTGGTGCCACTGATGCACCCGCGGCCGCTTGCGACGTTGCCGCTTTCATCTGGTCCAGGGTCAAACGACTGCCATCGCCAGGAGTCAAAGTCAAAGCGTAATCAACATCGCGTCCCACCTTAACGTTGGGGAGCCAATCGGGACTTGCTCCGGCGAGACTAGCTGCCACTATGTAGGTTCCCGCGAAAGGCAATCCAGCGAACACAAATTCGCCTTTCTTGTCTGTTTTGGTTTCGTACTTGCCGGAGATGTCGGTTCGAAACACGTCGATCTGAGCTCCGGCGGCCGGCACTGTCGTTCCGTCAGCCTGCTTCATGACCACGTGACCGCGAAGCTGTCCAGCCTGTCCAGCTGCTAAAACCGCAGTCGAAACAATCAGCACTGTTAGCGCGAAAGGAGCGAATAAGTATCTGCGAAACATCAAGGCTTCCTCCAAAAGTATTGATAAGAATCTGAGATATCGGGAGAGTTCATAGGATGCACCTTACGAACTCACAGTTGTAACTGACCTTTAAGCGAGCGGCATAAAGTTAATAAGCAAACCTGGCAGTGTCAAGCAGATAAGGGAGCGGATCGGTAATCCCTGCTTCACGGAAGGCGCGCAGGCGCAAAGCGCAGGAATCACACTCGCCACACGCTCGATCGGATTGAGCGTAACAGGACCAGGTAAGCTCGAGCGGAGCTTTCAGCTCTTGACCCAAGCTAACGATTTGCGATTTTTTCATGTCAATGACTGGCGTTCTGATTTTGATCGTTGTTGACGGTTTGGTACCCAAATCAATTGCTCGCTGGAACGCTTCGTAGAATTCAGGGCGACAATCCGGGTAACCTGAAGAGTCTTCGGCAACCGCGCCTATGTAAATGTACCCGGCGCCAATCACCTCTGCCCAACTGACTGCAATAGAAAGCAGATGAGCATTCCGAAACGGCACATAGCTGCTTGGAATGAGGTGGCTTTGAAGATTTGCGAGCGTGACGGCTATTTCACTATCCGTTAGGGACGAACCGCCGATCTGAGCAAGATGGGTCAAAGAAACAACCAGGCGCCGTTCCACGCTATAGTGGTCGGCCAGGCTTTCAAAGGCTTTTCGCTCGCGCGCTTCAGTTCGCTGCCCATATGAGATGTGAAGAAACGCGAGTTGTGAAACATCACGATGGGCAAGCGCGACGGTTACACATGAATCCATACCGCCGGAGACAAGACAAATTGCCAACTCTCTCGGATCGTTTTCATTCTCCGCCGAGCTCTGATATGCCTTATCGTCCTGTCCACCCATCAGACGCCTCGTGCTTCTGGTCCCCAAATGTATTTGTGCAATTGCAGTTGCATGCGCACATCAAGTCCGCTGGCCGCCACCGACTCCGCCAACTCCTTCAAATCAATCAGTCCCCACGCCGGCGAAACAAGCACCGCCCTGGCCCGGGTGGTCAGGTTGTAATCTTTGATAATCTTTTGTGCATAGGCCCAGTCTGCTAAATCGGCAATCACAAATTTCACTTCATCGCGGTCTGCTCGCACAAGTTCGAGATTGGGCCAATAGTTACGCCCCTCTTCGCCTGAAGCTGGACACTTCACGTCCAGAATGATCTTTGCTCTCGAGTCAACATTCTCGGTTGAAAAGAATCCGCCAGTTTCGACCAATACTTCATATTCTGCTGCACACAAAGTCGTAATCAGATCCAGGCACTGCTGTTGCGCAAGGGGCTCGCCGCCAGTTACTTCTACCAGCCGACAACCAAACTGGGTGACCTGGTCCATAACCTGAGCCAGCGAAATGTGCGCACCGCCGTTAAAGGTATATTCACTATCGCACCATACACATCTCATCGGACAGCCGGTCAACCTGATAAACGTGCAGGGGCGGCCGGCGTGCGTGGACTCACCTTGAATCGATCGAAATATTTCCGTAACTCTTAGCATTAACGAATGAATTCGCGGAATTTTGCCGAACCGCTTAGTTAGTAAAATGGAATCTAGCGCACGGTCCAGGGGGTGTCAAAGTTCGCAACCCATCAGCCCGTCGGCAACGCGCCGGACTTAATAACATCCAAGTCTTTCAGCACGCAGCGCCATAAGCAACGTGCTAGCATAACAACCCGTTGGATAGGTTCCCCTGGTGAATCGAAAAGCTGAAGAAACAGAGAAGGCATTAGCGGCCGCCGCGGCGCGCCTGATGGCCCGTGCTAGCGACAACTACTCTGTCTCAGCCGTAACTCTGGCGCCACGAATCAGAGCAGCGGTTGAGAAATATCTTTTCCGGGATAATGCTGAGGCCTCGATTGCTGATGTGAATGATTTCGTTGACAAACTCCAGGCGGATGATCTCTGTCTGATTGTGGCTTGTGAGCAGGGGAGTGACAAGGCCTGGACAGATCTCGTTGAACGTTTTGGAGCAACGGTGCGTTCGGCAGCGCGTTCAGTCAGTGCCAACGATGAGGGCGCAGATGATTTGGCGCAATCGATATGGGCCGAACTTCACGGTCTCAGAGTTCGCGCAGACGGCAAGCCGGCAAGCAAGCTGGCTTATTATTCTGGGCGCGGCTCATTGGCCGGATGGCTGCGGGCGGTGGTTGGTCAGTTGGCTGTAGACCAGCATCGAAAACAATCGCGTTTGGTGCAAACTGAGGATGACGCCGATTTCGATCGACTAATTCAGAAGGATAAGCAGCCGTGGAGTGGTCATGCTGAAAGAATAAATCCGGAGATAGAAGTTTCCCACAAACAGGCCAGCGCGGATTTACAAAAAGCGCTGGCGGGTTCCATCGGCCATTTATCGGATGAAGATCGCTTACTAGTAAAGCTCTATTATTTCGATGGTCTTAAATTGCACGAAGCCGGCGCAATTCTCGGCGTCCATGAAGCTACGGCCAGCCGTCGTCTAACGAGAATTCACGCCGATTTGCGGAGCCAGGTTGAAGAGTCGCTGAAAGAAGAACATGGTTGGACGCGCCCCGAAACAGAGCGGGCGTTTTCTGACATAGCGCTCCATATGGAAGCCGATATCGAGCCGCTGCTGGTGAGCGAACCGATGATAAAAAACAAACGGGAGATGACAGGCTAAACGCAACAAAGGAAAACGCAAGTTGTTGCGGGTTGGGACGTTCTTACGACGGCATAGTTTGATGAAAACGACTGAAAACCATGAGATGGATCTACTGTTGCGCTCGCTGGGGCGTAGGGCCTCGGCGCGGCCCGGGGACGAAGCCTCCCTGCAATCTGATGGGGCGAGCGGCGCTCATCTGGATGCGGACGAATTGAACTGCTACGCCGAAGGGGTTGTAACCACCGCAGAACGTGCTCGATACACGAAGCACCTCGCGGATTGCGCTAGTTGTCGTCGCATAGTTGCTGACCTGGTTCCAGCGGCCGGCGTCGCGCGCCGCTATGAAGTGACGGAGGAGAAAACGGGATGGAGCTTGCGGGAGAGTCTGGCAGCATTGTTTGCTCCTTCGTTCCTGCGATTTGCGCTACCAGCGCTGGTGCTAACTGCGATCATTGGTATCACAATCGTTGCTTTGCGACGGCAGCAGCAAACCGATTTTGTCGCGCAAAACCAAACACCCACCTCTACAGCTGTTTCGGGTAATAGTGAAGGTCGGAAGGTAACTACAGACAACATCTCTCAATCAGCGGGGTCCCCTGAACAACAACAGCCACCAGCCGACGTGAAAGAAAAAGATCTTTCCAGATCACAGAAGTCTGACGTCGTTGCGCCGCGAGTTAGTCCACCCGACACAGCCGCCAGCGCTGATCGCGTGACAACAGGTCTTGTGCAGCCCGGACAATCCGGTGCTGTCGCAAAATCGCAACCGACGTTTGCTGATCAACCCACTGAGGCCGCTGCCCCACCGCCGCCGCCGCGCGCCGGTTTAGAAGACGCAAGTAAAATCGGCGAAGCTCGTAACGCGCAGGCGGAGGCTGAGTCACAAAAGCGTCGTCGCGATTACGACTATTCCCAGAGGCGCGAACAGAATGAGGTAGCCCGTCCTTCTTCAGCGAAGGGCGGCCCTTCACGCAATGATTCGCAAAATGTCGGTGGACTATCCTCGGTGATGTCGCGCTCAAACAAGGATGAAAAGGCGGCGGGCAACGCAGCTGAAAGCCGCAGAGTTTCCGGGCGGGTATTTCACCGCCAGGGAAATACCTGGATCGATTCTGACTATGCTTCCGGTCGTGCCACGGTGAATGTCAGCCGCGGTTCAGAACAATATCGCGCCTTAACTGCCGACGAGCCGGGCATTCGCGCCATCGCAGAACAACTCGGCGGGGAAGTCATCGTAATTTGGAAAGGCACTGCGTATCGCATTCGCTGAGTCTCACGATCTGATAATCTGGTGTCATCGTTTAGGCCACTCCACTTCCTCATCCGCCCCATCAATTATTCCGTTCGTTGCGGATGCTAAATTGCTCTTCTTCGCCGTGCGCGCGGTGGATACAGCCGGAACCGGAGTCCGGTGAGTTTTCCCAAGCCTGTAGGATAAGTTATTTCCCGCCGTTTGCCCGGTTTATTCACGGTTTAAGTCAGAACGCGATTTCATAAACCGCCAGCCACTGTGGGGCGTCTAAAGGCAGGAAGAACAAACCAGCTTGTTCCTGCAAAAATCGATCGGAAATCTAACGGTGAGCATATGAACTACTTTGGCACTAAGTCCCATCTGTTGAGCCGGATCGTGCGCCCGGCTATCGCGCTTTTCATCATTGGCGCGTTTGTTGGTGGCAGTTTGCTACACGTTGGGCACGCCCAACGGGCAAGCGCGACGCGGCTTAACGAAGACCAGCGCATTCTTCACGTTTTGAACCGGCTCGGCTTTGGCGCTCGGCCGGGTGATCTTGAGCACGTCAAGGCAATCGGGTTGGACCAATACATCAACCAGCAATTGTCGCCGGAAAAAATCAGCGATGAGGTAGCACAAGCAAAGCTCAAGAATCTCTCGACACTGAACATGTCGACTGCACAGCTTTACGAAAAGTTTCCGCAACCGGGTCAATTACTAAGGCAACTAGAACGCAAAGGCGACTTGCCGGCTGGACTTGCAGCCGCCCGTGATAATCGGGCGCAGACGCAGGCGGCGTCGGGTGGAACAAGCGACGCGAAGACTCCCAATGCAACGGCGATGAATGGTGAGTCTGGCAGCGCGTCGAAAACGCAGATGGATGCCGCGCCTGCAAATAACCCAGCCGCCAATGGCAATCCGATGGACAACGAAAAATATCGCCAGGCCTTGCGCGAATACTACGCGCAGAACGGATTGCAATTGCCCCAACGCATCACAGCCGAGTTGCAGGCGTCGCGAATCTTGCGGGCGGTTTACAGTGAACGCCAGTTGCTGGAAGTGATGGTCGACTTTTGGACCAACCACTTTAATGTGTTTGCCGGTAAGGGCGCCGATCGTTGGTTACTGGTTTCTTACGACCGGGACACGATTCGGCCCAACGCCATGGGCAACTTTTCTGGGTTGTTATTAGCCACCGCGCAAAGCCCGGCGATGCTGTTCTATCTGGATAATTTCCAGAGCGTTAGGCCCGACTCGTCAAACGGCCCTGGGTACTTCGGAAATCAACGCCAGCGAGCGCAACAAAATCCGCTGGCCCAATTGATGCGCGGCGGCGCACAGAATCGGTCATTGCCCAGAATGACAAACGATCCGCAGCAACAGCGTCCACAGCAGCAGGCACGTCGCGGTATTAACGAAAACTACGCGCGCGAGTTAATGGAGCTGCACACCCTGGGCGTTGACGGTCGTTACACGCAAAAGGACGTTCAGGAAGTGGCGCGCTGCTTTACGGGTTGGACTATCTTCGCGCCGCGTGGCGCAGCCGCAGCGGCTCAGGTTATGACGAATGGGCCACGCGCGGAGATGCTGCGCGAAAATGCCGGCCGGTTTTTCTTTAATCCGCGCGTTCATGATGACGGGGAAAAGGTAGTGCTGGGTCATAAGATTCCCGCGGGGGGCGGAATCAAGGATGGCCTGAGAGTGCTCGACATTCTCGCCCACCAGCCGGCGACGGCGAAGTTTGTAGCCACGAAGCTCGTGCGCTATTTCGTCTCGGATACGCCACCACCGGCACTGGTCGATCGAGTCGCGGCAACGTTCTTAAAAAGCAACGGCGACATTCGCGAAACGCTGCGTACAATCTTCTTTTCGCCCGAGTTCAATTCGCCCGACGCTTACCGCGCAAAGGTTAAGCGGCCTTTTGAGTTGGCAATCAGCGCCATCCGCACGCTGGGCGGTGAAACTAACGGCGGGCCCGGCTTGCATCAGTGGATTGCTCGCATGGGCGAGCCGCTCTATGGATTTCAAACGCCGAATGGTTATTCGGACGCGGCCGAGAGTTGGGTTAACACCGGTGGGCTGCTGGAGCGCTTGAATTTTGGTTTGACGCTGGCCAGCAATCGTATTCCCGGCACGCGCATCGATCTGAAGCGCTTTCTAAGTAGCAGCAGTTCTGATTCGCTCGACAAGTCGCAGATGATGGATCGCTTTCTCAGCGTAATTGTCGCCGGGGACATGTCTGCAAAGACAAGGGAAACGCTGTTGAGGCAGATCAATGATCAGACCGCGCTGGTCGTACCGGCGGCAGCCAGGACTGAGATGAATGATCCCGATCAGGGTGAAATGATGGAACAACGTCCGGGGCGACAGCGACAACAATTGGCGCGCGCTGATGCAAACATCACCGACCCAATCACCAAGATGGTAGGTTTGATTTTAGGTTCCCCTGAGTTTCAGCGGCAGTGAAAGATGGTGCCGGGTGTCGGGTGCCAGGTATCGGGTGTCAGGAATCGGCTGTCAGGAAGAGAAGACGCTATCAGGTATCAGGTTTTGGAAGGACGACTTCATCTGACACCCGG
>JBDUCC010000206.1:0-4978 GCA_040003675.1 bacterium | reverse complement strand
CCTTCCTGACCATGAGGTTTTTGGCTTGAGTTATTTCTATGTATTTAGCGGTGAATAAGAAGTTCAGATTACAAGCTTTAGCTTGCAGCTTTGGCAACAATGCAACCTGAAGGTTGGACTCTGAACTAGTTGAATAATGGCAGACGAACCACACAACATAGGACCGATTCATCATTCGACCGCGCCGGTTGTCGAGCCCGGGCTAACCTTTGCCTCGGTCACCGACAAGATCAGCTCGATTGTCCTGAAGCGGAAAACACCGCTCTGGTGGTTCCTGGGCTTTGCGGTGTCTTTCATCCTGTTTCAGTTACTGCTGCTAACGATCACCAAACTTCTATTCGAGGGCATCGGACTTTGGGGAATCAACGTTCCGGTTGCCTGGGGAATGGACATCCTCAACTTTGTCTGGTGGATCGGCATTGGGCACGCCGGCACCTTAATTTCTGCAATCCTTTTGTTGTTGCGGCAAAAATGGCGCACCTCGATTAATCGCTTTGCCGAAGCAATGACGTTGTTTGCAGTGGCGCAGGCCGGCATGTATCCGATCATGCACCTGGGCCGACCGTGGCTGGCATATTGGCTTTTTCCATATCCGAACACGATGGGCATCTGGCCACAGTTTCGCAGCCCATTGATGTGGGACGTGTTTGCTGTTTCTACCTATGCGACCGTGTCGGCAATGTTTTGGTTCGTCGGCTTGATTCCCGACTTTGCCACGTTGCGTGATCGCGCCCGTAGCAAACCATTTCAAATTTTGTACGGGCTGCTGGCCATGGGCTGGCGCGGTTCTGCGCGTCACTGGCATCGCTATGAGATGGCATATTTGTTACTGGCCGGGCTGGCAACGCCCCTCGTGCTATCGGTGCACACGATCGTTAGTTTCGACTTTGCGGTCGGGATCATTCCCGGTTGGCACGCGACGCTCTTTCCGCCTTACTTTGTGGCCGGCGCGATCTACGCGGGTTTTGCCATGGTGCTGTTGCTGACGATTCCGCTGCGCAAGCTTTACGGCCTCGAAGGTTTCATCACCATGCGCCACATGCACAACATGGCAAAAGTCATGTTGGCGACCGGCTTAATCGTCGGCTATGGCTACGTGATGGAGGCGTTTTTTGGTTGGTACAGCGGCAATCGTTACGAGCGCTACATGATCTGGAACCGCATGCATGGTCCATACGCGAGTTCCTACTGGGCATTGATCATTTGCAATATCGTGACGCCGCAGTTTCTTTGGATTAAACGACTGCGCTCAAACTTGCTGGTCCTTTGGTTAATCGCGATTGTGGTCAGCATTGGCATGTGGCTCGAACGTTTTGTGATTATCGTGACCAGTTTGCATCGCGACTTTCTACCATCGTCGTGGGGCATGTATCAGCCCTCGACCTGGGATTGGACCATGTTCATCGGCACCATTGGGTTCTTCTTTACCCTCCTGTTTTTGTTTATCCGCTTTCTGCCGATGATTTCAATTTTTGAGATGCGCACGATTTTGCCGGAAGCAGAAGTGGAAGAATAGAAGGCAGTAAGCAGAAGGCAGAAGCAGAAAGCAAGAAGCGGAATGCACAAGAAGTTCAGAGTACAAACTTTAGTTTGAGGTGGCCCAAAGAAGAGCAACCTAAAGGTTGGACTCTAAACTGATTGAGCGGTAGCTAGGTTTAAACATGTCGGACGAGAAACGCGAAAGCTTTAGCGAGACTGAGCCACACGAGACGGATGATTTGCACCTGTCTGTGTCACGGCGGCGCCGCGTGGCGCCGTCCATCTACGGCATTATGGGTGAATTCAGTAATCCCTCGGAGCTGGTGGCGGCCGCGCGCCACACGTATGAGGCCGGCTACCGACGAATTAACGGATATTCGCCTTATCCGATCGAAGAACTTGATGAGGCCATCGGATTCAAGCGCACAAGTTTGCCGTTGATTGTTTTGATTGGCGGAATACTTGGCGGGCTCGGCGGATTTTTCATGCAGTACTGGATGGAAGTTATCGACTATCCATTGAACGTTGGCGGAAAGCCGTATAACAGTTGGCCCGCTTTTATTCCGATCACGTTCGAGTGCACGGTGCTGGTGGCGGCGTTTGCGGCGGTCTTAGGCATGCTCGTCCTTAACAAGCTGCCGCAGCCTTATCACCCGGTGTTCAATGCGCCGAATTTCGCATTGGCGACGCGCGACCGTTTCTTCCTCGTGATCGAGGCAAACGATCCGCGCTTTAGTCATGCTGAGACGACGCAATTCCTGAATACAGTGGGCGCGAGAAATGTTAGCGATGTGGAAATCTGAACCAGTGAGCAGTAAGCAGTTAGCAGTGAGCAGCAAAACGTGCGAATTGATATCGCGCGTCGCGGTTATGCTCCGGCTGTCCATTGCCCATCACTCGTTCTTAATCTTCCTGCTCACTGCTCACTGCTTACTGCTCACTGCTGGCTGCCGTCGCGACATGCAGGACCAGCCAAAGATGAAGCCTTATCGCGCCTCAGTTTTCTTTAAGGATGGGCTTTCGTCGCGGCCCTTGGTTGAAGGAACTGTGCCGCGCGGCTTCCTGAAAACGGACTCCCAATTCTTTACTGGTAAGAAAGCAGGTAGAGCAACTTCAACCGCACCAAACCAGACCCCTGTTGCAACACAGCCGGGTGATGCAGGTACGAACAATGCCGCGAACGCTAGCGGCGCGGCTGCTTATCCCGATGACGTTGAGGTTTTTCCTTTGCCGGTAACCCGGCAAGTGGTTGAACGAGGTAAAGAGCGCTACGAGATTTTCTGCACCGTTTGTCATGGACCGACCGGCAATGGTGACGGCATGATCGTGCGCCGCGGATTTCGTCGCGCTGCTTCTTTTAATGATGATCGACTGCGGCAAGCTCCGGTGGGTCATTTCTTCGATGCCATCACCAATGGCTGGGGCGCGATGCCCGCATACGCGCCGCAGATTCCGGCGCAGGACCGCTGGGCCATCATCGCCTACATTCGTGCGCTGCAATTAAGTCAGCAAGGTCAACAAGCGCAGCCTGGCGCTGCGTCAACAACCGCGACGCCGTCAACGCAACCCGGGGGTCAGCATCAATGATGCACGTTTCCTACAACGCGCCTCCCGAGTTGAAACCGTGGCCGCAACGCGCATTGCTGGCTGGCGTGGTGCTTTTTGCAGTTTTGATTATTGGTTTCTTTTCAAACCGCGCCGAGTTTTTCCGCTCTTATCTGGTTGCCTTCAGTTTTTGGGTGGGAATCTCCGCCGGCGCGCTGGCGCTTTTGATGTTGCAGCATCTGACTGGCGGCGGCTGGGGATTGGTAATTCGAAGAGTGCTCGAGGCAGCAACCGGAACCCTACCGCTGATGCTCGTTTTGTTCGTTCCCATCGTCGCGGGCGCGCACTGGCTCTATCCGTGGACGCACGCGGAAGAAGTTGCGCATAGCCCGGCGCTCGTAGAAAAGGCACGGCTGTACTTGAACTTGCCGTTTTTCGTGGTACGTGCCGCAGTCTATTTCGCGATTTGGTTGACACTCGCCTATTTCTTGACCCGCTGGACGAAATTACAAGATCAAACGGGCGATCCACTTTTTACGAAGCGCATGCGCGTGCTTAGCGGCCCCGGCATGGTGTTGTTCGTATTCACTGTAACGTTCGCCTCGATCGACTGGTTTATGTCACTCGATCCGGAATGGTCTTCCACCATCTACGGCTTCATCTTCGTTGCGTCGTGGGCACTGAGCGCGTTGGCGTTTGTGATTGCCGTGCTGGCGATGCTGACAAAATACGAGCCGCTTAAGCATATCGTCGCGCCACTGCATTTTCACGATTTGGGAAAACTACTGCTGGCGCTGGTAATGCTTTGGTCATACTTCGCATTTTCCCAGTTTCTGATTATCTGGTCGGGAAACTTGCCGGAAGAGATCCGTTGGTACTTGCCGCGAACGCGTGGCGCTTGGGGTGCGCTTGCGCTGGCCGTGGTGGTATTACATTTTGCGTTCCCATTTCTATTTCTGCTGTCTCGATCTTTAAAACGTGACCCGCACAAACTGGTGCTGGTAGCCGGGTTAATACTTGTGATGCGTTTGTTAGATCTCTGGTGGATGATTACACCGAACTTTACCGGCGAACATTTTCACGTTAATTGGATGGACATCGTTGCGCCGCTGGCGATGGGTGGGCTCTGGCTGGGGGTTTTTGGATGGCAGTTGAATAGGCGGGCGCTGATTCCCATTAACGATCCGCTGTTTGAAGTAGTGCTGGAGCAGGCACACTCGCATTCGGAACACTGAGGGAAGCAAACGGCAAACAGCAAACAGCAAACAGTAGGCAGTAAGCAGTGAGCAGTGAGCGGTAAGCAGAAAGCGAAGAACAAAGGCCCGAGGCCTAAGACCAAAGACCGATGAAACAGTCGAAGCCCAACGGACATGGCAACGGCCATGGACACGTCACGGAAACTCCCGATGTGTCACACATCAAGAACTTTGATGTCACGCATGAGGCGAGCGACGTCAGTGTTGGTGGAATACTGAAGTTCGTTGTCGGCTTAACCATCTTTGCAGTCGTAGTTCACGTTTTGATGTGGGGCTTGTTTCGCTTTCTGAATTCGCAGGAAGAGGGAAAGGAGCCACCGCCTGGACCAATGGCGATGACCGAACAGGAGCGCCGGCCCCCCGATCCGAAACTACAATCCGCCCCGGGCTTTGGCGTGAAACTGGCGAATGGACAATGGGTGCCGCTGGAAAATAGAGAGCCGCAGGCTGAGTATCGCGTGCTGCTTGAGCAGTGGGATAGTCAACTGAACTGTTCAGGCACAGTCATTGACACACCGCCCCTGCGGCCTTGTGTGCCCATCGAGCAAGCGATGCAGAGAGTGCTCGAGGGCGAGGGCCTGGCATCGCGAGCCCAAACACCAGCAGAAGTAAGTGCGAGTGGGCACGCGGAAGACTACGGCATCGACATGCCGACGGCCGCAAGTTCAGGACGAACCACGGAGAAGAGAAGACAGTGA
>JBDUCC010000034.1:0-16895 GCA_040003675.1 bacterium | reverse complement strand
CCAAAGAACGCAGTTCACTATGGGAACTTGCGAGAGAGAAATAAGTGGCAAAGTATAAAAAGAAACGTGCGCGCGAGCTGCAGCATGACAAATTTCGGGACACCGCAGGCAAGATTTTTGACCGGGTAACTGATCGGCTTGAAGGCAGGGGCAAGGCTCTTGTCTACGGAATAGTTGGCGCCATTGTATTGGCGGTGCTTATTGGTTTCTGGTTGAACTGGCGTCACCGAAAGGCGGATGAAGCTCAACGTGCGTTAGGCCGCGCGATTGCCATTGCCAGCACGCCGGTTTCCAACCCACTGGCCCCAGCGCCGATCGTTCCGACCGCTCCAATTTTTAGCAGCGAACAGGAACGGGCGCAGAAAGCTATTGAAGAGTTTGAGAAAGTCGCCGCCAAATATGGCGACCCTTACCGAGCCGAGGCGCGTTACTTCATTGCCGCAAATCTGCTTTACAGTGACCGCGAGAAAGGTTTGAGCCAACTGACGGAGATGAGCAAGAGCGACATCCCCGAGGTTTCAGAGTTGTCCACCTTTGCTCTGGCGCAGGCAAAAGAAGCTGATGGAAAATATGACGACGCGGCGCAGTTATATATGCAGCTTGCACAAAAGAACAGCACCGTAATCACTCCGGAAACTGCAAATTTGCGTCTGGCGGCGGTTTACGAAAAGCAGGGAAAGAACAAGGAAGCCGCGGACCTGTTGTTCAATATCGTCGAGCCCTCACGTAGGGCCAAAGACAGCGATGGCCCGCTGCCACCATCGGCCGCTGCTCGGGAAGCGAGTGACAAACTGCAAAAGCTCGATCCTGATCGTTACGCCAAACTAACTCCCGAGGCCCCCACAGCAGACCTACCGTTCTAGCATCTGTCTCGTGGTGTTCACAGTCCAGTTCTTGAAAGCAACATGGACAGCGAATGGACAACCTGACTCATTCCCTGGTTGGACTCGCTGCCGCCAAAGCCGGTCTGGAAAAACTTTCGCCCGGCGCTACTACGCTCTGCCTGCTCGCCGCTAATGCGCCGGACGCTGATATTCTCACCCTGGTTTCCGGGCGCTGGGCTTATCTGCAAAACCATCGCGGCATAACTCATTCAATAGTTGGAACGCTCGCGCTGGCGCTGGCGCTACCGCTGGTCTTTCATGGTGGCGCTTTATTGATCGCTCGTTTGCGAAAGCGAGAGCCGGCAACTCGCTTGGGCGGACTGCTGATCGCTTCCACTCTGGTAACAGCCACGCATCCTTTGCTTGATTGGACCAATAACTATGGCGTGCGCTTGCTATTACCATGGAACTCGCGCTGGTTCTATGGCGACTTGGTTTTCATCATGGATCCTGTGTTTTGGTTGGTGCTCGGCGGCGCGGTGTTTTTGGTAACCTCAAAAACCAAAACTCAGATTGTGCTTTGGATGGTAGTCGCAGTGATACCGAGTCTGCTGGTTTTCTTCGGTCCTGCAGGCCGCGGAGGATTGTCGAATGCAACACCGCTGCGCGTTATCTGGATATTAACTCTTGTTATCCTTCTAGTTCTATATAAGCGACAGCCAGGATCGCGGTCGGGAACGGGGATACCGCGCATCGCGTTGGTGATCATCGTTTTTTATCTCGGAAGTTTATTTGCGGTGCATGCAGTAGCGTTGCGCCGGCTTTCGGCGGTTGCTTCGAATTTCAGCAGAACGACGAATGAGCATGTGGTTGCGTTGGCGGCGATGCCAACACTTGCGAACCCTTTACGCTGGTTGTGCATCGTGGAAACCGAACGTGTGGCATATCGCTTTGAATTGAAACTCGGCGATGCTGATTCCCGGCCCGCGAAGGTTGTTAGCTATCAGAAGCCCGACACCTTTTCGTCGCCCGCAGTGGCACAAGCTTCGAAAGACTATCGCGCGCAGGTCTTTTTGGGTTTCGCGCGATTTCCAGTGGCACAGCTAACAGATCCTAATTGCACGACGCAGACGCTCGTTCAGTTTGCGGACTTGCGCTACACTGAACCAGGTAGTAACCGCGGAACGTTTTCATTGGAAGTGCCGGTAGATTGCAACGTCACTACTCAAACCCCTAAATGAACGAAGCCGATCAAATTGAGAGCTTGAATAGTCTGGCGGAAGTAGCGAGCCAGCGTGCACAGCCGCGAAAAGCGTCGCGGCTCGCCAGCGTGCGCGTGTCGCCCGGTTCCTATCTCGCGGCCGCCAGTGTGTTGACGTTTGTCTCGGCGCTGTTGCTGCGCTCGGAAAGAGACCTCGTTGCTCTTGCGGTAATCGCGGTAGCCTGGCTTGTTATTCCCTTGCTGGCGTGGCGCGACCGGATCGAGTTTGACGGGAACGCTTTGTTACGACGTGGATTTGCGCCGGCCTTGCTTCGCGTGCTGGGCATCGGCCCAAAAGGACTTCGCCTCGAACAGTTTGAAAGAGTCGAGACGCAAGCGGTGCGAACTCTTAAGAGAGGCGGCAAGGTGCGCTATCGCTACCGCACTCAGGTTGTCAGTAAAAACGTTGAGTTCATTTTTGCTTCGGGCGGACAAAGCTATCGCAACATGGTGCGGCAGTTATTTCCCCTGGTCCACCAGGACAAGATGGACTTGCGCACGATCGAGCTGCGCGATTATTTGAGCGATCCGAAAATGCTCGACGCCGAGGCAAACGAGCTGCAACTCGCTTCCGCAGACGTGCTCGAAAGTGCCACGCAGGACTTTAAGCTTGGCGGCAAGAGACGCGCGTCAGATGGACTTGAGAAAGAAGACTGTCTTCCTGCGTTGGAACCTGAACGTGCGCTCATGTTGGGAGAACTGGGAAACAAGCTAAGAATCGCCGGCCGCCTTGCTGAGGCGCGCGAAGCTTTCCGGCGGGCTCTTACGGCCTTACCTAATGATGGCCGGCTGCTTTTTCAGTTTTCCCGTTTGCTTCGCTCTCAGGCAAGCAGCGCTCAGGACGCGAAGCTGTTGCTGCGTTCCCGCGCCGCCTTGCGGCTGGCTGCACAGCGTGCCGCCAACGAAACGGGTTTGTTGACTTCGATTGGAGAAATCTTTCTGGAGTGGGGAGACATCGGTGCAGCCCGCCGGAATCTGCAAAGGGCGGTGGCGCTGGAACCGCGAAACTTTAAGGCCTGCGTCGCGCTTGCGAACCTTGCGTTGCGCGACGGCAAACTCGCTCATGTAATTAACCAGTATCGGGATGCAAGCATGGCGGCTTCCGACAAGGCGTTGATCGACTATGCCCGGCGGGAAGCAGATTACTATGCGCAACTCAACGACGACGATGACTACCTTAATTCAGAGTTGCGTCGCATAAACTGGTTGCAGCACTCGTTGCGAATACGGCGGCTGGCTGCACGCGTAACGAACGCCAGCATTCTCATGGCGCTGGTAGCCGCCTATGTTGATTCATCCTTTGCCGGTATCTGCTGGTCGCTGGCAACTTCGTCTCTGTTCGCCTGGATCCTCAGTTTGTTTGGCATCAAGCTTTTGGGCCGGCGCAGCACGCCACGCCTGGCAGATTAATCATTCAGCAAAATTAATCGTCCTGTAAAAATGAAAAGGTAGAGTTGGGATGGCTCTGCCTTTTTTCTCATTACAAATGCCTGCTTGTTAGGTTGACTTCGACCGGTTTGAACTCCGGCTCTCTTTCTTACTCGAGCGCGGCGCGGATTTTCTCGCATCGCTTTCACTAATGTCACTAGCTGCCGTTGCTGCTTTCGCTTCTGCGCTCGGCACAATGGTCGGCGCTTGTTGTTCGCTTCGAGAAGCGACAGCCTCGGTCTTAGTGGGTTCGGGACTCAGCAACGCGTCCCAGCGATAACGCGGCCGCTCGCGTTTTTCAGTAAGTCGCTTGAAGACCAAATCAGTAACCGCGTTGGTGATCCAGTTGTGGTAGAACTCGCCTACGGACGCAAGCTCAGCGTCCGGCGCTGGGTTCATGAAATCTATCGCATACGGAATGCCGTCTTTAATGGCAAACTCGACCGTGTTCAGATCGTAACCAAGCGCTGTGCAAAGTGTGCGCACATCTTTCCTGACACGTTCAGCCAATTCCGGCGACAGGTAGTCTGGATTGTGGACGTATTGTTCGCCGGATAGATACGGTTTGCGCGGATCATAGGCCATGATCATCACTTCTTCCTGGCCCACGCAGTAGCAACGCACAAACTGATCAAAATCAACGGCTGCCTGCAAAGTCATGCAAAGCGTTCCCGTTTGATCGTATTCCGTCCACAACTCCTCGAGCGAGTTGACCTTTGAAACGTTCTTCCAGCCGCCGCCATCGAACGGTTTGAGAAATGCGGGCATTCCGACGTAGTCGACAATTGCCTGCCAGTCGAGCGGAAACTCAAGGTTGCGCAAACTCTCGCTAACGATTCCTTTGATGTAGTCCTTCTGCGGTAACAAGACCGTTCGTGGCACTGCAACTCCCAGCTTGCTCGCCAGCGAGTAATTGAAGAATTTGTCGTCAGCAGACCACCAGAATGGATTGTTGACAATGATCGTTCCTTCAAGCGCCATACGTTTGAGCGTGGCGCGATAAAAAGGAACCTCATGGGAAATGCGATCGATTACCAAATCGTAAGCCGGCGGTGCATCGTGTTTGATGCCACCAAGCTTGAGATATTCGGCTATGACCTCGCCGTTTCCCCGGTCATTAATGTTCTTGATTAGCGCTTCCGGAAAAGTCTGCTCGCGCCCTACCAAAATACCAACCTTCTTCATAACTCACTCCATTTTTCTTGAAAGCTCCGGGTTCATTCACATGAATTGGGACCAGTTCATTTGCATCTATTCTTTTGTCTGTTGGAAAACCAAGGAGACTACGATTTAAGCAGAAGCATTGTCAATTCCATTAGGAGGTAAGCGGGCTTAGTTTGAAATCTCAAGAAGATGCTGTGATTCGCCCGCTTATAGTAAGGGCGTGGGCTCGGCGTCGCGAAGCGATCTCATTAGCACCGCGGCTTCAGCCCGGTGAGAGCTAGTCAATTGAAAAAGGGAACCGTTTCGAACGGTTTTTTGTTGGCAGGAGGATTAGGAGAAACCGTTGGAAACGGTTAAGAGAATCATTTTGTAAACCTTCACCACCGGGCTGAAGCCGCGGTGCTAATGAGATCGCTTCACCTTTTCCTGGGCCCGCAGCCGTGATAAGAAGTCGATAGGTCCCTGGCTAGGGGCATCCCGGACACGCGACGCGCGCATCAATTCAAGGCGTTTCCCCAACCGATTTTGCCGGCGCGCGTGTGTTACAATCCGCACACTTGATTCAGTTATCCTTGATGCGCAAAGAGTTGCGCCGTAATTTCAGGAGATCAGCTTGCATCGTCTAGTCATAATCCTCTTACTGTGTTGCGCCCTTTTGGTGGGAATTTTTTATGGCAGCACCGGCGCGTTGGCCGCTGAACAGCCAAAGGTTCTCACCGCTGAACAGCTTGCTGAGGCGACCATATTTGTTTATGGTTCGCGACCCGTGCTGGCCCAGATCCGTCGCAACGGGATTGAACGCGGACGCATCTTGCTCTACGGCCCGGATGGCAAGAATGAAGAGGCTTCGTACGAGCGCCGCTTTGTTCGCGGCGAGAGCATGGACAAAGACAAGATCCGATTGGATCAAAAGGCGCCAACACTGGAGTACTCCTTAATCTACGGTGGCGGACGTCTTTGGGGAATCATCAATGGCGCGGCATTTACTCCGCGGCAGGACGCAGCCAACACTTTCCTTTCGCAAAACCGTCACAGCATCGATACGCTTTTGCGTTACAAGGAAAGCGGTTCCACTGTCACCATGGTAGGTAAGGAGCAGCAGAAGGGCCTTGACCTCTATGTGCTTAACCTGGTGGACAAGGATAAGCAATCCACCCGGTATTACATCAGTTCGAAAACTTATCGCATTCTCTGGCTCGAGTATGAGGAGCCACCGTCTGCAGGTGGCGCGCCGGTGAAGTTTGTCCGCAAATTCCTGGACTATCGATGGGCCCAAAGCACCCTCGTACCGTACCGCAGCGTCCTGGCTGAGAACGGGCGAGACAGTGTCGAGACTCGTATTATGACCGTCGTTTTCGGCGTCAAGATAGATGATTCCTTGTTCAAGAATCCCGAAGGGTAGACGAAATTTTCATTTGTCTTTCGCTAGCTGGCGCGCCTCATTAATGGTGAGGCGCGTTTTTGCATGATTGTCCCGGCCAAAATCACCGTTTTTTGGGGTTAAATGTGCTGCATTCTCTGGATTCCCATCCTTTCGGAACCCACCTGTCTCTCAGGCGTGTAGGAACTGCGGCCAGTAGTCGGTCAGGGTATAATTGTTTCCAAGGCCGCGTGAGAACGGAGCGAAGATCGCTAAATAAGGACGCTCGTCAGCGCGTGTAAGAGCCTACCTGCCCTGATGGACACTGTAAGCACGATCGAAAATCTCTCTTTTGCCGCCGCGTTGCGGCCGGAAGTCGCTGTGAGCCCGACTAGCGACCACGCGTTATTGGAAGCGACGCGGATAGGCGATGAGGATGCGTTTGCTGAGTTAGTGGGTCGCTACAAGAACCAAATCACCAGCTACATCTATCGCATGACAAACGATTATGACGGCGCTGTTGATCTGGCTCAGGAAACTTTTGTGAGGGTCTATCGCGCGGCCGAACGCTACCAGACAAGTTATGCGTTTTCAACTTACATCTATCGGATCGCGACGAACCTGGCGATCAGTGAGTTGCGTAAGCGCAAACGCCGCAAGCTGGTTTCACTTACCGGGTTTTTCCAGTCGCGAGACGGAGGGGAACCTCAGGAGTTCAATCCGGCTGACGACGGGCCGCTGCCTGACAAAGTATTGGTTGACACAGAACGGCGGAATGCAATTGCGCGAGCAATCAGTACGCTTCCGGAAAAATACCGGGCGCCGCTTATTTTGCGCGATGTCGAAGGCCGCACTTATGAGGAGATTGCCGGAATACTACAAACCAGCGAAGGCACGGTGAAGTCGCGCATTAGCCGGGCAAGAGGTTTTTTGCGGGAGAAAATGAAAGCTTATCTCTGAGGAATACCATGAGTAAAACTGACTGTCGCAGCGTGCGTTGCGAAATCGAAGATACCGCATCCGGTGAGTTGTTAAGTGCGCCGGCGCGAGCTCATTTGAGCGACTGTGCCACCTGTGTAACGTTTGGCAACGAACAGGACAAACTTAAAGAGATGGTGGCGAGTCTTGGCACGATTGAGGCACCCGCCGATTTTGATTTTAGATTACGTTCGCGCCTCGCGACCTCGCGTGCTCCGCGACGTGACCTTTGGTCCGGTGGTGGCTTTGGCATGCGCTCGGTTGCCTTTGCGAGTTTAATTTTGCTATTGGGGTTCATTGTATCGTTAGTGAGTGTGAGATCCCGTAATAACCAAGTGGCGTCCGTAGGGGAAACCAATCAACCGGCGTCGACTACAAGCACCGAAGCGGCAGCTCAGATTAATAAGAACGGCCAGGACGAACAGTCACCCAAGGCACACATGGAGGTTGCGATAGCATCCCCCGCTAATGACTCACCTTCAGCCGATGGTCAAAGTAGTCCCCGGACCTTTAGCAAACGTAGCGGTAGTTCGATGCCGCAGTATGCGACCGCACGAAACGAACGCGTGAAATCCACAGACTTAAGCGCCACGGCCGCACCGCTTCTCCGGCCGACTGAAACCGCGTTGGGATCTTCCGTGTTTCCGCTCGGGACTTCATCTCAATCCTTGAAAGTTTCTGTTGATGATGGACGGGGAAGCCCGCGAACAATTTCGCTGCCGCGGGTGAGTTTTGGTTCGGCCCGCGTGCTGGCGCGAGACCCGGCACCTTTGATGGCTTCGCTGAGAGATTCCTGGTAGAGGCAAGATGAATAAGCAATGACTACCGCGCAAATGATTCGTTCGTCTCAAGCTCTGATGTTGTCTCTTGTAGTGTGTCTTGCTGCGTCGGCGCAAACGCCTGTCGCGGTACCGCGACGGCTCGAGACGCAACCCCCCAAACCACTACGTCCCGTTCAAGTGGAAAGCACTGTATCCGCACCCCAGGTGGTGACGATCCTGCATCGTCTCAATGGTCTAAAAGTTATTCGCTTGTTACTGCGCGGCAATGAACAGCTCGGCGCACTTGCCAGTCTTGATGAAGCTTTCCAGATGAGTAGCGAGGTCCATACAAACGTTATCGCCGGCTTGGCGCTGAGCGACGGTCAAACAATCGCCGCATGGTTACCGGAAGCGGAAGCTGAGCTGCCGCCGCCAACGCCCTTCGCACCCGCCGCGCCAGCGGCGCCGGCTCGACCCGGTTCGTCACCCAAGGTTGCAGTCGCCGGCTCTCCTGCATTCCCGGGTTTTTCACCGGCTGAATTCCAGCGAAGCTTTGCGTCGGTTGACGTAAAAGTTGTCGCGCGCGACGGCAGAAATCTTTTGGGTCGTTATGTCGGACTTGACGGGTTGACTGGGCTGTCAGTGATCACACTGAGCAATAGCAATCTTCCCAGGAGTGCGGATGCGATCGAGGATGCCATCCAGACTGGGCAGCACGTTCGTTTGATCGGACCAGAGCCGGTTTCGCAAAGCGCCCCCGGCGCGAAAGGCGGCATCTATGTTCGTGTCGGTAAAACCGACGCCACGGTTGTCGCCGTAACACGGAGCGCCACGAAAACGCTTGCGCGCGTGAGAATAAAGTCACCGAAGATCACGCCGGCAAACATGGGCGCCGTCGCAGTTAACGACTCAGGCGAACCGCTTGGCATTGTAAACGCCATCGAAGGTGATGAGGCGTCGATAGTACCGGTAGGCTTGGTTCGCAGTGCAGCCAGCCGCGTGATTGCGCGACAGGCGAGCGTGCCCCGTCCCTGGTTGGGTGTACGCGGTGAATCGATCGGCAAACTAACTCTCGAGCGTATCTTGAAGGTCGGCTGGCAAGGGGAACGCGCCAGAGCGCTGGCAGAAAACCGACAAGGCCTTCTCCTAACTTCGGTTGTTCCGGGCAGTCCAGCGGCGTGGGCGGAACTAAAGCCCGGCGATGTGATCATGAGTGTGAACGATGAGATGGTGCTGAATGCCGAAGACTTTTCCATGTTTTTACAAGAGGCGGCGCCTGGAAGCTTTGTTAATTTCACGGTTGCGCGCCCAGGCACAGCCGCCTCAGAAGCATTCAAGTTCAAGATCAAGCTGGCGGAATCGCCCGATCCGTCTTTCGGTTTCGGTTTCAGCCTTTTTGACGTTCAGAGACCTGCACCACCGTCGCCACGCTTTCTGGTTCCGGGGATTGAAACAATTGCCATCAAAGCGCCGGTAGCCGCGCGGTTAGGCGCGACCGGTGGCTTGCTGATTGTTTATGTGCAACCCGCTAGTGCCGCATTCGTTGCGGGCCTGCGGGCCGGTGATGTAATCGAGTCGGTAAACGGCGAGTCAACCGTTACCCGCTCTGCTTCCGGTCTAATGAATCAAAGCACCAGCGCTAACGTCGTAGTTGTTCGTAATAAAAAAAGAGTGACCATCGCTATTCCGCCAGCCAACAAATAGTTGACCACCTGAACGCTCCGCTCCTATGTTCTTCAGCCTTGGCCGCGCCTCATCGGCCTGTGATACTCTTACGCCCTCCTGACGCATTTCCAGTCTTACGATTCCGTTGCCGTGCCTATGTTGACTGACGCCGTTACGCGTTATCACGAACTGCTTCGCGACAGCGAGCTGGCAGAGTCTTCCCGCGCGATGCTCGATGAAGGGCTCGAGCAAGCCAGGCTAATTTTTGGGGGCCGCCGGTTGTCACCCTATCTCCGGCCGCACTTCGTTAGCGAAAACGATTTCGCGATGATTCGTGGTGCGTGTGAGACAGTATGGTCGGCAATACAGAAAGTTAAAGACGCGGCCATCGTTGACGATTCCATCATCGTGGACCTGGGCGTCACGGAAATTGAGCGTGATCTGATCAGCATCGATCCTGGCTATACGGCCGTTTCACCGACTGCGCGCCTGGATTCGTTTCTTACCGAAAAGGCTTACAGCTTTGTAGAACTAAATGGAGAGAGCCCGGCAGGGATTGCATACGTCGATGCGGCCTTCGATATTTTCTTGCGTCTTCCGGTGATGCAGCGGTTTGGTGAGAGCTACAACGTTCGGCCACTGTACGGGCGGCGCTTCATGCTTGACGTGTTGCTCGATTCCTACGAAGAGTTTCTCGGTCGCACACCCGACAGCACGCCACAGATTGCGATTGTTGATCTGAAGGATGTGCCGACGCAGAACGAGTTTGAACTTTTCAAGGAGTTCTTTGAAAGGGAAGGATATCCGGCGCGTATCTGTTCGCCTGACGAACTGGAATTCAGTGACAACCGCTTGCGCGCAGGCGACTTTCAAATAGACATCGTTTATAAGCGGTTACTGGTAAATGAGTACTTGCCGGTGATGAGAGAGTATCCGGCGCTGTTGGATGCGTATCGTGCCGGCGCCATCTGCATGGTGAACAGTTTTCGCTCGAAGCTGATTCATAAGAAAGCATTGTTTGGGGTGTTAACTGATCAGCGGCGCGCGTCGCTGTTTTCCGGCGACGAGCAGGAAGCGATTCGGAAACACGTGCCGTGGACCAGGCTGGTGCGTGATGAAACCAGCGATTACCATGGCGAGCAAATCGAGTTGCTGGAGTTCATAAAGAGAAACAACGACCGGCTCGTGCTGAAACCAAACGACGATTACGGCGGCCACGGAATCACCATCGGGTGGATGTCGGACCAGAATGCATGGGACGCCGCCCTGGCCGAGGCGCTGAAGATTGGCGATTATCTGGTTCAGGAACGCGTGCCGACGGCCCGCGAAACTTTCCCAGCCCTGCAATCAGACGGTACTTTTGAGTTTGCAGAACAATTGGTAGACCTCGATCCGTTGTTGTTTAATGGCAAAGTGAAGTCGGCTTTTACCCGCCTTTCTTTTACAGAGTTGGCTAACGTAAGCTCAGGCGGCGGTATGGTCCCGACCTTCGTAATCAGCGAAAAGAAATAAGCTAACGTGTACAATGGCGTAAAGTTTGACAGCTCAGGAGAAACTCACCGTGGTTGATGAACTTGACGAACAAGAACCGGAACCCGACGAGCGGAGGCGCTACGACCGCTCGCGGCTAATCGTCGATGTGTTCTTTGACGGCAACGATGCGACCGGAGTCGCCAGCACCAAAGACATCAGCGTCGGCGGTTTTTACATGAATACTCAGGCTAGTTTGCCCGAGGGCGCCTCGCTCCTTGTTCGCATTCCACTGACGGACGGAAAGCAGGTGGTCGCCAATGCGGAAGTGGTCTATAACAATCCAGGCCGCGGTGTGGGACTGCGATTTCAGAATCTTTCGGAAGAGAATCGTTTGTTGATTCAAAGTGAACTCGGAAACGGTTGAAACACCGGCAGACGCTCAGCAACTTATTTGGTCCGAGCTTCCCGCCAATCTGCGCGACGCTTTGAACGGTAAGTTGGCCGGCCTTTGGGATGCGGCAACGGACGAGGCAGCGTTCAACGCGCTCGCAATTGACAAGCAACAGGCGCTGCTGCTTATCGTGTCGAGATTGCAAGAGAAGGACCTCTGGGATCTCATCAGAAACGTAACCAATGTCTACGGCGAGGGCGGTGTCGGAATTGAGTTTATTCCCTGGCCTTTGCTGGAAGCGACGCTGACGCGTAGCCGAGACTTTACCAGTCGCTGGGCCAGACACCGCGATACGAGCGGCGGTTTTTACGAAAAATCGCGAACCGATGCGGTGCTGCACTTCCTTTATGTGGATGCTGCACCGCGCAGGTGGTATGTGCACTTTGATCTGCATAGTCCAGTGCATTCGGCTGCCAGCGCCTTCAAACATCTACGACATGAGTTAATTCGGAAAGCGACGCCCGACTGGCGCATGATTAAGAAAGCGCTGGAACGCGGCGCGCAGCGGTGAGGTTAGAAGCTTATGTTTAGCACCTTTACCCTGGGAATAGAGGAAGAGTTTCAGATCGTCGATCCGCAAACGCGTGAGTTGCGTTCACACGTTGTCGAGATTCTAGAGGAAGGCACGATGTTGCTCGGCGAGCAGATCAAGCCCGAGATGATCCAGTCGATGGTCGAGGTGGGCACCGGCGTTTGCAAAAACATCGACGAGGCGCGGGCGGACATTACCCGGCTGCGGAGCATTATTTCGAGCCTGGCACAAAAGAATGGGCTGGCCATCATTGCCGCTTCGACGCACCCCATTTCACGCTGGCAGGACCAGAAGATTTTCGAAGACGAGCGCTACGAACTGCTGGTACAGGAGCTTCAAACCGTGGCGCGGTCGCTTCTGATCTTCGGGCTGCACGTTCACGTCGGCATGGCTGATCGCGAGCGCGCCATTCACATCATGAATGCGGCGCGTTATTTTCTGCCGCACGTGCTGGCGCTGACGACGTCTTCGCCGTTTTGGATGGGCCACAACACCGGCCTTAAGTCGTATCGCACCGAAATCTTCAAGCAATTTCCGCGCACGGACATTCCCGATCATTTCGATTCCTACGGCAGCTTTCAGCGTTATGTCGAACTTCTGATCAAGACGAAGTGTATCGATAATGGCAAAAAGATCTGGTGGGACATTCGCCCGCATCCGTTTTTCCCCACCCTTGAATTTCGCATCTGCGACATTCCCACGCGCGTTGACGATACGATTGCCATCGCCGCGCTTTTTCAGGCGATCGTCGCGAAACTAAACATGCTGATAGAGAAGAACCTCGGCTTCCGCTTATACCGGCGCATGTTGATTCAGGAAAACAAGTGGCGTGCGGTGCGTTGGGGTCTCGACGGCAAAATGGTCGATTTCGGTAAGCAGAAGGAAGTGCCGGTGCGCGATCTGATCCTCGAGCTGCTCGACTTTGTCGACGACGTGCTCGATCCATTAGGGTCACGCAAGGAAGTGGAACACATCCACACGATTCTCGAGCGTGGCACGTCGGCCGACGAGCAGCTCGAGGTATATCGGCAGACTAATGATCTGAATGCCGTGGTCGACAAGTTGATCGAGCGCACTACGGAGAACGTGCCGCTCACAAAGCAAATAGATCTCACCGCTCTCAAGCAGATGACTACCACCTCAACTATCTCTAAATAGTGGAGGCGGCAGCGGCATCACGCCACTCTTTTTCGACGAGCCAGGTAGTATTGCCATAACATTCGCGCCGCTACTGATCGAAAGGGACGCCAGGGTTCAGCCATCTTTAACAATTCGTCCGGACCGAGTTTGGAATCCAAGTTCTTAACGTGTTTGATCGCTACCGCCAGGGCTAAATCATTTGCGGGCCAAACGTCGGGCCGCCGCAAAGCCATCAACAAATAAATGTCCGCGCTCCACGAACCAATGCCCTTAACTTGCATGAGGTTGGTTTTCGCGTCGTCATCGCTTAGACGCGACAAGTGATTGAGGTTCAAACGCTTTTCGCAAAGCGACTCAGAAAGATGCAGGCAGTAGGCAGTCTTCTGACGTGTCAAACCCATCGACCGCAAATGTGGTTCACCCATTAGAAGCATTCGGTCCGGCCGGAAGGGAACTACACTTTTGCTGAGGCGGCGGTAGAGGGCTGCGGCGGAAGCTAGTGACACTTGTTGCTCAAGAATTATTTGCACCAGAGTTGGGAAGCCGGGCTTGCGACCCCAAAGCGGTGGCGGTCCATGTTGCTTAAGAATTGAGGCGAGATCTTTGTCACGCCGGGCAAGAAGTTTTGCCGCGCGCGCCAGAGTTTCCGTGGTTAGCGTGTCGGCGGCCAACTCATCTGGCCCAGATTGGGAAGTGTGGTGATGGATTCTGCACCAGTCTAGCTTTTAGGATCGATGTGCCAGTGCGAGGAAAAGAAAGTTCTCGAAGAGTATGCGGCCGTCGCGCGATTCGTTTTGATGTTCCCAGCGCGTGCGGCTCTTGTTCCAGTCTTCGAAAGACTTCTCAAGGTGAAACTGGACGGTGTAGATGAGTTGCCCGTCAGTGCGCTTCACCATCATTTGATTACGGCAGAGATATGAAGTCGCCAGAAGCTTAAAGCCTTCAGGGACGCGATCAAGCTGCAAGCCGTGATTCTGCCAAACTCGCAGCACGCGCGCTTGCGTAGTGTATACCTGCCAAAGACCCGACTCGGGATTCGACATCCCCCGAAAGATAGGATCACCTGGCTCGGTGATGCGAATGAAGCGGTACTGGTATTCGATGGGCCGGTTATCGCGTTGCTCATGTTGCTCCAGACGATCCAGGGTCATAACGCGCGCGCCAAAACTCAGACCGACCAGCTGATGCCCACCGCATATCGCCAACACCGGGATTGTGGTTGTTCTGATGAAATCGCCAAACGTCTCGAGTACCGAAGGATTGTAATAGTCGAAGTCGCGGAGCGTGCCGCTCAGCACGATAGCGTCAGGAATGAACTTCTTCGCAGCCGTCGCAATTGTCGCCAGATGCGTCACCTCGGTTACCGGTTCCTTAACGAGGCGTTCGACGTTGCCCAAAATATTTTCCAGGGCGAGGCCGGCGATGTAGCGTTCGCGCTTGATTTGCACGGAGGTAGCAGTACCCCATTCGTTGCGAGCGACGTCCGATATGTCGTCTTCATTCCGGAGCAGGCAATCGACTACAAGCACGCGCGCTCTTTCGACGCGTTTCTCAATCGGCTCGTAGCGGCAAAATGTGTGTTGGAAAGGAAAGGGAAGGTTGATGCCCGTTTCCGGCGGCAGCGATTCTTCAGTTCGTAATTCCCTGGGTTCTTCCATCGTTGACGCTATTAAACTTCGATTCGAGATGTTACGCAAGTGGCATAGAACTTTAGTCAGTGTGAGTGGCATAGACTTCAGTCTGTGCTGGCGTACCAGACACGGACTTAAAGTCTATACCACTCAGACTAAAGTCTATGCCACTACGATCGTTGTCTAGTACTTTGTTTGAACTCCGGAACAGACGCGCCGGCGCCGGCTTCCGCAATTTGATCTCTTATCGACGCAAGCAGCAATTGCTTTATACGACTGCGAAATGTTTCTGACTTGTGAGAGGCAAGGTGATCTACGAGCAGCAGCATTCGGTGCCAGGATGATTCCAGTTCGTCAGCGAGTTGCGAGATCCTGGTAATGTCGTAAGGAACCGCTACTTGTTCGCAACCAGCGCGCGCAAAAACCGAAAGGTAGCGGGCGGTCGCCAGATCCGGACACAACAATCGCCGCTGCCCAATCTTCATTTCCACGCCCAGCAAAGTGTGCTGAATTTCGACCCGAGCTCTTGGCTTAATCTTTTCGAAGCCAAAGGCGCGCGTGCGCGTTTTGCGAACGCGTTCACGATAAATGTGAGGTAACCAGGCCGATTTGAGTTCAGCCTGAATCCGGGCCGCATAGTCGGCGGCGCTTTCACTCGTGTTTGGAGTTTCCACAAAGACCCGCACAAAAAAGCGGCGCCCCGAGTCGCCGCTAATTATTGAAAACAAAGTTCAACTTAGCGCATCGTAATCGAAGTCGGCCTCTTCGTTTGCAGCGCATCAATCACCCGGCCCGGAAAAAGTCCGAGGTAAAGGACACCCAGCACAGTCAGGATCAAAGCAACTGCGATGCTTGCAGGAACTCTCGGCGCGTCCCACGCTGTCGAACGCTCGCGGAAAAACATCACAATGATCAGCCTCAGGTAATAGTATGCAGAGACCGCGGTGTTCAGCACAGCCACAACAACCAACACGTAGTAACCCTGGTCGAGAGCGGCGCGAAAGACCATCACCTTGCCGATAAACCCGGCAGTCAGCGGCATTCCCAGCAAGCTCAAGAGAAATAGCGATAACGCAAACGCCAGCCACGGCGCTTTGAAACCGATGCCGTTGTAGTCTTCGACTTCTGTTCTTCGATCTCCGATGCGCGAGATAAGCTGCACGACTGCGAATGCACCGAGGTTCATCACAGCGTAGGTAAGCAGATAAAAAATAACTGCCGTAATGGCGGCGGTGCGCTGCTCCATATCCGCAGCCGCGCCGGCGGCAATGAAACCAACCAGCGCATAGCCCGCGTGCGCGATCGATGAATAGGCGAGCATGCGCTTGACGTTGTTCTGCGCGATCGCGACCACGTTGCCGACGGTCATCGTCAGCATGGCCAGCACCACCAGTGCGGTTAGCCAGGCCTCGTGAATCTGTCCGCCCACTGAACCAGCCATAGCAACGAAGGGAAACGCGAAGACAAAGACCCTAATAAAAGATGCAAAGCCCGCCGCCTTTGGACCAGCCGCCATAAAGGCCGTAACGGGCGTGGGCGCACCTTCGTAAACGTCGGGCGTCCAAACATGAAAAGGCGCGGTGGCAATCTTGAATCCAAAACCTACCAGCATCATTGCCGCGCCCGCGAACAGCAACGCCGGATACTGTGCAGTTGGAATTCGCCGTGCAATCTCAGCAATGTTGGTTGTCCCGGCTAATCCGGCGGCGGTAGAGGTAGCGCCGTAAGTGAGCGCAATGCCATAAAGAAGAAACGCGGACGAGAACGAGCCGAGAATAAAGTACTTCATTGACGACTCATTTGAGCGCACGTCAGTGCGGCGAAAACCGCACATGACATAAGTCGCGATCGACAGTATCTCGAGGCCCAGGAAGACTATTACCAGATCGCCAGCCGAGGCCATAAACATCATGCCGGCAGTTGCAAACATCAGGAGGGAATGAAACTCGCCCGCCGGCAGCCGCTCATTTTCCACCCAAACCATGGAGATCAAAATCGTCAGCACTGAAACAACTATGAAGACAATCGTGAATCCCAGCCTTAGCTCGTCCAAAACGATCATGCCGTTAAATGCCTGGCTTACACTGTGCCACGACAGCCACAGCCAAATGGACGCAGCAGCCGCAGCAACCAGGCCGGCCAGGGAAATGCCGCCGGTGATCCATCGCTGCCTTGGCTTGGCAAAAGCATCGACGAGCATGACCAGCACGCCCACGAGGCAGATGAT
>JBDUCC010000033.1:0-17073 GCA_040003675.1 bacterium | reverse complement strand
TGGACAACACCGAATCGCGCACGCTTTCGAAGGTGCCGGTGCTGGGTGACATTCCCGTCCTCGGATCTTTGTTTAAGTCCAAGTCTTTTCAGAAAAATGAAACTGAGTTGATTTTCATCGTCACGGCCCAGTTGGTTAAGCCGATGAATCGCGATGACGTTCCGCAGTTGCGCGGCATCGATGGCTTGAAAACGGGATCGCCTCTCGGTGTGGAACCCAAGGGCGAGGGCATCGAAGGACCAACGGGTCATACGATCACCGGGCAAACTGCACCAGCGACGGCGCCCACGACTTCTAAGCCCGTTGAAACACCGAGAGTTACTGAACCCAAGGCGACGACTACAGTCGAATCGTCCACGAATTCTGCCGCTAGTACGGCACCAGTAACGACTGCTCGCGTCATCAATCCAACGCTTCCGGAACCGCGAGTAACTGCCGACACCCTATTGCAACCTCCACCGAAATAGCACCTTGGTTGCTGACGACTGCGGAGTTGACGACTGCGGAGGAGACCGATGATTAAAAAGCAAAACATATCGGTAGCGGCAAAGAGAAAACAAGAACGCGGTTCGGTTCTAGTTTTGTCGACGGTCTCGATGCTGGCGGTGCTATTGGCTGTGGGACTCGGTCTGGATATCAGCCATTTCTACCTGGCAAAGGCCGAGTTGCAGAACGCAGCTGATGCCGCAGCACTCGCAGCCGCATCGGGGATCAATTCCAACGCTAGCGGGATCATATTGGGGCGAAACCGGGCTGTCACCGCAATGAACAATTACGAGTTCAATAAGAACAATGTCACGTTCACTGCAGACAACCTGGTTTGGGCTGCTAACCTCGAGGGACCATACTTGAGCGAAGCCGCTGCCACTACTCTAGCGCTAGCTCCCACAATCCGCTTCGTCAAAGTCACAACACCTGACAGTCCCGTCGGCGTTTCTTTTGCCTCCATGGTTTTGGGTGGAAGCAAGAATATGGCGGCCACAGCGACTGCTGGTTTGTCAGTGCCAATCAATACGTTCTGTAATTTCATTCCGCTTTCAGTATTGATCGACAACGATCTCACAAAATTAATCCCTGGACAGGTCTACACGATCCGAGCTGGAACCGGCAGCATGGTTTCACCCGGCGACTATCAAATTCTGGCAGTTGCAGGTCCGGGCGGTGTTGATGTCGGCTTCGGCATCGGAGCGGGTGTCGATGCGTGTGCGCAGGTGGGAGCAACCTACACCACAGACTGCAAACCTGGTTTGACTGCAGGCAAGGTTCGGACAGGTCTCAACTCGCGTTTCGATGACTACGGTGGCAGCCAGCTCGACCCCACCGCTGAACCGCCCGATACGAACATCAAAGAAGGCATTCCCTGGAAGGGAGCAACCCCAGCCGATCCAAGCTACAGCAAATATCTCGGTTGTGGCCGGCCAGGGGCGATTCCCTGCGATTCGAGGTACGTTACGGCGCCTGCACATCCCGGCGTAGATATGAGACGCGTGGTGTTGATTCCGCTTGTAAAAGTAAGTGAGTTCGATCAAGGGCGTTGCGAAGTTAAGTTCACCCGCTTTGGCGCATTCTTTCTGAGAACGAAACCTTCAAACGGCAGCGGCGGTGACCTTCAGGCAGAGTACATAGAAGACCGGCTGGCGGTGGGCAAAGGTACGTACGACCCGAATGGTCCAGTTGGCGATCCGTTATTGGCTGTGCCGGTGCTGTACAAATGATACGCAAATTTTCCAACACGTACGCGCGCATTCGCAAAATTCGTTTACTTAGAAGATTGCGGCGCTTTCATCTCTTGGCCCTCGTTCGCAATGAGGCAGGCGTGCAATTGGCCGAACTCGCAATCGTGTTGCCAATCTTCATTTTGCTTTTCGCAGCCACGGCTGAATTCGGAAGATATTTTTACGAGTACACCACGCTCGCAAAGGCAGCGCGCAACGGAGCTCGCTATCTGGTAACTGCAAAAGTCGATTGCAACTCAGGCAAGGATGCGAAAAACCTGGTTGTCTATGGCAACACTGCCGGCACCGGAAGTCCGTTGTTAGAAGGACTAGCGACGTCTCAGGTCACTGTTACTCCGAATGATGCCGATTGTTTAGGCGTTCCGCAGGGTGTACCCGCAACCGTCAAAGTTGAGATCACGGGCTTTCAACATAAATCGATTTTCAATCTGGCCGGTTTGCTGAATAACAGTAGTTACTCCCTGAACATCAATGTCAAGCCCAGCGTCACCATGCGTTATTTGTTGACTACACCATTGGTCTGAAGTTTCACAATGACTGATTTGAACACAAAGAAAAAGACAGAACGCGGCGCCGCCCTGGTGGAGTTTGCCATCGCTGCCACCGTGTTTTTTACCGTCATGTTCGCAGTCGTCGAATTCGGTCGAGTGCTGTGGGCGCATAACGCTCTAACCGACGCAGCCCGTCGTGGCGCTCGCTACGCGGTCTTTCAATGCAATCCCAATCAAGCGAGTTGTCCAAACTCTGGAACGTCGGTGGACCGGATCAAGAAAGTTGTGGTGTACGGAGATCCGGCGGGTGGCACGCAACCGCTGCTCGAGAATCTGACAGAAAGCAACGTGACGGTTAGTTACTCGGCCTTCGCACTCGACACAGGGACGGTCACGGTGGGTATTCAGAATTACAAGTTCAACGTCGTTCTTCCGTTAATCGTTAAGTCAGTTGACATGCCCAACTACACGACGACATTGACAGCAGAGAACGCCGGCTGGGTGCCCCCGAATTCATAAACTCCACCGATCAAGCAAACATAAAATGACACAACCGATAACATTTGTTGTTCTCAGTTCAGGCCTCGATAACTTCAAGGAAATCCGCGCGGCGCTCGCTGCAGATGGGCGCGCGCAGTTACTGGCGGGCGGCAATGACGCAGAACAGGTGCATGGCGAGATCGTGCGGCTCAAACCGGCAGCAGCAATCATCGCACTTGGCTCTAATCCCGATGCATCTATTCAACTCATACAGAAGCTGACTACAGAGTGCCCGAAGACCGCCATAATTTCGGCTGCGCCGAAAGGTTCAGGTGAGTTGATACTGCAGAGTCTGCGTGCGGGCGCCCGCGAATTTCTCAATGTTCCTGTCGCCGCCGAAGAGTTAAAGACTGTTCTGGATCGCATTACGGAGTTTGCCGTTGGTCAGGTTGAAGCTCCTAAGAAAAAAGGAAAGATGGTTGCGGTGTTCTCGAGCAAGGGAGGATGCGGCACATCTTTTCTCGCGACCAATCTCGCCGCAGCCAGTGCCGTCCCAACTGTTCTGGTGGATCTGAATCTGCAAGCCGGCGATCTGCCGCTGTTTCTCGGTTTGGACCCGAAATACTCGATAGCGGAAGCTGTTGAGCATCGCGAGCGCCTTGATGATTCACTGATCTCAAGTTTTGTCGCGCCTTACTCCACTACCCTTTCCTTACTTGCAGCACCAAAGCAGGCTGATTCGGCGGATGAGATCGAGCCGGAGCACGTATTTCAAGTACTGCAAAGGTTACGCGAGTCCTTTGATTACGTGGTGCTCGATCCCCAACACACTTTTGACGCCATCACTCTTGCCGCGCTCGACCAGTCAGACGAAATCGTCCTCGTCTTGACTCTGGACATTCCTGCCATTCGCAGCACGCAGCGAGCACTGGAAATCTTTGATCGACTTGGTTACCCGCGAAAGAAAATCCGCATTGTGGTAAATCGCTGGAGTAAACAGATCGATCTCGATCTGCGCCAGGTTGAAAAGTTTCTCGGTGAATCAGTCGTGGGTTTCGTGCCTAGCGATTATCAGACAACCGTTAACTCAATCAACCTTGGAACGCCGTTGGTTAAGTCAGATCCGAACTCGAAAATTGCACATGAGATCAGAAGTATTGCTGAAAAGATCCAGCAAAGTGTGGCCACGATCGAACCGTCAAAGCCGCGCCGGAGTCTTTGGAATTCATTTCTTAAACGCGAGGTCTCTTCTCGCCCACTTACGCTTCAGGCTTCAGTAGAAAAGATCTAGGAGATTCAAGGAAGGCTCCTAACCAATATGGCACTTCGCGAAAGACTAATAAGAGATACAGCCGTTTTCGGATCAGGAAATGGATCGGAAAATTCGCCACATACTTTCCAGGAGATGAAGTCTCGTCTTCACCGGTTACTCATTAACCGAATGGACCTTTCGAAACTTGCTTCGCTTACACCCGAACAAGTGCACGCTGAAGTGTCCCGGTTGGCTGAAAGCGTTCTGGCCCAGGAGTCGATGCCGCTTTCTACCATCGAGAAAGAGCGTCTGGTAAACGACGTCCAGCACGAGCTGTTCGGCCTTGGCCCGCTCGAGCCTTTATTAGCTGATCCAACTATTTCCGACATTCTCGTTAACTCACCCCGAACAATCTACATTGAAAGAAACGGCAAGTTGGAAATCACTGACGTTGCTTTTAAGGATGATGAGCACTTAATGCGCGTTATTGAGCGCATCGTTTCAACTGTTGGTCGGCGCATAGACGAATCATCACCGATGGTCGATGCTCGCTTAAAAGATGGCTCGCGTGTAAACGCAATCATTCCGCCGCTTTCGATTGATGGTGCAATCCTTTCCATTCGTCGCTTCGGAACAACGCCACTGACGATGGACTTGCTGATCGAGAAGAAGGCGCTCACCAAAGACATCGCAGACATGCTGCACATGTGTGTTTCTGCGCGGTTGAACACGATGATTTCGGGTGGCACCGGCGCCGGCAAGACGACGCTACTGAACGCCTTGTCCGCCTCTATTCCCCACGACGAACGCATTGTAACGATCGAGGATTCGGCGGAGTTGCAGCTGCAACAGCCTCACGTTGTGCGCCTGGAGACTCGGCCACCCAATATTGAGGGCAGAGGCGAAGTGACTCAGCGGGATTTGGTGAGGAACGCTTTGCGCATGCGTCCCGATCGCATTGTGATTGGCGAGGTACGTGGCGGCGAGGCAATCGACATGTTGCAAGCGATGAACACGGGGCACGACGGCAGTTTGACGACGGTGCACGCAAACACCCCGCGGGATGCACTCTCACGATTAGAGACAATGATTCAGATGACGGGAATGCGACTTTCAGAACGCGCTATGCGACAGCAGATCGCGGCCGCAATTGATTTGGTGTTGCAGGTTGCCAGATTGTCCGACGGTTCTCGCCGGGTAACTTCCATCTCGGAAATCACGGGAATGGAAGGCGACACAATAACCATGCAGGAAATTTTCCAGTATGAGCGCACCGGTATCACTCCCCAGGGAGAAGTAATCGGCCGTTTCCGCCCGACGGGAATACGTCCGCGCTTTGCCGACAAGCTCAAGGCCTGCGGCATGCAACTGCCCCGCATATTTTTCGAGGAAATGTAACCGTCATGATGATTGCTTTTCTAGTATTTCTGTTTGGACTGTTTCTCGTGTTGGGCACATACCTGTTGGCCACGCACGGGTCAGACTCAAAGCGCAAGCGCTTACAGAAACGGCTTGAAGAGGCGTTACTTCATTCGGCGCACACGGAAGACATTGAAGTCGTGCTCGCGCGCTCAGAATTGATGAGCGAAATTCCGGCGGTGAATCGCGCGCTGTTGCGCATTCAGACAGCATTGCACCTCAAGCGGGTGCTCGACCAGGCCGACCTTCACATCACGCCGTCACGGTTGGTTATGTTTTCCGCGATGGCCGGAATACTGGCAGCTCTGGCCGTGTCCGTTATCAGTGTTTCGCTCATCTTAATTGTGGGTGTTGCATTGCTCGCGGCAGCGTTGCCGTTCGTCCACGTTTGGTGGAAACGCAAACAGCGCTTTGATCAATTTCTTGAACATCTTCCGGATGCGCTGGAGTTGATAAGCCGCGCATTGGCTGCAGGTCACGCATTCTCTGAATCTCTCCAGATGGTTTCACAGGAGATGCCCGAACCAATTGCCGGCGAATTTCGCAAAACCTACGAAGAACAAAATCTGGGTCTGTCATTAAAGCTCGCGCTAGAAAATCTGGTTCAACGAATACCGCTGCTCGACCTGCGCATGTGCGTTACGGCAGTTCTTATTCAAAGAGAAACCGGAGGCAACCTGGCTGAAGTACTGGAAAAGGTTGCGTACACAATTCGCGAACGGTTCCGCATCCTGGGCGACTTGAAAACATTGACGACGAGCTCTCGTCTATCGGCCTGGCTGTTATGTGGCTTGCCTATTTTTGTCGCTGTGGCCGTAACGCTAATGAATCCTGAATACATGAGCGTGCTCTGGAAAGACCCGCGCGGCCACCAGCTAATAGCCGCTGCAGTGTTTATGCAAATTACGGGCATGTTGATTGTGCGAAAAATCCTGAGGATAAAAATTTGAAACCGTAGCTGTCAGTGGTCAATGGTCCGTTGCAGAAATCCGACCGAGCTGACCCGCCAAACCAAACCTACTGACTTCCTGAACCCCCAACCAAACATGAACACTAAAGTCATCAACGGACCACTGACCACTGACAAATAACTACGATGCTACTAATCATCACCATCTCCACTTTCATTTGTATCTCGCTTGGCATGCTCGGCGTTTACTGGATTTTGTATCGTCCACAGAGTGCGGCTACCGAGCGGCTCAAAAGACTGCGCGAAACTTCCGGGGGCTCCGGCTCGATCCCGGTCTCGATCATAGAGCAACATTCGGGTGAAAAGTTTACTGAACGAATCGCGACGCCGCTGAACAAACTAGTGCCGGCCTCGGCCGCCGAAGTTCAGAAATTGCAGAAGAAGTTAATGCAGGCGGGCTTTCGTTCAAGAAATGCTCCGATTATCTATCGGACAATTCAATTGGTAACGATGAGCGCATTGCCGGCATCAGTTGCGTTGACCTGCGCAATTCTCGCAAAGCCGCTGAACACCGCATTTATCTTTGTATTGCTCGGATTTGTAGCGGGTTTCTTCCTACCTCGGTATGTACTCGGTCGTTTGATCCGCTCACGGCAATTGCGTGTGCGCTGGGGACTGGCGGACGCGCTCGACCTGATGGTCATTTCGATTGAGGCGGGACTAGGTTTGAACGCCGCTATGTTGAAGGTAAGCAGTGAGCTTAAAGAGGTGCATCCGGACATTAGCGAAGAATTTGAAATGGCTAACCTCGAAATCAGGGTGGGGCGCGAGCGCGACGAGGCGTTGCGAAATCTGGCCGAGCGGACAGGAGTGGACGATCTTAAAAGCCTTGTCGCCATGCTGATTCAGACAGATCGATTTGGCACCTCGATCGCGAAGGCCATTCGCTCTTTTTCAGATTCGCTGCGCACTAAGAGGCGCCAGCGCGCCGAGCAGGCAGCACAGAAAGCGGCGGTGAAACTGTTATTTCCGCTCGCATGCTTTCTATTCCCGACGCTCTTCATAGCAATTCTTGGCCCCGCTATCCTTCAACTAATGGACACTTTCGGCCGGATGTAAAAGGAGTTTAGTCATGAATAAGCGCACCTTAATTGCCATTCTAATTGCGTTCGTTTTGACCCTCAGCGCAACTGCGATGTGGAGTGCTACTACAACCGAACGCGAAGGTGACCCGGACGTGAATGTGATTGAAGACTCGGGCTCTGACGCCGGCAATGTGAAGGAACAAAAGAAGGGCGGCAACAAAGTCGTCAAGGTGCTGGCTGCTCCGTTTAAGGCGCTTGGCAGACTATTTGGCCGCGGCAATGATCACAAGCTGCGCCGGACGACGGAGGATGATGCTGAAAAGTTTGCGAGTGTTGGCGTCGAACGCATTGAAGACGTTCGCAATCCCGCGCCGGCAAAAGTAAACGTCATGTCTTCCGCGAAAGAGCATCTCGACAGTGGCCGAACCTATTTATTGAACGGTCGAATCAACGAAGCAATTGCCGAACTTTCGACTGCATCATCGCTGGATCCAACCCTAAGCGAGGCGCACAACCTACTTGGTGTTGCCTATGATCGGAAGGGTCTGGCTGATCGCGCCCGCGATTCCTATGAACGGGCGGTGAAAGTTGAACCCGAAGATGCTGAGACTCTTAACAATCTCGGCTTCTCGCTTTACAAAAACGGCAACTATCGCGCGGCTGTTGATCGTTTGAAGCGCGCAGCGAAATTAGACCCTACTAATGACCGCATCCTCAACAACCTGGGTCTTGCGCTTTGCCGTCTCGGAAAATTCCAGGATGCGTTCAAACACTTCGCGCGCGCCGCGGGGCCGCTGACTGGGAATTTGAACACGGCGCGCATGCTGGAAAGATTTGGCCGCGATGACGACGCAATCAGGTACTACGAAGACGCGCGCCGAATCGATCCGAATTCGAGCTTTGCGCTCAGGCGCCTCGCCGATCTTTACCAGCGTGTTGGCAAGGCGGACCAGTCAGAAGCAGCAAAGAATACATTGGCTGCAATTCCAGGAACACTTGCGGCAGCGGGCAGGTAATTCCGCCAGACTTTTTAGGGAAGAGAACAAATCATGATGTCGCACACAACGATGCTGTCTCGCGCGGAAGTGGAAGCAATGGGCCCTCCTGTTCCCGAGGAGATATCGGAACTGGGAGTCGGTGAAGGTTTTCTTTGCGAGCTCGCACTTAAGCACGTGGCGATGCTTCCTGAGCCTACCACCAGCGCTATCGCCGAGCGCCTCCATTTACCGCGCTCGCTGACCGAAGAGATATTGCAAAAACTATATCGCGAAAAGTTGATCGAGGTCCGACTGCAAACGACGTTGGGGTCAACACGCTATGCGATGCTCGACCATGGCTGGGACCGTCTGGTCCGGCTGTTGGCGGTTTGCGGTTATAGCGGCGCTGCACCAGTTTCACTAAACGACTACGCGCACATGATGCGTTTACAGTCTATTCCGTCCCATCCCGCTTCAATGGATACCGTGCGGCAGGCCTTCCACGATTTGATTTTGCCGGACTCGCTCCTGCAAACGTTGGGTTGCGTAATCAATTCGAGACGATCGCTTTTTCTAACTGGTTTGCCGGGCACGGGAAAGACAGCGGTAGCTGAACGAATCAATGGTGCGCTGCCAGGAGCGATCTGGATTCCTTACGCGGTGGAAATTGATGGCCAGATCATCCGCGTGTTCGACTCGCATTGTCACCGCATTGCTTCGCCCGAGGTCACTCCGGTTGAGTACGACCGCCGTTGGGTGCTGATTAATCGGCCGCTGGTCGTCGTTGGCGGTGAACTGACTCTTGAGAATGCCGATCTCACCTGGAGTGAAGCGGCTAAGTTTTATGAGGCGCCATTTCAAATGAAATCAAATGGCGGCACGCTCGTAATCGACGACTTTGGCCGGCAACGCGTCGCGCCTCAGGATTTGCTTAACCGCTGGATCGTTCCGCTTGAGCGTCGCGTTGATTATCTGGCTTTGCATACAGGCAAGAAGATCGAGGTTCCTTTTGAACAGCTCGTAGTTTTCTCAACTAATCTTGATGAGAAGGACCTCGCCGACCAGGCTTTTCTGCGACGCATGGGCTATCGCGCACGCGTTGAACCGCCGACTCCGCGCGCTTACATCGAGATCTTCAAACGTCAGGCCTACAACCGTGGAATCCAATGTGACGAAGTCGCCCTCGATCACGTCCTGAATAAGTACCGCATCGAACATCGCCAGATGAAAGGTTGTGAACCGCGCGATCTGCTGGACCGCATTACAGACATCTGTTTGTTTGACGGACATTCGCTGGCGTTGACTCCCGAAGTGGTCGACGTGGCGTGGCGCAACTATTTCGGTACGTCGCACACCTTTGCACCAGTTGCCACGCAAGAAACGATGATCGAAAGAACGTTGGCCGATCCGCTCGAGCTCTAAACAGACTTGTCATTTCCAGATGATGATCTACAGCCGGACATTGCGAATTCTCATTGCGTGCGCACTGGTAGTGTGTTGTGGCGCTGCGGCTTACGGTAAGAAAACGAAGGCAAGGCGCACCAAGTCACAGCATAAGACGATTGAGCAACCCCCGCCCGGGATTCGCCTGAAAATGATCGATGGGAGTAGTTTTCCGGTTGAAGAAGCCTGGGAAAGTGCACAAGGCGTCTGGTACCGGCGTGATGGAATCAGCCACTTGATTGCTCGCGAACGCGTGAAGGCAATCGAGCGCGGCGTGATCTCAAAGCCGCTAGATAACGTTCTCGTTGCAAAAGTTCCCACGCAGGAAAAAATCGCTCCGGTTCCCGGTGATGGTCCAGCGTGGATTTATTTGATCGGTGGAGCACGGGTCGAAGCCGACAACGTCACCGAATCAACGGCTGGTGTTTGGTATCGTCGCGGCTCGCTTTCCATCTTTGTTGAGCGCGCCCGGGTTGACCACATTGAGCGGGAAGCGCTGGAAACTCTTGCTGAATCCAACCCTTCTCATAGAAAAGAACGCGGTTGGACGACTGGCAGGCCAGGCATTGATAGTTTGATCAGACAGAGCGGAGCGAAGTATGGCGTTGATCCCTATTTGATTTTTTGTGTGATGGAACAGGAATCGCACTTCAACACTCATGCCCTATCGCCAAAAGGCGCACGTGGCTTAATGCAACTAATGCCCGGAACCAGCGCCCGCTTGGGTGTAAAAAAGCCATCCGACCCGGCGCAAAATATCGCCGGAGGCACGCGTTACTTGCGACAGCTTATTCAACAGTTTAATGGCCGGATAGACCTGGTGCTGGCGAGCTACAACGCAGGCGAAGGCGCGGTTATGAAGTTTGGCGGTCGCGTCCCCCCGTATCGGGAGACTCGCGATTACGTGAAAAGGATCAGCTATCGCTACCGGCGTACAAAAGCGGTCGCCGCCGCGCCAACGGCCCCGATCAGCCCGGCAGTAAACGGTGGTAATTGAGAATGCCCGTTGTCATGAAACAGAACTCAATGAAGGTATTGCTTAAGAGTGCGGCCGTCGCACTCATAATTTTGCTTGCAACCGCGGCCACCATGGCCCAGTCCCCATCAACTCCGATGACAAATACTGCGGTCACCAAGCTGGTGCGCGCAGGCTTTAAGGAGAAGACTGTGATTGCAATCATTCACAGTCGTCCCAATCGTTTCGACCTCGAGCCAGACCGCTTGATTGAACTCAAACGCCAAGGCGTAAGCGAAAATATTATTCTTGCGATGCTGTCGCAAGCTGACGGCCTTTTCACCGGCGACGACTGGAGTTTTTCAGACTCAGATCCAGCGACGAGAGGATCGACGGGAGACCGTGCGGGGGGAGACATTTTTGGCGGGCGCTCCGGATCGAGTGGCGAGACTACGGGCAGGGGAATGAGCGGTTCAAATCAGGGCGAGCGTACGACATCAGGTAGCGCAACGGTGCGTATCTTGAGGCCGCCGGCAGAGGAAAACGGCGCGAGTCTGAAATTGGAAAAGACACCGACGCTGAACAACGATTCAATCATCAGTCTCGTCGACGCCGGTTTTTCCGAAGGGACCATCATCAAACGAATAGAGAATTCGCCAGTTGATTTTGATCTCTCCAGTGTCAAGCTTGATGAGCTGCGGCGACACCGCGTCACGGATCCTGTCATTGTCGCCATGAAAACCGCGATGCGTGACGACTCAAACTCGCCCCGAAGCTCGAATCCCACCAGGGCCAATTAGCATCGATGAGGCCGGCAACAACATTCGTTTGGTTGCGCGTCCTAATGCTGCTGTTTGTGGGCAACGCCCCCAGCGCGGCCGTGCCGGCCCAGTCAAAGAATCCGCCCACGCCTAATAAAACTCCGTCACAGGCCGAACAAGAGATAGATCCGGACGACGTCATTTCGGTTAGCACAACCGAAGTGTTGTTACCGGTGACGGTGCGCGACCGTTCAGGCCGGCTCGTGACAAATTTAACTCGCAAAGATTTTCGCGTGTTTGAGAATGGCGCTGAACAGTCCCTCAGTGATCTAAGTTTGCGTCAGGTTCCAGTTGACGTTGTATTGATGATCGATGCTTCTTCATCAGCGGCAAACAATCTCGATGACTTTCGCTTTGCCGCAGAAGGCTTTGCTGCCCATCTTGATGCGGAAGATCGCATCAGCTTGATTCAGTTTGATGACCGCGTGGCGTTGCTTCAGGATTGGACGCGAAGTCTCGCGCAGTTGCGTCGCGCCTTGAAACGAGTAGCGCCGGGCATGTTCACGCGGTTTCACGATGCAGTGCTGTTGGCGTCCAGGGATCAGTTACCGCGTCCCAGGGCGCGTCACGCAGTGATTATCCTTACTGATGGGATTGATAGTGGTCGAGGCTCAACCTTTGATTCGGCATTGCGGGCAGCGCTTCAATCGCAAACCGCAATCTATGTGATTAGCAACACGCAAATCGAAAGGGCAGCTAAGCAGGAGGAGCTTTCGCTTTTGCTTTCAGCGACCGAATCCGTTAAGCGATTCAATCAGGTTCGCGTTGATGATCTGCGACTCGGCCTGGCCGCGCTTGATGCAAGCGAGAAAAATCTTGAACAGTTGACTTCAGCGACCGGCGGCCGGCTTTACAAACCTCTGAGCTTTAGAGATTTGGAAAAAACGTACGCCGAGGTCGCAGACGAACTAAGGCATCAGTACGCGCTTTACTATGCGCCCCTCGATCCGAAAAAAGACGGTCAGTTTCGACGCGTGCGCGTTGAGACCTCTGATGCCACTCAGCAGGTAACAGCGCGGATTGGTTATTTCGCAGGCAAGCACTAGGAACCCTTCTCCGGCTTTCCTTATCCATAAAACTCATCCATCCCACGCTTGGCGAACAGCGGACAAAATGCTACGCTACGCGACCGTTGCGGCCATCGCGCGTCGCAGTGATACACATCACGGGTCGAATGCTTCGGCCAAATTCATTCGGCGGAAGCTGTAAGTCTAACCATTTAAACAGTTGGCCTACCCAGGTCGCAGGCGGCATGGTCATTGCGGAGTGTTTTTGGAGTTTTGTGAGGCTACGTGTGTTTTCCAGTCTTCCGCAAACAGCAATATTAAACAAATAGCAGAGAGTTCCGAGGAGAAACGATGCGACTAATCAAGCGCGCCGAAAAGGGATTAACCCTGGCAGCCGGCGGCCTACACGATGTTATTCAATCAGTTAATAAATACAAACCGAATCCGTCATTCACCCCGAAGTGGTCAGATAAGCCGCTGCTCAAGTCATGGCAGAAAAGCAAGCCGACTTTGGGCTGGCCGCGCACCACTGATTCGCTTTGCCCTAATTGTGTAATCGAAGCAAGAGAATCGATCCTTAGCGGCAAGCAGGATGTCAGTGTCCTTATTAATGAGAAGGTGGGCGAGATCAAGGCGCAGATCATTGAACGCGACGGCGAGGTTTGGATGGTTAAGGATTGTCCGATCCACGGGCACTTCGAAGACATGATGGCCATCGACGTCAAGTTCCTAACGCATATCGAAAAGATGTTTCCCGGGCGCGACATTGACGCGCATAACGACGAAAAGCTGCACAACCACGGCACCAGCACCATCAAGTATGGTCGCGGCGCTGTGTTGACGGTGGACCTTACTAATCGCTGCAACATGATGTGTGACCCGTGCTTCATGGACGCCAACCAGGTTGGGTTCGTTCATGAGTTGAGCATGGAAGAAATCAAGGAAATTCTCGACAACGCGATTTCGATCAAACCGCGTCGGCAGATGTCGGTGCAGTTTTCCGGCGGTGAGCCATCGATTTCGCCGCACTTCCTCGAGTCGATCAAGTATGCGCGCAAAGTTGGTTACAACAGCGTGCAAGCTGCGACTAACGGGATCGAGTTTGCCAAGAGCAAAGAGTTTTGTCGCGAAGCGGCTGCCGCCGGCCTTCGTTATGTCTACCTGCAGTTTGACGGTATTGGCAATGATGCCAACAGTCACCGCCAGGTCGGCAATCTGTTTGATGTGAAGATGCGTTCCATCAACAATCTGCATGAAGCAGGTGTTGAGATTGTGCTTGTTACCACGCTGGTAAACGGCATCAACAACGATCAGGTCGGTTCGATTATTCGCTTTGCACTGGACAATCCCAAGAAGATTGCGTTCCTTTCGTTCCAGCCGGTTTCATTTACCGGACGCGACGAGGAGATTACACCACAACGCCGCCTGCAACAGCGCTATACGCTTTCGCACCTGGCACACGACGTTAAAGATCAGGTCGGTATTACCGAGCCCACGCGCGATTGGTTTCCGCTGTCGCTGATGGGTGCATTTGCTGACTTCGCTGATTTGGTGCATGGACCACAGGCCGAATGGGGCCAGGTCTCGTGCGGTTGCCACCCGAACTGCGGCGTGGGCACGGCGGTGATGGTAGACAAGGAAACGCGTGAGATGCGTCCGGTACCGGAATTCCTGAATATTCCGGGCTTGGTGAAAGACATGCAGAAGATCACCGACGCTGCACGCGGAAAATGGATGTCGAACATGATGATGGGTCTGGCTCTTTTGAAGCATTACGACCCATACAAATCGCCATCACAGTTTACGCTGTACGAACTCTTCAAAAAGTTTGACAAGTCGTTTGGTTTGACCGGCAAAGATTACGGCAAGGTCACCGGGGATCGTTCGACCGACGACATTCAAAAGAGACGCGCTGATCGTTGGAACTTCCTGTTCATCGCCGGAATGTGGTTCCAGGATCTCTTCAACTATGACTTCCGCCGCACCGAGATGTGCATCATTCCTTACGGAACCCAGGAAGGTGAGATTTCATTCTGTGCCTACAATACTGGTATTGGCTGGAGAAACATCATCGAGAACATGCACCAGAATGCTACCGTTGCCAAGTGGTATGAAGAGAACGGCCGACATGAGATCTTTGCTCGCGGCAAGGAAGTTGAACTCACTGACAAGGCGCACAACATGGTCTTGAATCCGATTGACCTGTCGCGACCTAACAAGCCCGAGATGGAAGGTCCCAAGACCGCGCACGAGGAAGCGGTGATGATGCGCAAGCTTTACCAGGAGATGGTCTTGAAGAAGCAGCTCGATGTGAAGGAAGCTGATAAGCCGGTCCAGATTCAAAGTCTGAGCCGTAAGAAACAGGAAGCGCCCGAAGCAGTGCTTGTTTAAGGGCCGCTATGCAGGGTAAAAGAGGAGCCCCGCGAGTAGCAATATTCGCGGGGTTCACTACGTAACCGTGAATCGTAAATCGTAAATCGTAGATCGTGAATCGAGGCTCACAATTCGAGGATAACCGCAGACTTGGCACCTATTTGAGAACGATCTCCTATTCACGATTTACTCCGTGTGTACTTGACCGCGACCGTTTTGGGCGTGTTAAATAGCCCAGTCAAAAACAGCAGACGAAATTCTTTCAGAAAGATGAGAAGTGAATGGCAATAGTTACTGTTAATCAGGGCGAATCGATTGAAAGCGCATTGCGCCGTTTCAAACGCAAAGTAATGACGGAAGAGATCATTAAGGACGCAAAAAAGCATGCGTTCTTCATCCCTCCAGGGCAGAAGGCAAAACTCAAGTCAGCACTGGCACGCAAGCGTAACAAGAAGAAGGGCCGCATGCGCCCAACCCCTCGCGACTAGTTTGGCCCAGCGGAACACCTACGCTGTCATCTAAAACTCATCAACGTAAGCGTGCGACCAAAGCTGGGTTACGTCCCCTTAAACCGAGTTGACGACAGGCGCCAGGTGGGTTTGCTATGACAAGAATCTTACTCACGAACGACGACGGCATTCACTCTAACGGCCTTATCAAATTGGAGGAGGCGCTCAGCCAGATTGGTGATGTCTTCGTGGTTGCCCCAGCCTCGGAGATGAGCGGTGCCTCGCACAGTCTTACGCTCGCGCGGCCTTTGCGAATTCGACAGATTGATTCCAGGCATTGGACCGTCGACGGCACGCCGACGGATTGCGTTACCCTGGCCCTAAACAAAATACTTACAGCCGAAGAGATGCCGGATATCTGCGCTTCGGGAATTAACCACGGCGGCAACCTGGGTGACGACGCCACGTATTCGGGTACAGTCGCCGGAGCGCTGGAAGCGACGATCCTGGGCGTACCGGGACTGGCGTTCAGCCTGGTCGCGCGCGAGAATTTTGACTTCCGGGAAGCAGCCCAGTTTGCAGTCACCGCCGTGCAGAAGGTTTTGACCGAAGGATTGCCCGAGGGGACTTTATTAAACATCAATTTTCCCCCTCGCGAAATTAAGGGCGTTAAAGTTACCCGGCAGGGAATCAAGAATGCGCGGCCGGTTATTAGCGAGCATATCGATCCGCGGGGCAAGCCTTATTTTTGGATTGGCGAAGAATACTTTAATACCAACGCCGCTGATGGCACTGACTACAACGCCATCGATCAGGGCTACATTTCTGTTACCCCCTTAAAGAGCGACATGACCGATCATAACGCGCTTACCGCCATCGAAACCTGGAACTATCTGAACGCCACCGAGCTGCTTTTTAAGAGTTGAGTCGCGTTATTGCTTTTCGGAAAAGCTTTGTGCAAACAACCGGTCAACAGCCCGCGAATAGAAGTCAGGACTACTCCATCCCTCGCGAGCGCATGGTCGAAAGACTTCGCGACCACTACCTCATTAAAGATCTAAGAGTGTTGGAAGCGATGCGAGCTATTCCGCGACACGCATTTGTGCCGGAGGCTTTGCAGTCGCGCGCCTATGGCGACCACGCTCTGCCGATCAGCGGCAGTCAAACAATCTCGCAGCCCTACATCGTTGCTCGCATGACCGAACTGCTTGAGTTGAAGCAGGAGAGCCGGGTGCTGGAGATTGGAGCGGGCTCAGGCTATCAGACGGCGGTGCTTGCGAAAATTGCTGGTCAGGTTTACTCGATAGAGCGAATCGCGGATCTGTCGCGCGAAGCTCAGGCGCGCATACGGCAGTTAGGAATCTATAACGCGACGGTGAAATGTTTTGACGGCACACTGGGCTGGGCCGCTAATGCGCCTTATGACGGAATACTGGTGGCGGCAGGCGGGCCGATCGTGCCCGAACCCTTAGTTACACAACTAAAGATCGGTGGCCGGTTGGTTGTTCCCATTGGCGACACACGCGAGTCGCAACGACTGGTACGAGTCGTTAAGACGGCTACTGGATCGACGCAAGAGGATCACGGAGCCTGCGCGTTTGTTCCGCTGATCGGGCAGCATGGCTGGTCCACGTAAAGTTTCGCGTTTCGAGTTCCGAGTTTCGAGTTCAAATTC
>JBDUCC010000205.1:0-5045 GCA_040003675.1 bacterium | reverse complement strand
TTTCGGGATTCCCTCTCCCATTATTACTACTTTCAGGCCACAATAGCGGCTGCGTATGAGTGTAGACGATCGCGATAAGAATTCTGGCGGAGAATCGTCTCGGTCCACGAGCGATAAAGAGTCTATTAAGGAAGCGCTTCAGTCAGACACTGACGAGCCGTTGCCGCCAGTCGCCGAGGCGATTGCCAATAGAGATGCGCAGAGTCCTCATCCAGTAACGCGGCAAGGCCGGCGCCGGCGTTTTCTCAATCGCCGCAATCTGGTGATTGCCACGATCGCCGCGAGCGTGGGCGTAGTGGCGCTGATTCTGATCGTTTTATTTGCTTACCGGCTGGGCTATGTTGACCGTTACGTAGCAGTCCAAATCAAAGACACTTTTGCGAAATATGGAATCCGCGCGGAGATTAAAGAGTTTCATACGACCTTCCCGCCGCAAACGGTCGAGATGTTGGGAGTTGAACTCTACGACAGCCAAACCGGCGAGAAGCTGGGGGAAATTGATCGTTTACTCGCCACGATCCGCATCGAGGATCTGTATGCACTGAATCTCGAGCGCAATATTGCCCTGAAGGATCTGAAGATCGAAGGACTCGAGGCGTGGGTCACTTTCGATGAACAAGGCCGCTCAAACTTTCGCAACATCCGCATTCCACCGCCCGAGACAAATCGGCGCATCCTGTTTGCGTACACGGCGGCAAACATCGAAGTAAAAAGCGGAGTCATTCATTACGGAGATGCGCGCCATGAAATCTCCGGCGAAGCGCGCAATCTACAAGCAGTAATTCTGCCGAAAGATCCAAACGTCCCACCCGAAACCGGACTGCATCCGGTAACACTGTCCGTCTCGGATTCCACCTTCACTTACGACGGCCGTCCCATCAATAACATCGACGTTAAGGCTCAGCTGCGAGTAAACGAAACGCGAGCAGAGATTCAGGAACTCGTCTTGCGCTCGCCGGTTGCGGAAGCGCGCTTGAGCGGAATCATGGACGACTGGCGCGCGCTGAGTTATCAGATGAACATCACTTCATCAGTGGATCTCACTCAGCTTTCGGACGTACTTCAGTCTGGTACGACTCTGCGCGGCACGGGCAACTTTGCCGGCGTGGTTACCGGCCGCGGCGACCAGTACAAAGTTGAAGGCAATATCAAGTCTGACGCCTTGGCGGCGGACGGCGTGCGGCTTCAGGGCTTGACTGTTACGGGCAACGGCACCGGGCAGGGCAAGAGTTACAACATCAATGGACGCGCGGTCGCGGCGCTGCTCACCGCCGGCGACTTTCAACTTAACAATGTGCAGTTGGTTGGCGGCGTGATGGGAACCGGTTCGGACTTTCGCTGGCTTGGTGAATTGCGGGCGGCTGCCGAACGAAGCTATGGCACCACGATCACGGGACTGATCATGCAGGACGCGCGCGCCGAGATGAACAATGGCGTGCTGACGGCTTCGTCACAGCAGTTTGTCGCCAACAGCCTGACCTCATCAAACGCGCGCGCGAATGGAATCACCGTTTCCGATCTTCGCTTGCGCAGTGAAAACAACGTGACGACTGCGAGCGTCGCCAAAGTAAAAGCAGGAACAATCACTGCGTCTGGCGCGAAAGTCAACGGCGTGACCGCCAACAATGTAGACATCGTCAGCCGCGAGGGCGTGAGCAGCGTTGTCGTTAAAGATGTGCAGGTGGGAAGCACAACTGCCGCGGGCGCAGAAATCGGCAGCATCAACATCGCGGGTGCGCGCTTGTCGATTCGCGGAGGACGAATGGAGGGCTCCACTGCTGACATCAATGCGGGCACCGTGAAGCTTGCGGACGGTCAGGTGGAGAATGTGAAGCTGGCAAAGCCCGTATTCGTCGTTGAGCCTTCGGGTCGTTATCGCGCGAGTGCGGACTTAAGCATCGGCGGTGGCGTATTGGGCCAGATGAACATGGGCCAGGCGACCGCGAAACTGGTCGCTACCAGCAGCGAGATTCAACTCAACAACTTTAACGCCGACATTTTTCAGGGCAAGGCAAATGGAAACGCGCGCATAGCGATTGCGAAAGGCGCGTCATCGCATATCACCGCCACTTTTTCCGACGTGGAAGTATCTGGTCCATTTACCGCGTTTGCCGGCGCGGCCGTACCGCTGGCGGGGAAGGCTACGGGACAGATCGATCTCGCTTTTCCCGGCACAGACTTCAAACAAGCTACCGGAACACTTTCGACCAGGTTCACTGCCGATAACGTTGCCACCGACAGCGGGCGCGTTCCGCTTTCCGGAGTCGTTTCGCTACGCGCCAATCGCGGTTTGTTTCTAATCGATCAGGTCGATTTGCAAACAACCGCCACCAAACTGAAGGCTACTGGCCAGTTTTCCTTTAGCGGCGATTCGAATCTGAACGTCGATCTGAATTCATCTGACGCTGCGGAGTTGCAGGCAGTTTTGATTTCATCAGGCTTGCTGCCGGACGTTGAAGAGCAGATGCGCAGTTACGGCGTCGATCTGGCAGGCCAGTTGACGTTCAACGGAACCGTTAAGGGACGACTCAGCTCGCCCGACCTCGATGGTCAGCTTGCGCTAGGCTCTTTATTGATTAATGGAAATGATTTGGGTTCATTATCGGCGGCGTTGCGGATGACGACGGCGGAACTGCGAATCGATAACGGCCGGCTCACTGAGCGCGACGGAGGGGGCATGCAGTTTACGCTCAACGCTCCGCGCACCGGCGAAAACAACACTACCTTCGAAGCAACGCTCGATCGCGTGAACGCCGGCAGCTTGATTGCCGCGCTGCCGCTGAGTAAGTCAACGCGCGCCCAGTTTGCCGACACGCAAGCGGATGCTTCGGGCCAGATAAAAATCACGGGCATACCCAACGCCATGAGTGGCAGCGCGGATCTGCGCTTTGGTCCGGGCCGTCTTGCGGGCGAGCCGCTTGAATCACTGGTGGCGCGTGCAACTTTCGCCGGCTCGAAAGTCAGTATTGAAAACGTCGAGGCGCGATTAACCGCGGGCCACATTGTTGCTAATGGTAGTTACGACACAACCACCAGGGCGTTCGATCTGCAGGGTCGGGCGGAAGGTGTGCAGTTGAATCGGCTGCTGGCGCTAGCGAATCGGCCCGGATTGGACACAGTTACCGGCACCGCCGATTTCAGTGCTCACGTTGTCGGCAATCTCGCGGAGTCCGATTTTTCTGCTTATCAAATTACTTTCGACGGCGTTGGCAAGGACGTGACTATCAACGGACGCCCGGCGGGCACGCTGGCGCTGGCCGGCAGGACGGAGAACAAGCAACTTAGCATCACGCTTACGACCGGGTTGTTTGGTCCCTCACAGACGATCGCGGCTCAAGTCAATTTGGGGAGTGAACACCTCGCAGCCAATATTGAAACCACCTTGAACAAGGCTGATCTCACTGCCCTGCTGAAAATGTTGTTGCCACAAAATGACGTCACAATTACCGGGCGTGCCACCGGAACGCTGAAGGCAAGCGGCAACCTGCTCGATGAAGACGGCTACTTTTCGAAAGACGGATTGCGCGGGACTCTGAATCTTTCGGAATTGAGTTTCAATGTCCAGGACGTGCAGCTCAACGCGACGTCGCCATTGGTCGTGCAGTTTTCGCCCAGCGAAGTGACCTTTGAGAAAACCCAGTTCACGGGACCAGGAACGAATGTCACGCTTGGCGGCACCCTGGCTGTCGGCCCGGGCGGCCGGCAAAGCATGACTGTTGACGGCCAGTTGAACTTGAGAGCTTTGAACGGCCTCTCGCCCGATTTCTTTTCTTCAGGCTCAGCCGATGTTGCAGTGCGCGTAACCGGAAGCTACGAAATCCCGCGACTCAACGGTACTGCCTCTGTCACTGGCGCTTCTATCTCATTGCTGCTCGGAAACGAACGTTGGACCATCTCCAATTTGAAATCGCTGGTACGGTTTACATCCAACCAGGCACAAATTGATTCGCTCACCGGAACTATGGGCGGCGGCCGAGTCAGCATCACCGGTGGCGCGCTGCTCGCAGGGCTCACGGTCTCTCGTTTCTTATTTAATATTCATGGAGACGAAGTGACCGTTCCATTTCCTGAAAACTTTCGCACTACCGCTGATCTCGACCTTGAAATTAGAGGCTCCGCGCGCGAACAACTTATTGGCGGCGTAGTTAACGTAAGACGCACTGAATACACCGAGGACATCGAACTCGCGGACTTAATAAATTTGCGTCGTGAAGAATCAATCGAAGAAGGTGGCGAGCTCGAGCTGACGCGCGCGGCGTTGTTCAGTGACCTGCGCATCGAGGGCCGTAACGCCCTCGTGGTGCACAATAATCTGGCTGATCTCACCGGTTCGGTGTCGTTGCAAGTTAATGGGCCAGTGAAGGACCCGCTAATTTCCGGCAGAATCACTGCAACCAGCGGCACTCTGAATTTCCGCAACGATCGTTACGACATCACCCGCGCCCTGGTGGATTTGCCGCCGCAACGTGCTGCCGATCCCATTATCAACATTCAGGGTGAGGCGCAGATTCGCGGCTATCGGGTGACCGTTGGACTTAACGGCCCGCTTTCGCAACCGCAGGCGATAGTTAGTTCCGAACCAGCCTTGCCACAAGCCGATGTCGTTTCGCTGATCACGACGGGCCAGCTTTCCAGTGGCGATACCAGCACTTCTGTTCTTTCGCAATCGGGGCTGGGAACCGCGACCAGCTTGTTAACCGATGCGCTCATCAATGCGCCGGCCCAACGCGCAACCAGTCGTATTTTTGGTTTGAGCCGTTTCGAAATTAATCCGGTGATTGGCAGCAGCGGTTCGACTCCTACTGCGCGCCTAACGGTAGGAAAGAGAATTAACAAAGATCTGTCGGTAACCTATTCGACGAACGTTACTTCCGACCCCAATCAAATATTGGCCGTCGAATATCGCGTTTCAGACCGGCTGTTCTTCATTGCGCAGTTTGAGCAAGCATCGACCCGGAAGCTGACTGCGCGTAACAACAACTTTAGTTTTGAGATTAGGTTTAGAAAACGGTTCTAGGAATGGGTCTGCCAAAAAAGCCGATTCA
>JBDUCC010000204.1:0-5094 GCA_040003675.1 bacterium | reverse complement strand
CTTCGCGCTTTCTTTGAACAGTTGGCCCATTACCAGCGCATCGTTTCAGTTACTAATTTCAAGCTAACCCAGCTCGACAAGCAGACGTCGATGAAGACTGTTGATGCGACGTTTGATCTAACCGCCTACTACGTCTCCGCAGAGAAGCTTAAACCGGCCGCGCAACCTGCCGGCTCAGGTCAGGTTCCACCGGCGACCGCGCCTCCCGCTAAATAAGAGTTTGCGCCCAACACGAATCAGGAAAACAACCATCATGAAATATCAAACGAAAAATTTTCCAAATGCAGTAGCGATGTTCCTGTGCGCCGGAGCGCTGGCGCTCGGTTCAGCCGTGTCGGCAAATGCCCAGGACAAGACCGAAGTTAAGGCGCCTACTCGTACGAATTCGGGCGGCCGCGATCCCTTTAAGAAATATGAGCCACCGCGCGCTGCCGCGAAGAAGGGTGGCCCGCTCATGCCCCCTTCGATTCAGCAAAGAATTGAGCAATACCGTGCCCAAAAACTTGCGGCAATGAGTGCTCACATTGCGGCGCCCAAACCGACGACCGCATTTCTGCTTAGTGAAATCCAGGTAGTTGGTATTTCGCGTTCACCACGTGGTTATGCCGCGATCGTTGAGGCGTCGCCGATCAAACTCGCTTACGTTATCTATCCGGGCGAGCGTTTCTTCGATGGTCAGTTAGTAGCGATCGAAGACAATCGTTTGGTTTTTCGTCGGGAGGTAGTTTTTCCGGACGGTCGCCGAGAGCGCTCGGTCGAAATGAAGCCCCTGCGACAACCAAGTACGCTTGATGCGCTCGCCTCCAAGACTTCGTCTGCAGCTTTGACGGCCGACGAAAAAAAGCCGGAAAAGCCAGCCGCTGACAAGCCTTAGTTTCTGGTTTCGAATCGACTCTATTGGTTCGCAGCCATTCCCCGCGTAGTTAACCCATCAATACCTTCTGCTACGCAGTTTGACAATCAACCCGGACGACCCGCATGTGCGGCGCGCGCTTCAGGCTGGCAACAGCACGAGCGTAGCGTGTGGCGGTCCCCGTCCCGAATTTGCCCCTAGGAGGGAAAGATGTTTTATCTGCCTCTAATTCAAAAAGCCACTACGAGGACCACGCTCGTCCTTGTCTTCATTTGCCTGTGCGGTGTCCAGAATTTTGCTGCCGGCGACGCGGCGGTGACCACTGCAACTTCTATCGACGCCACGGGGACGATCGAAACAGCGGCACAACAGCAACCATCGCCCACGCCAGTGGTCGCGCCGAGCACAAGCATTTCCCCAACGTCTAATCAAGCGACGCAATCACAACAGGGCAGGCAATATGGCCAACCCGGCTTTGTCGGCGAACCGATTAATTTGAACGTCGTCAACGCTGACATTCGCGACATTCTCAACTACATCACCGAACAGTATGGCGTGAATTTTGTGATCGACTCTTCGGTTGCCGCCGTGCCGGTGACAGTCAACGTTCAGGATGTTCCCTGGAACATCGCGCTGGATGCCGTACTTAAGGCGAACCGTTTGGGCATTGAAACGAGCGGCAACATTCTTCGCGTAGCGACTACGGAAGTACTTGCGAAAGAATCAGAGACGCAGAAAGTGATCAACGATTCGCGTTTGGACGCGTCTCCGTTGGTTACTGAATTCATTCGTTTGAACTACGCACGCGCTTCGGGCACATTGGCCCAGGCCGCCGGCTCGACCGGCGCGTTCTCAGGTGGCTCAACCAACCTCAGCTTCAGTGGTGGAGCGGGTGGAGACGCTACCGGGGGCAGCGGCGATCAGGGCTTGTTGCCGATCATTTCGCGCAGACTCTCGCGTCGAGGCTCGATCGAGGTCGATGGTCGCAGCAACACGCTGATCATCACTGACGTCAAAGAAAATATCGATGCAATTCGTCAACTCGCTGCGATTCTGGACCAACCGGAACCACAGGTCGAGATCGAAACACGAATTGTTATAGCGCAGCGCAACTTCAGCCGCGATCTCGGCGCCCAACTTTCAGCCGGCGTTATTAACCTCGGTCGCGGAAGTTTGGCTAATATCTCGTCGCTTCCGGCCACCTCAACGACTACCGGAACTGGCTCGGGAGGCGGCAGCGGATCAGGTACCGCGGGGGTACGGAGTGGTCCAAACCCTTTCGGAGTCTTCGGTGGACTTACCGGGACCAATCAACCGCTCGGCTCTCTCGGCGCAGCCGCCGCCAGCACAGTCATCGGTTTGACGACTGGGCTTTTCGGCACGGCGCAAATTAGCGCATTGATAACTCTTGCAGAAACACGAGGCGAAGCGAAAACAGTTGCAACGCCGCGCGTCACTGCCTTGAACAACCGTCCGGCGCAGATTGAAAGCGGCTCGCAGATTCCAGTGCAAACGACACAGGCTGCCAGCGGCACCGCGGTTGTCACCACGACTTTCGTCTCAGTTCCGTTACGTCTTTCAATCACACCGCAGATTACCGATGTGGGCACTGTTATTCTCCGCGTTACGATTGAGAACAACACTATCAACACCGGTATCGCAGTAGGTGGCGTACCCGGAATCGATACACAGCGCATGCAGACAGAAGTGCTCGTGCCGGATGGCGGCACCACTGTCATGGGTGGCGTGCTTGCCGATACTGAAGGCGAAACGCGACAGCGGACGCCCGGCCTCGCTTCAATCCCAATCATTGGAAACATGTTCAAGCGCAAACTGACGACCCGCCAGAGCAGCGAGATCCTGTTCTTCATCACGCCGCATATCTATCGGCCTGATTACCAGGGTCGGCCAACTGCCGGAACGATTAGCACTGGACAGCGAACCACAACCATCTCGCAACCAGTACCGCTGGGCAATCCGTCGAGCAATACTCCGACACCGACGCAGTTGCAGCAGCAACAGCAGCCTCAGCAGTCAGCCCCTCCAGGACTGAACGCTCCGGCGCCCAATGCTCCGCCGGCAAACGCGCCCAGTGCCCGTCCTGGCACCTTAGGTGGTCAGCGTCCATAAGGGAAAAAGCCATGTTCAAGGAAGTACTGGAAACGATAATTGAGCGCACCGAGGGAAGCCTCGGTGCCCTCATTATGGGTATCGACGGCATTGCCGTTGAGCGTTCGCTAAAGCAGGCAGGCCAGGAAGCAAACCTCGACATTGCGGCAGCGGAGTTTACTTCGCTGGTGCGAAATGCGCAGAAGGCGGGTAAAGACACGGGTCTCGGAAACCTGCGCGAACTCGTCATCTCGCTCGATGATGCTGTGCTGTTAATACGATTGTTGGGACAGGATTACTTTGTCGTTCTGGCGATCAGTCCCGAAGGAAACCTGGGTCGCGCTCGCTTTGAGCTACGCAAGGCCGAGCTGCAGATTGCCAGCGAGTTTGCGATGTAAAATACTTTCACATCCACTATGAAAAGTCGCTTCTTCGGAGGCGGCTTTTTTCTTTTATTAGGAACTCGCGAAGAGCGGACTGGTTAAGGCAAACGAACGTAAGGCATGCCGCGCAAGATAATTCTTTGCCGTCGCGCGACGCGACGAGGATTAACTCGCGGATTAAAAACCGTACGCGGATTTGGAATCATGGCTGCGAGAAAAGCAGCTTCGTTCGCGCTAAGCGCCGACGCGGGCTTGTGAAAATAATGTTGAGCCGCGGCTTCTGCTCCATAAACCCCATCGCCCCACTCAATGACGTTCAAATACAGCTCGAGGATACGGCGCTTGTTTAGTTCGCGCTCAAGGAGAATCGTAAGAATTGCTTCCTCACCTTTGCGGAAAAAAGATCGTTGCGAAGAGAGATAGAGATTCTTGGCCAGTTGCTGCGTAATTGTTGATGCGCCACGCTTGAAGTCCGGAAGGTTCGGCAGCCAATCGTCATTCTCACCTTCCTTCTGTGCTTCCTTCGCTGCTTCACGCATGCCCTGGTCCCAAACCTTTTGAATAGCTCCATAATCAAAGCCATGGTGGGTCACGAAGTTTGTGTCCTCGCCGGCCAGTACCGCACGCTGAAGGTTGGTAGAGATTCGCCCGAGCGGAACCCATACTTGTTCACGCTTTGGTACTCGCCCTTGAGATCGGGCTTCGGTTGCGCGCGCCTCGATCAGAGAAGTTGATAGCGGCGTTTCCGTTTTCAAGCGCGATATTTGTATAAACATGATCGCCTGGTAGGCGACGAAACCCAACAGGACGCCGGCAAAAATCAGGAAGAGAGTCTTGAAGATTTTGCGCATGTTCAGCGAGAGCGTTGGCGCGGATCCAGATACTCGCGCAGCCCATCGCCGATGAAGTTAAAGGCGAGCACAGTCAGCGCGATCGCAATGCCGGGAAATATCAGCGCGTGTGGGGCCGCCTGAAGCGTGGAGAGGTCACGCGCTTCTTCAATCATCACGCCCCATGATGGCGCCGGCGGCGGTACACCCAGCCCAAGAAATGAAAGTGCTGCTTCCGACAAGACCGCGCCGGCCATGCCGAGGCTCGCCTGCACGATCAACGGCTGAATTGCGTTTGGCAATATATGGACCATCAGGATGCGCGTGTCACTCGCTCCCAACGCGCGCGCAGCTTGAACGAAGTCATATTCGCGGACTTTCAAGACTTGTCCGCGAATCAAACGCGCATAGCCCACCCAGCCAATAACGCACAGCGCAAAGATGAGTTTATTCAAACCGGCGCCCAAAAACGCGACCATCGCAATTGCCAGCAGCAATCCAGGGAAGGCGAGAAAAACGTTAAAAACGTAGCCCGATACTATGCGGTCGATCCAGCCACCGTAATAGCCTGCGAGCGCCCCCAGAATCGTGCCCACAAAAGCCGAAACCGAAACGACAACTATGCCGACCTGAAGTGAGATTCGCGCTCCAAAAACCACTCGTGAAAAAATGTCGCGACCGGTAGAGTCAGTTCCGAAGAAGTATTGAGCTGAAGGAGGTAGGTAGCGAAGGGAAAGATTAGTTGCGCCTACATCGTGCGTGGCGATCCACGGCGCGAACAGTGCGACGATCACGAGCACCGCAACGATAACCAGACCTACGATAGTTAACCGATTCATAAATGTCCGCTAGTTGTGGTCTTGGGCTTTGGTCTTAGTCTTGCGCTCCCCCCAGCTGCACGCTGTTTCAAAGGCCAAAG
>JBDUCC010000032.1:0-17376 GCA_040003675.1 bacterium | reverse complement strand
CATGCCCCCCAAAGGCGCAGCCATCACCACCGCCCCGTGATCTCGTGCAAAGAACTTTCAACCGGTGAAGAGTGATAAGTGAAAGGTGAAAAGCAGAACGTCCGTTGTGTTGTCCGATTACTTTTCACTCTTCACTTTTCACTGCCCTTAGATGCCCAGTTTCGCGATTGCCGCTTCGTCGTCTTCCGTGTAGGGATCCGCAAGCAAACGCGCTTTGAAAACATCCAGCTCCCAAACTTCCAGATAAGTCAGGTAACCCAGCACTGCCACGTCGCCCATCACGCCGGCAGCTTTTCGCAGCAGCGGATGAATCAAAAGACGTCCCTGTGCATCGATCGTCGCCTGTTGTCCGTAGTAGTTCGTTCTGTCAAGGAACTTGCGCCGGGCCGGGTCCATTGTTGGCAAGAGCGAAAGTCGCTGCTCTATCGATTCCCACTCCGGCAGCGGGTAAATCCGAACGTTGTCACCCGTTAGACTAGTTATGTAGAATTCGCTGCCATGCTTCTCGTCGATTAGGCGACGGAACGGAGTCGGCACCTTTAGCCGACCCTTGGCATCTATCCGGGCCGTATAGTTTCCCCGAAGCATAGAGTTGACCGATCAATAGTTTGGCGGGTGGCCATTTCAGGAAAAGTTGCTAATGATCGGTTCGCTACGAGGTTGGACCCACTTCCGACCACTTTTGACCACCCGATGCCGGATACTACGCTGCCTCATTTTTGCTGTCAATACCAAAACCCGAAAAAACCTTAGGTTTTTGTGTGTTTTGTTGTTCTGCGGCGAAGTTAGTGTTCGCCTCTTGTCGGCCCATGTGTCTGGCTCTCCCGGTCGCTCCGAGTCGCTCCGAACGAGGGTTTAGAGTGCGGGCGGCTCCTTGATGTATATTGGCGCGCTCGTTTTGGGGGAAATGAGTTCGTTCCAGATGACACAATGAATCTTGATTCCGGGGGCTTTGTCGGACTTCTCTTCTTCGGCCTACTAGCCGCACTCGCAAACCTTGTCGGCGGATTTCTGCTTATCAAGTCGGGAGCGCATCGCTTTGGCGAGCGCTTTCTGAAGTATCTGGTTGCGCTCGGCGCCGGCTTCATGATGGCAGCCATCTTCCTGGAGATTCTTCCTGAGACCATTAGCATTTGGACTTCGGATCTTGGCGGGAGAACCGCGGCCGAAGCCGTGATCGGTGCAATGACATTGCTCCTGGGGGGCTATCTGCTCATTCAACTCTTCGAACACACCATCGCTCCGCATTTTCACTTCGGCGCGGAAACTCATCCGGAATCTTTCATGCGACCGTCAGCGGCCTACGCGGCGGTTGGAGGACTTTGGATTCACACGTTCTTTGATGGTGTTTCGATCGCCGCGGCGTTCCTGGTGAACTTTCGCGTGGGCCTACTGGTATTCATCGCAATCCTGCTGCACAAGATGCCTGAGGGATTTACCGTTGCCTCGATCATGCTCGCTTCGGGCCGCTCCTCGCGAAAAGCTCTATGGGCGACCGCAGCCATAGGCGCGGCAACTCTCGCTGGAGTCATTGCGGTGGCGTTATTGAATACCAGAATAAGCGGCGCCGTGGGGTACGCGCTTCCCTTCTCGGCCGGCGTCACGCTGTATGTAGCAGCCAGCGACCTGATTCCAGAGGTGAATCACAAAGAAGATAGAAACCCGATGGTCTCGATTGTCGTTTTTGTCGGTGTAGCGCTTTTCTATTTGTTGCATCTGGTGATTGAAGGCTAGTTTTGCATTTCAATAGTGAGCATTCAGACATATTTACCCGTTATTTATTAGGCTGGTCGTTTTTATTAATTGATTAAAAGAATCCACAAAATTCGCACTCCCGAACGCGGTTTGCTTCGCTCTGCACTCGTCTGCGCAATCCTGCTGCTGAGCTTTCAGGGCGCCGCAATGGCACAGCATGGCGCTTCGCCGATCCCGCTACCCACGCCTTTCACGCCAATCGTCGATTACGCCAACGTGATCGATGCTGACACCAGGCAAAAGTTGGAAGCGATCTATGTAAACCTAAAACAGCGCGCGGATATTGAGTTTGCGATAGTCACTGTCGACACCACCGGCGATCAGGATATCTTTGAATATTCACTTGCAGTGGCGCGCGGTTGGGGAATTGGATCGAAAGAAGGAGAGAAGAACGGTTTTCTGCTGCTGGTGGCGATCAAGGATCGGAAATACTTTACGCAGGTGAGCGATCACCTCGAAGGGGATCTGAACGATGGACTGGTAGGCGAGATTCAACGTGCGCGACTGGTGCCGCAATTCAAAAAAGGAAACTATGGCCCGGGCATTTACGACACAATTCAAACCTACGTTGCCACCCTCGCTGAAAAGCGCGGCTTTAACGTTGAAGGGATTGACCAACGATACGCTTATCGCGAGGCGCCTCTACAGCCGGCAACCAGATCGCGGCCCGGGGGACTTTCTTCTTCATGCTGCACGTTAATCATCATTCTGTTCGTCGTGCTTTTGGTGCTGTCGTCCCTGCGTAAAGGCGGCAAAGGCGGCGGTGGCGGCTGTCTCAATATGTTTTTGCTGGGCTCGTTACTCAACAGCGGCAGTCGCGGGAGTTGGGGTGGCTCGAGCAGCGGCTGGGGAGGCGGCGGCTTTGGCGGCGGCGGTGGTGGTGGCTTTGGCGGAGGCTTTGGTGGAGGTGGAAGTTTTGGCGGCGGCGGGGCCGGTGGCGGCTGGTAGGTAGGACAGGCATTCCTGCCTGTCCGTTTTGGAACACCGCATAAGTTTTGGAACACCGCATTACTCGGGAAAGACAGTGCAGGTATTCCGCCGGTCGGTTCTGAACATGGGTTTCTGTTAGTATTCGAGTAAACGCGATGGCAAAGACAGTTATTCAGGAAGCACTAAACGGTCTCATTGGAGATCTGCGTGCAACTCACGGCGATAACCTCGCTTCAGTCGTGCTTTACGGTTCGGCTGCTGCTGGTGATCATATTGAACTGCGTTCTGACTACAATCTCCTGATAACTTTGAATCGCATAACCCCTGAAGACCTGCGTTTGGCACAAGCGCCGATGCGGGAATGGCAACGGCTGGGCCATCCGCTGCCGGTTTATTTCACTACCGAGGAACTGTCCGACGCTGCGGACGTATTTCCAATAGAGTTTCATCAGATGGCCAAGGCGCGCGTCGTACTTTACGGGAGAGATCCGTTTGAGTTTGTGACCTTGTCGGACGCGAATTTGCGACACCAGACAGAATATGAGCTGCGCAGCAAACTGATTCAGCTGCGCCGTTTGTACATTCCGGCGTCAGTTTCAATTGAGAAGCTTTGCGCTTTGATGAGCGATAGTTTGGCAAGCTTCGCGGCATTGTTTCGTGCGGTGCTGATGTTGCACGGCGAACAAGCGCCAGTTGCGAAACCTGACTGCGTGCGCACGACGGTCCAGCGTTTCCACCTGGACCCGGAACCCTTTGAAAAGATATTTGCCTTTCGCGCGAGTGATTATTTGCCCCCCACGGAAAAAGAAGTAAACGACACTTTCGGCGCTTATCTGGAACAGATCGATCGGATAATCCAGGTAGTAGACGAATTCGAGCAAGCACGATCAGGAGATTGAAATGACTCAACGAAGACTTTGGTTACTCGCTCTGGTTATTTTTGTCGCAACCACGGCCAGCGGCTGCGGTTACAACACGCTCACCACCAAACATGAAAATGTGAAGGGCAAATGGGCGAACGTCGAGACGCAACTGCAGCGGCGCAGCGACTTGCTGAACAATTTGATCGAAACCGCAAAACTCGCGGGCGTGCAGGAGCAGGAAGTGTTTGGCAAGATTGCCGAGGCGCGGTCCAAACTGCTGAATGCCACGCAACAGGCGCCGCAGGGCGAAGGCGGCGATAAGACTCCCGAACAGAAGCAGGCCGTCATCGATGCGGCGAACAGTTTCGGCGGCACTATCGGCCGGCTGCTGGTGTTGCAGGAAGCTTATCCACAGTTGCGCTCGAACGAGAATTTTTTGAAGGCGCAGGATGAAGTGGTGGGCACTGAGAATCGCATTGCCACGGCGCGCAAGGATTACAACGAGGGCGTTCAGGACTACAACACCACCCGGGCAAAATTCCCGACCGTCATCTCGGCCAAACTCTTCGGCTTCAAAGAAGAGCCATACTTCAAAGCCGAAGAAGGCGCGACCACGGTTCCAAAAATTGATTCAAACAGCCTGCGGCCCAATCAGAGTCCAGCACCAACCAGGTGATTCGTCGCAGCAGAAAGTCTCACCTCTGTGCGTCCTCTGTGTTCTAGGTGACTCTGTGGTGAGCAATCCAATGACGGTTCACCACAAAGACACAAAGAACACAAAGGACGCACAAAGATAAATCAAAAGGCCGCCAGTCTTAGGCGGTCTTTTCATTTGAGTTTGAACGAGTGTTAGAAGCCGCGCGAGCTGCACATTGCGCAATGATCGCAGGGTTTTCCGCCGGGCTCGACACTGCACGTCTTTTCTTTTTCAAAAAAATCTACCATCTCTGAGATAGTCGCTTCTTCAACGCCGAATCTTTCTTCACTTGGGTGTGAATAAGAACTGTTGATGCCTGCCAACCATGGCGAATGGGTTGTCGTCGTGCGCGGCGCGTTGGACAGACTCGAGTTTATTGGCTCGCTAACACCTGCCACGCTTATCTTCGCTTCTAACTGAGAAATTTTCCTTTGCAGATCGGTGAGGCCGGCGCGCACGGCGGCAAGTTCTGCGCTCACTTCGCCTGTGGGTTGAGGCCGAAATGAGGGCGCGCTCTCGGCAGAAACGCGACGAGCGATTCGTTCTGCAATCTCCCGAGCTTGATCTTGTTCCGTGGACATATCTTTTGTAGGACAGGCATTCCTGCCTGTCCAAACCTTCGCTATCAAAAACGGGACAGATAGGATGTCTGTCCTACTACGCCAAATCGATGCGATCGACCACGCCGACAATGGCTGAATCAATTGCGGCTTGCGGCTTTCCAGTCGCTGAGGTTGATGCGCTCCAACCTTCCTGCACAATCAAAACTGTATCGCCAACTCCGGCGTCAACCGAATCCAGAGCCAACACCGAATACGCCGTTTCTTCGCCTTCGGGAGTTATCTGCTGGCAAAGCATTATGCGCGCATCCTGGTAGCGCTGGTTTTTTTGCGAGGCGACAACGTTGCCAACCACTTTAGCGAGAATCATCCATCACCTGTCTGGCGGTCCTGGTCGATTCGTTAGTTACGTGCGCATCCGAATCGACAATGCCGATGATCGTGCAGTCCGTCGGCGTGTCTTCGCGCTTAAAAGGAAAACTTGCTTCTTTGCCGCGGCACCAAAAAACCAACTCACCAACGCCGGCGCCAACCGCGTCAATAGCGACCATCGGTTTCCCTTTCGGCTGAAGATCTTTGTTTAGGGTCTGAACCACCAGAAGCTTCCGGCCTTCAAGCGCTTCGTTCTTGACGGTTGCCACTACAGTGCCGATGACGCGTGCAAGTTGCATGGTTCCGTAAATCGTGAACCGAAAACTGTGAACTAGTGAAATCTCTTGAGTGCTACCGGTCCTTCAGAGTTGATAAAGTGTCAGGTTCCAGTTCACCGTTTGTTTACGGTTCCCGGTTCACTCGTCCTTAGCTATATCAACCGTATCAATCACCCCAACGATAGCCGCATCGACCGGCGTATCTTTCATCCCCTGCGCCAATCGCGCGCTCGATCCCGCTACAACCAGGACGCGCTCATGGAATCCCGCGCCGACGGTATCGACGGCGACGACGTAACCAGTCGTGTCGCTGCCGTCAACGTTGACCGGACGCACGATCAGCAGTTTCTTGCCGAGTAAGCGTTCGTCCTTCTGCGATGAAACTACCGTTCCAAGAATACGCGCGATGATCATGCTTAGCCGCGAGTGCCGATTGGAAGCGCATCGTCAACACTGCCGTGCGGACGCGGAATAACATGCACGCTGACCAGCTCGCCTACGCGCCGGGCTGCCGCCGCGCCCGCATCGGTCGCAGCTTTAACAGCAGCGACGTCGCCACGCACGATTGCGGTAACAAAGCCCGCGCCGATCTTTTCGTAGCCGATAAGGGTAACGTTGGCGGCCTTGACCATTGCGTCCGCCGCTTCAATCATGGCGACCAGACCTTTAGTTTCAACCATACCGAGTGCTTCTTGCATTCAGCTGCTCCTTTGCCCGTGAATCGTAAGTCGTAAATCGTGAATAGATCGCTAGAGTACCCTGTTTTCTTAATCTGAACCACTCTAAACTCTTAATGATCTTTACTCTCGATTATGTTTTCCACTCTGATCCAAGTCCAATTAGCTAAACCAGTAATATCTACCCGGCCCTATTCACGATTTACGATTTATCGTTAAGCGCCTGCACCAGCAGTTCCATCAGCTCTTCCCGCGTCAACGTGATTTTTCCGTCGCCGTTGCCCACTGGTGAGTTTGCATAAACATTGCGCGCCGGACGATCTCCGGTTGGACAAGACAACTGCGTTTCATGCAGATACCCACACGCCTGGCAACGCGCGCCCTCGCCCAGATAACCTGCTGCTTCGCGCACGTTGATTAGTTTTTCAATTGCGTCAGCCGGAAGATTTTTTGAGCCGCCCAGCATCCGCGCAAGAATCGCTATGCGCGCCGTGTGTTCCAACGTCTCCAGCCGATCGAATGCCTGCCATAAATCGGATCCGTAAGCCACTGCACCGTGGTTGGCCATCAACAATGCATTGTGATGTTTCACCAATGGCCGCATTGCTTGGGTTAATTCATCTGTTGAGGGGGTACCGTAGGCAGCCAGCGGAACGCAGCCGAGCGTCAGGATAACTTCAGAGAGAATCGGCTGATCGATCGGCAACCCGGCGACAGCGAATGCCGTCCCGTGTGGCGGATGCGCGTGACAAACCGCTTTGACATCCGGTCGCTCCTGATAAATCAGCAGGTGCATTGCCAACTCGCTCGACGGTTTTCGCTGCGTTAAAGCTTTTCCCGATGCATCGGTCACGGCCAGCAAGTCTTCCGTCATCCGCCCCTTGCAGATCATTGTGGGCGTCGCCACGATGCGGCCGTCGTCGAGACGCACGCTGACGTTGCCGTCTGACGAAACGACATAACTGCGTTCGTACAGCAGGTTGCCGATCTTAACTATCTCGCGTCGTGCGGTTTGCTCGTCCATTCACTAACCTTGTTGCGATTGAGGCCCGAAGTTTAGAGTCCAAGCTTTAGCTTGTGGTCGAGTGTCCGCAACCTAAAGGTTGTCCTTTGAACTACTAGAGCTCTTGCTCGATGATTTCCTCTAACTCTTCAAACGGCTGCTTGTGTCTGCGAGTTGTCGTCACTTTCGACTGAGGTCTCGCCAGGAAATACGACAGAGACTCGAGCGACGTGGTCAAGTCGACTGTCTTCACTTTCACGTCGAGCCGGGCGCTGAGCGGAGCCGGCGCAAAATTCAGAATTGCCTTGATGCCCGCCGACATGATTTGGTTGAGAACCTTTTGCGCGACACGGGCGGGGACAGCGAGCACCATCACGTCGATCGATTTCTGCTTAACTACGTGCGGCATCTTTTTTACATCGTGAATCGCAACGTCGTCTTCACCAACGCGCTTACCGATCTTTGTTTCGTCGTTATCGAAGACTGCGACCACGGTAAAGTTTGATTTTGAAAAACCGCGGTAGTTCGCGAGTGCTGTTCCCAGGCGGCCGGCGCCCACAATGCCTACGCGATGCGGTTTGTCCAGGCCCAAAATCCTGGTGATGTGTTCGCGCAGGTCGGCGACATAATATCCAACCCCACGCACGCCAAACTCACCGAAGTAGCCCAAATCCTTCCTGATCTGTGCCGAGTTCAGATTGAACTGTTCGGCCAGCGCCTGCGATGAGATGGTCTTGATGCCGGCCGCTGCAAGCGTGTTCAAACAACGCAGGTAGACGCTCAATCGATTCGTAGTGAGTTCAGAAATTTTCTCGGATTTCATTTCGAGTTGCCTGGCGATAAGTATAGACCCAATGCGGAATAGTTTCGAGTTTCGGGTTTCGAGTTCCGAGTTTGGAATTCTGAAACACCTATCCGGGTCTATAGTCGGGCGGACCGCCGCCCAGGCAACTCCAACTCGAAACTCGAAACTTGGAACTTCCGCCCTCATCAACTAGAATCGCGCGCGTAACGTCATCGCTCAGTCAGACCTTCTTCAATGATCGCACATTTGTCGGGCACGCTTCTTTCCAAACAGCCGAATTCGGTGATTCTGGATGTCGCTGGAGTCGGTTATGAAGTAAACATTCCGATATCCACCTTCTATGATCTTGAAGAGGCGGGTTCGAATGTGCAGCTCCGCATCTACACGCACGTGCGCGAAGATGCACTGCAACTTTATGGCTTCAAGACGGCGCGTGAACGCGAACTTTTCCTGCGCCTGATCTCGGTGAGTGGCATTGGCCCAAGGCTTGGGATCACGCTGTTGTCCGGAATGAGCGCTGACGAAATGATTGCCTCTATCAGGACCAACAACCTGGCGCGTTTGACCTTGATCCCCGGAGTGGGACGAAAAACTGCCGAGCGGTTGGTCATGGAATTGCGCGATAAGGTCGCGTCGCTTTCGTCCGCAGAACTTGAAGAAGAATTGGGCGCGAAGACTGAAACCGGCGCTCCGGTCCTGACCGAAGATTCGATGCGCGCCGACGTGCTGTCCGCGCTCTTGAATCTGGGTTACCAGCGCAACGCCGCGGAAAAGGCGGTTACTGCTGCGGTTGATGAAGGCGGCGATATATCTGTGGAGTTGATTTTGCGACGCAGCTTGCGCAAGCTGGCTAAGGTGTAAAGCAAACTGTTAGTTTGCGACATGAGTAGCGCAGACTTTAGTCTGTGTTCGGGGCTCAGAAGCACAGACTAAAGTCTATGCCACTATCAGATGTCTACTGAACAACCAGCACGCGTCCGCGACACGCCGCTTAGCGACGACGAGCAACAGTTTGAGCTGACTGTTCGTCCGGCCAAGCTCGCCGAGTACATCGGCCAGCGACAAGTAAAAGACAATCTGCGCATCTACATGAAGGCGGCGCTCAACCGCAAAGAAGCGCTCGATCACGTGCTGTTAACCGGTCCACCCGGATTAGGCAAAACAACTCTCGCCAACATCATAGCCAACGAGATGGGCGCGGAACTGCGCTCCACTGCCGGCCCGGCAATTGAAAAAGCAGGAGACATCGCGGCGTTGCTGACAAATCTTCAGGAGGGCGACGTCCTCTTCATTGATGAGATTCATCGTTTGTTACCGGCGCTCGAGGAAAAACTCTATCCCGCAATGGAAGACTATCAACTGGATCTGTTGATTGGTCAGGGCGCCGGCGCGCGTTCGATTAAACTCGAGCTACCGAAATTCACTTTGATTGGCGCAACCACGCGCGCGGGTTTAATCACGGCGCCATTGCGGGGTCGCTTTGGAATTGTTTTTCATCTGGATTTTTATCCGCATGAAGATCTGGAAATTATTTGCAGACGATCAGCGCAGATTTTGGGAGTCGAAATCGATGATGACGGGGCGCGCGAGATCGCGCGTCGCTCGCGAGGCACGCCGCGCATCGTAAATCGTCTACTGCGCCGCGTTCGAGATTATGCGCAGGTTGATTACGACGGCAGGATTACCCAGGCGATCGCCAACGACGCGCTTAATCGCATGGAAGTCGACACGTTTGGTCTTGATGAAATGGACCGCAAACTGTTGTTCACCATCATCGAGAAATTTAACGGCGGACCGGTGGGCCTGGGAACACTCTCGGCGTCCATTCACGAAGAAAAGGATTCAATCGAAGAAATTATCGAGCCTTATCTCATTCAAATCGGGTTCCTCGATCGCACTCCGCGTGGCCGCATGGCAACGCGTCTGGCTTACGCCCACTTTGGACTCTCACCCGCCTCTGCGTTCAAACCCAGCCTGTTCGATTCTTAGTAAAGAATTTGTTAGGGTAGATTAAATCGATCGTACATAACGTCGCTCGGGTGCAAATGCGAAAGCTCTCTTCTTTTTCTCGTCATTCTTTTGGTGTCCGGAACGCCGGTCCCTGGCGCTCAATAATTAGTCACACGCTGCATCAGTTTCATGAAAACGATCTGTTTACCTCCGCGGCGGCAATGAGTTACTTCGGGCTGATGGCTTTGTTCCCTGCGCTGCTGTTAATGCTGGCAATAAGTAACCAGATTCCGGCCGGCGCGGAAATGCTGCGACACGCGGCGGACGTGTATCCGGGGTCGAGCAATTTCTTGCGCGACACAGTCCGATCCCTTTCCTCGGTCGGGACTGGAGTAATAATCACCTGCGTCATCGTGGTGCTTTGGGCAGGTTCTTGGGTTTTTGCCGTTCTCGAGCGCGCGCTGAATAGAATCTGGGGAACGATATCCCGCACGTTTTGGCATGGACGCGCGATTACGATCGGGATGATTGGGATTGTTGGTGTACTGCTTTCAGTGTCAGTGCTGATTACGTCGTGGGCGGTGGCACTGCGCGATGTGGCGGGCAGAATTTCACCGCGCCAGTTGGCCCGGTATCCCGTCCTGCTCTCAGTAAGCAGTGTTTTCTGGCAAGGCATTTTTGCAGCCCTCAGTTTTCTTGTAACCGTCATTCTCTTCGTCGCAGTCTATCGCTTCCTGCCGCGGGCGGAAGTCACCTTGCGCGACACTTTACCCGGAGCAATTATCGGCGGGCTGTTGTGGGAAGTGGCGAAATATGTCTTTGCCTGGAGCTTGGGCTATTTCCATTACGATCAGATTTATGGATCTGTCGGCGCGGTTGTCGCGGTGCTTACCTGGAGTTACGTCTCGAGTTTGATTCTTTTGTTTGGCGCCCAACTCACCGGTGTCTTTCATCGGGAGCATCCGCATTTCCCTTCCCGCCTGTGATCCTTCGGGCGCACAGAAATGCACATCTCAGAATTTGACTACCAACTTCCTGAAGAATTGATCGCACAGCAGCCCCTCGACCGTCGCGATGCGTCCCGTATGCTGGTCGTCGATCGCGTACGGCAAACGTGGACTGAATCCACCTTCACATCTTTTCCTGAGCTGATCCGCGCCGGTGATGTAATCGTCATCAATAACACACGCGTATTTCCCGCCCGTTTGCTCGGGCAACGGGATCCGTCCGGCGGACGAGTGGAAGTGTTGCTGCTTCGCGAAATTGAGCCATCAATATGGGAGGCGCTCATGCGGCCCGCACACAGGTTGATTGAAGGCGCGCGGGTGCGCTTTGGTGATTCGAGCCTGCGGGCCGAAGTGGTTGGCTGCTCAGCCAGTGGTGTTCGGCAACTCAAGTTTGCAGGCGACAAACCACTGGATCTCTTGATTGATGAAGTCGGACAAACGCCGCTGCCGCCTTATATCAAGCGCACTGGTGAAAGTTCTGAAACGGACAAAGCGCGCTATCAGACTGTTTTCGCGCGCGAAAGAGGTGCGATTGCCGCACCTACTGCCGGATTACATTTCACCCCTGAAATCATCGAGGCTTTGCGAGACCGAGGCGCACAAACTATCGAGATTACTCTTCACGTGGGATACGGCACGTTCGAGCCTGTTCGCGCTGACGAGATTGAGGAGCATGAAGTGGCTGCCGAGTTTTTCAATGTCACTGAAGCAGCCGCAAACGCGATCAATGAAGCGCGCGCTGCAGGCGGGCGCGTTATCGCCATTGGCACGACAACCACGCGCGCGCTGGAAACGGCGGCAACAGCGGACGGAATTGTTAAGGCAGGAAACGGCGCGACTGAATTAACGATCAAGCCCGGTTACAAATTCCGCGCCGTCGATGCCTTGTTAACAAACTTTCATCTGCCTCGTTCCTCACTGCTGATTCTGGTTTCCGCTTTTGCGGGCCGCGAGTTAGTGCTAAACACTTACCGTGATGCGGTGCGGGTGGGGTTCCGTTTCTATAGTTACGGTGATTGTATGTTTGTGATCTAGTGCTTATGAAAACGATGATGGTAGACTAGCTGCAAAAGCAGAAATCGCTTATTAGTTTTTCGCATGGCTGTATTAAAGAAAATTCGCTCTCGTTTGTGGGCGCCTCCACCTGACGAATACGTCCCTGAGCCGCAAATAACAACACCGGTGGGTGTGGGCGCACGCTATGACATTCGCCCGCTGACGGTTTCCAGCCTTGATGATTGCTGGCGGTTGGATCAGCGGTGCTTTGTGGACGGCGAAGCTTATAGCCGCGAGACTTTCGAATATCTTCTGACTGCGCCCGAGTCTGTTTCCTATCGGGCTGCCACTGCAAGCGGCGCTATGGTTGGCTTTGTAATCGGATTGATCGAGCCCGATCACACCGGACACATTACAACTGTTGGCGTCGCACCCGAACACCGGCGGCGTCATCTGGGTCAACGTCTAATGGCTGAAGTTGAAAAGGGATTTAAGAAACGAAATGTACGAATTGTGCGGCTGGAAGTGAGGTCGCTTAATGTTCCCGCACAAAAACTCTACCAGCATCTCGGCTATGCGATTACTCAACGACTGCCGAAATACTACTCAAACGGTGGCGATGGATTATTGATGCTAAAATCGCTTGAATGAGTGGAGCCCTGTTAGCCCTTACGCAATTCAGTTAAAACCTGCTTAGCCACGGCTTTTAAAGTATCAAAGACGCCGGCCCCGGTTGAAGCGACCGCTTGCACTACCGGCTCTTCCTTTCGTTTCAATTCAGCGGCCAGGTCAGCTGCCGGGATGATATTTGGCAGGTCGCGCTTGTTGAGCTGCAACACGTACGGCAGCTTCATCAAATCATAACCCTGCGATTTTAGATTCTCTTCGAGGTTGTAAAGCGATTCGATGTTTGCATCCATGCGCTCTTCCTGCGAGTCCGCTACGAACACAACTCCATCGACGCCTTTAAGGATAAGTTTGCGCGAGGCGTCATAAAACACCTGGCCAGGCACGGTGTAGAGGTGAAAACGTGTCTTAAAACCACGGACTGTTCCCAGCTCGAGTGGCATGAAATCGAAAAACAACGTGCGGTCCGTTTCAGTCGCCAGGCTGATGAGTTTGCCGCGCGCTTGTGGGGCGGTAGCCTCGAAAATGTGTTGCAGGTTGGTCGTCTTGCCGCACAGACCTGGTCCGTAATAAACGATCTTGCAGTTAATTTCTCGCGATGCATAGTTGATAAAGGTCATAAGGCACTCACTCTGGGCGTGTTTATTGGAAAAGACTGTCAATATCTTCGTCGGTGATTTCGGCGAAGGGTGAGTCTTCGTCGTTGGGAGCGTTCACGATTTCGTCCATCATTGCGGACAACTGTTGGGACACCTGCTTCGACCGCAGCTTGACGAGGCCAAGACTCGAACGTTCATCGAAGACCACAATCAACAGCATCCGGCCAATCACGGAGATGTGTATGCTTTCATGCGCGCCTTCGTGAGAGAGAGTAGGGAATTCTTTCTCGCCGATGAGTTGTGCCATGCCTCCGGTCGCCGCGACATTCCCAGCTGCCAGCGAAGCCAGGCTGGTTGTGTCAAGATTTCCTATCTCACCTTGAACTGCGATCTCCTGACCGTCCTTGTCCACCAGGAACACCACTCGGGCGGACGAATCCATTCGCAGCCGAGCAAGCACGGCTTTGAGCTGGTGATACTGGCGCTCGTGTAAAAGGATAGGCGTGTCTGCCATCGATACAACTTTCCTATTCGTCTTAATGAGAGGATTCGGGGTCGGCGGGTAGAAGGCCTGACTCTGTCGGCAAGCCATTGAAAATAAAGCGATTCGTCTGGTGCTATGTTTGTCCTGGTGGAAAGGCGGTTCGTCCCGAATAGCCGCAAGGCAATGTAACATAGCCAACAATGTGCTACAAGTGTTTTCCTTTGTTTGCACATCTAGCTCTAGTCGGCTTTGGAAACCGCTCAATAGGGCGTAAACCCTCGTTTTACATTGAATTGATGCATGAGCTATGTTACTCTGCCACCGCAACTTCGCAGCGATTGCGGTCACAATCCACCTGTCATTTTGATTCTTCAATGAGTGCAGTCACAAAAGGTCTTAGACGTTCAACGTCGCGTGCCGCCGTTCGTCGTGCCGTATCTAAAACGGCAGCTAAGCGACGTGCAACGAATGCTAAGTCTGCGCGACCAAAAGCGAAGCGAGCTCCCGCCCATAAACCGGTGGTTAGGAAGAGCACGAAGCTAAAGGCCCTGAAGAGCAAGAAATCCGCAACGAAGAAATTGGCCGGGAAGAAAGTTCGGACTCAAAAGAAATTAACCCCGCGCAAAACTGTGGCGCGCAAGCAAGTCGTAGCCAAACACAGCAAAGCGTCTCTGACAGGGGTCAAAAAGACTCATAAGCTGGCGGCGGTTCGCGCGCAACGTCCACTTCCGGTTGCACCGGCACCACCTCGTCAGCCTACGGTTGATGAGTCGGCAGCGCTAAAGGCATTCGAGCGCGCGCACAAGGAGTTCACACGAGGTCATTTCGGCGAAGCTCGCAATCAGTTTCGGGCGCTTCTCGAAAAATACTCGAAAGTTTCAGAAGTAGCTGCCCGTGCCCGAACCTATCTTGCGGTTGCAGATGCACGAATGCGCACCGAAAGCATCCTGCCGCGCGATGCCGATTCTCTGTATGACCGAGGCGTGATCGAGCTTAACCGCGGGGAATACGTGGCCGCGCAGGAGATGTTTGAGCGCGCATTGAAACGGGAACCCGAAGCTGCTCATATCCATTATGGTTTGGCTGCTACAAGAGCACGTCTGGGTTCACTTGATCTCGCACTCCAATCTCTTCAGCGCGCGCTCGATCTGCAACCAACGTTACGAGTTCGCGCGCAACACGATCATGACTTGACATCCCTTCGCAATGATCCTGATTTTGACCGCCTGGTTTTTCAACCTCGTCTCTAACATCCTGCCCCGCGTTTGTTCCACCAGTATGTAGTTTCAAAGCCTTCGCGTTTTAGGTATCATTCTAAATTAGAGCAAAAAGCCGCGCACTAAAGCTGGAGAAGTTCATTTGCCTACTTTGTCCTCAGAAAAACCCGGACTCAGTCTGGTTGCCCTCGGCGGAGGAACTGGCCTTTCAACGTTGCTCGCCGGCTTGAAACGTCTGGTCGGCAAGAACGAGTCTGATTCGTATTGGATCGAGAACTTGTCGGCCATTGTTACCGTCTCTGACGATGGTGGCAGTTCGGGTCGCTTACGTGATGAGTTGCAAATGCTGCCGCCCGGTGACATTCGCAATTGCATGATCGCGCTTTCCGAAGATTCCACTTTGCTTTCCCAACTCTTTCGTTATCGCTTTCGCGGCTCTGGCGAACTTGGTGGTCACAGCTTTGGCAATTTGTTTCTGGCGGCACTAACAGAGGTCACCGGAGATTTCACTGAGGCAGTGCGACTGTCGTCTGAGGTGTTGGCAAGCAAAGGCCACATCTTTCCGGCAACGATAAGCGATGTGCGTTTGGTCGCCGATCTTGAGGATGGAAGTGTCGTCCGTGGTGAAACGCAGATCTCGGCTTCGCGCGTACCGATTCGGCGTCTTAGGCTAGAACCTGAACAGTGTCTCCCATTGCCGCAGGCGTTAAAGGCCATTCGAGCCGCCGACGTTATTACGTTGGGTCCGGGTTCACTTTACACCAGCATCTTGCCGAACCTGCTGGTCGCGCGTGTATCCGAAGCCATCGGTAAAAGCGGCGCGACCAAGATTTTCATTTGCAACTTGATGACTCAGCCTGGTGAAACTGACAACTACACAGCGCGGGAACATCTGGAAACGACCAAGCGGTATGCTCCTGAAATTCAATTTGATTATGTTGTTGTCAACGACCGTCCCATCACCGCCGAGCAGGCGGAGCGTTACGCATTAGAAGGTGCACAGCAGATTGGGATTGATGATGATTCGCTGGAAGGTATCCTTGACCAGTCAACGCAAATCGTTCGCGCCAGTCTGCTCGAAGAAGGTGAAAAAGTTCGACACGATTCGATGCTGCTCTCGGCCGTAGTCATTTCCTGCCGGCAACAAGCCTGTCGGCGCCCCGTGCCAGCCTAACCGATGCAAAAAAACTTCCTGCCCCAGTCACCCCAATCGCTCGACGTACTCATTCTCGCTGCCGGTCTCGGTACGCGGATGAAATCCAAACGAGCAAAGGTGCTGCACGAACTGGGCGGCGCTCCGTTAATTGCTTACGTCTGCCGCACGGCGAAAATGCTCAACCCGGACAAGATTTTCGTCGTGGTGGGCCATCAGGCAGCTGAGGTCGCAAAGGCGGTAGAAGCAGAAGTCGGAAGTTTGGCTGAATTTGTCACTCAGGCTCAGCAGCGCGGGACGGCAGATGCGGTTTTGGCGGCCCGTGGACAACTCGAAAATCGGAATTCCGAATTAGTGATTTTGTCCGGCGACGTGCCACTGTTGAAAGCGGAGACGCTCGAACACTTCATCGATGAACATCGCACAATTGGAGCAGCGTGCTCAGTCTTAAGCGTGCGGCTTGAAAACGCCACTGGCTATGGCCGCATTGTTAGGGACGCTGATGATCATTTTGCGCGCATAGTCGAGCACCGGGATGCTACGGATGAAGAACGCAAAATCAGGGAGATTAATTCGGGAATTTATTGCTTCGCCGGCAGCAAACTTTGGCCGGCGCTGGATCGTGTCAAGCCAACGAATGATCAGGGCGAGTTTTACCTGACCGACGTCGCGGAAATCCTGTTAGCGCAAGGCGAGAAAGTAAACATCCATTTGCACCGTGACGCGCGCGAAGTTTCCGGCATTAACACCCGTGCCGAACTGGCGGAGTTTGAAAATCTACTGCGCCGTAGCACCCTCCGCAAAATGATGCTGGAAGACGGCGTAACCTTTCTCGATCCATCTCGCGCCTACATCAGCGCTAGTGCCAGCCTGGGCCAGGACTGCATTATTTACCCGGACGTTGCCATTGAAGGGAATTCAGTGATTGGCGAATGTTGTGAAATTCATTCCGGCACTCGCATAACAAACTCGCGGCTGGGAAATAATGTCGTGATTAAGGACCATTGCGTAATCGTTGATTCCACGATCGAGTCAAACTGCGCCGTCGGACCTTTCGCTCACCTGCGCATGAACACGACTATTGAAGAGGGAGCTGCGGTTGGCAACTTTGTCGAAGTGAAAAAATCTCGCCTCGGGCGCGGCTCAAAGTCGATGCACTTGACTTATCTCGGCGACGCCACCATCGGACAGAAAACCAACATTGGCGCCGGCACGGTTACCTGTAACTACGACGGCAAGGATAAACATCCAACGATCATCGAAGACGACGTGCGTATTGGATCTGACACCATGTTGGTGGCGCCGGTTACGGTTGGCAGAGGTTCGGTCACCGCTGCCGGCTCAGTCGTCACCGAAGACGTGCCTCCGGACACGCTGGTCGCCGGTGTTCCGGCAGTAGTCAA
>JBDUCC010000203.1:0-5153 GCA_040003675.1 bacterium | reverse complement strand
TGTGTCAACGGATTGACACTTCTTTACAAAGGGCTTTAACCGTCTGGGCTACAATACCGTCACGCAATGGACCAAATCCTAATCATCGACGACGATGTTGCTTTGTGCGAACTGGTAACTGAATACCTCGAGCCGCACGGTTTTCAGATCCAGTTTGTCCATCGCGGAGACGCAGGCGCCGAAACAGCGCTGTCTGGAAATTTTTCAATCGTTGTGCTCGATGTAATGCTGCCGGGCCTGAATGGTTTTGAAGTGTTGCGCCGCATTCGCGCGGGTTCAAAAGTCCCCGTGTTGATGCTGACCGCGCGCGGCGACGACGTCGATCGCATTGTTGGTTTGGAAATAGGCGCTGACGACTATCTGCCAAAACCCTTCAATCCGCGCGAGCTGGTGGCGCGCATTCAAGCCATCCTGCGCCGCAGTCAAGCATCCACGGCGCCTCAGCAGCGGGCGCAGGATCAACCGGGAACAGTAACGGCTGGAGATGTAGAGCTCGACCTCGGAACGCGAGTAGGCCGCCGCAACGGCGAGGTTGTTGAACTCACCGCAGTCGAGTTTGATTTGTTGGAAAAGCTGCTGCGCGCGGCCGGCAGAATCATCACGCGCGAGGAACTTTCGCAGGAGGTGCTGGGCCGCAGCACTTCACCATTTGACCGCAGTATCGACATGCACATCAGTAACCTGCGTAAGAAGCTGGGCCATCAACAAGGCGAGGTCGAACGCATCAAGACTGTGCGCGGCGTCGGTTACATCTACACTGCCAACTGAAAAAAGCGGGCAGTGTAATTTGATATCTCTGCGTTTTTTTGTGAGCTCTGTGTCTCTGTGGTGAGCTTAGTAGCGAGTGGCACCACAGAGGCACAGAGCACACAAAGGACGCACAGAAAAAAGAAACAACCGCGCAGCAGAAGCGGAGCGACGAGTGGGACGAACTCTTTTTCTTAAAATATTTCTTTGGTTTGGCGCGGCGTTGGTGACGGTCGTGGTGGGCACCTTTCTGATTAGTGAACTGAGGCGACCGGAACGGCCACCGATGCGGCGGCCCATGAATACCGCTGTGAACGGTTATGCACAGGTCGCTGCCGAGATATATGAGCGCAATGGCCAGGCGGCGCTGGCCGAATATTTTGACCGCGTAGAGCGGGACAACCACATCAATATCTTCCTTTTTGATCGACAGCTTCGCGAATTAGCGGGACGCAAAACGCCGGAGCGTGCACCCGATCTCGCGGGGCGCGCCTTAACCAGTCGCGCCCCCGAGTTTGCCGACAATGCGCCACCCGCCTTGATGGCTCAGCCGGTAACTTCCGCGAGTGGCGCGCAGTATGTTCTGGTTGCGCAGCTTCCGATGATGATGCGTTCGCCGCCATTGTGGGACCACCTGCTGCACTTGTTGGCCATCATCGCCGTTAGTGGGTTGTTCTGTTACTGGTTGGCAAGGTATCTGACTGCGCCGGTAACCAAACTGCGCGCGGCAACGCAGGAACTGGCGCGCGGCAATTTGCGGGCGCGAGTTGCGCCGGCCTTTGGGAACCGTCGTGATGAACTAGCGGCGCTGGGCGCCGATTTCGACTTGATGGCCGAAAAGATCGAGGCGCTTATAACGAGCCAGCGGCGGCTGTTGGGAGACATTTCTCACGAACTGCGGTCGCCGCTCGCACGCCTAAATGTAGCGCTCGAACTCGCTCGCCAGCGCGCGGGTGAAGACGCTGCGGGAGCTTTGCAACGAATTCAACGAGAAGCTGAAAATCTCAACGAGATGATTGGTCAGTTGCTTGCATTGACGCGACTGGAAAGCGGGGCCGAAGGCGTTGACAACACTTCTTTCGATCTCGCCCAGTTAGTACGTGAAATTGTGGACGATGCAAATTATGAGGCGCGCAGCCGAAATCGCTCTGCGAGCTTGGTCGCTCCTGAGGTGTGTAGCTTTACCGGTAGCGAGCAGTTATTGCGGCGGGCAATTGAGAATGTTGTTCGTAATGCACTGCAGTACACAGCCGAACAGAGCGAAGTTGAAGTGAAGTTGGACTGCGGAAACGATTCAACCGTTTTGATAACTGTGCGCGATCATGGACCGGGCGTTCCCGAGCAAGCTCTCGATCAACTCTTCCGCCCCTTTTATCGAGTTGATGAAGCGCGCGATCGGAATAGCGGCGGCACCGGCCTGGGCCTGGCGATAGCAGAACGCGCAATTCGTCTGCATGCCGGCACAGTTGCGGCTGTCAATGCAGGCGATCGTGGCTTAATCGTAACTATTAGCCTGCCGGTAGCAAACAGCAAACAGTAAACAGCAAACAGCCGGAGGAGCCATTACACTTGGCCTCCACTAGATTCTCGTTCGTCGTAATAGACCAGTTCTGTTCGTACTGTCGGCTTGCAGATCGGTTTTGTCTTACCGCTCAGACCTGACCTTCAAAAGAAGTGCAGCCAGCATACGTTTCACTTCAATTATGCGGCCTTCCAGTTCGCCATATGCATCGGCCCTTATGAATCCCAAATCTCTAGCTAGCAATGCGTGGTACTCGACTTCATAAGCTGAGCCCAACCCAATTTGTAGAAATCTCGCAAGTTCGGTGTTGCCCCCGCGACCGAAGCCTTCAGCAATGTTTGCCGCTATTGAGGCTGCAGCTCGTCTCAACTGACTTGTTAGTCCGTACAACTCTTCTTTGGGGAACCTTGCAGTGGCCTGATAGATTTCAAGTGTAAGCGCATGTGCCTTTTCCCATACTTTGATTTGCCGGAAGTCGCGCATACCAAGCCTGGCTTTAACACTCAACAATAAAAACAGCAAGCGACATCAAGATATTGGCTCATTAAGTTCTTAGCCAGTTTTCTTGTAAGGCGCTTGCTGCTTGCTGCTTGCTGTTTGCTGTTTGCTGTTTACTGTTTGCTACTTTGGCGTCACGCCCAAATTCCACATCAGAAACGAATAGATGTCTGCCGCCTGCTCGATTGCCTTAGTCGTGCTGCTGGCGCCATGACCTGACTTCGTATCGATGCGAATCAGGATTGGATGAGTTCCACCCTGTGCAGCTTGTAACGCCGCCGCGTATTTGAAATTGTGAGCCGGGACGACGCGGTCATCGTGGTCCGCAGTTGTAATCAGCGTTGCCGGATACTTTCCACCGGGCTTGACGTTGTGAATCGGTGAATAAGCATAGAGCGCCTTGAATTCCGCTTCCTTGTCGCTGGAGCCATAGTCGGCAATCCAGTTCCAACCGATGGTGAATTTATGAAAGCGCAACATGTCCATCACGCCTGCCTGCTCCACCACTGCTCGGAACAACTCCGGACGTTGATTGGAAACTGCACCGACAAGCAGGCCGCCATTCGAGCCGCCCTGAATCGCAAGCTTCTCCGGCGACGTGTACTTGTTCTTAATCAGATACTCAGCCGCGGCAATGAAGTCGTCAAAAACATTTTGCTTCTTGAGTTTCGTACCGGCCTCGTGCCACTTCTCGCCGTACTCGCCCCCGCCACGCATGTTTGCCGAAGCGTAAATCACTCCTTGCTCGAGCAGGGCCAGGCGCAGCGCGCTGAAGTTTGGAAATGTGGTGCTGTTGAAACCGCCGTACCCATAGAGTACGGTTGGATTATTGCCGTCGAGCTTGATTCCCTTCTTATGAACCAGGAACATCGGCACTCGCGTGCCGTCCTTGCTCGTGTAGAAGACCTCGGAAGTTTCAAAGTTGCCAGACTTGAAACCAGGAATCTCGGGCTGACGAAACAGAGTCGACTTTTTCGTCGCGATGTCATACTTGTAAATCGTCGGCGGGAAGTTAAAAGTCGTGAAAGTGTAGAAAGTAAACTTGTCATCGTTCCTGCCACCGAAACCGCTAACTGTTCCGGGTCCCGGCAATTCGATCTCGTTTTCGAGCTTGCCATCCAAACTGTAAACATAAGATCGCGCCACAACGTCCTTCAGGTAACCAACGAACAGCTTGCCGCCGACAGCATTTGCATAATCAAGCGGTTCCGGTGTCTCCGAAATTATGTCCTTCCAGTTTGCTTCTTGAGGGTTCTTGGGATCGAAAAGAAATACGCGACCATTCGGCGACTTGTGATCGGTGTAAACCAAAAACTTTTCTCCGACATTATCCAGCACGTCATAACTGTCGTCGCCAATCTCGCCGATGACGGGGTTGAAAGCTGAGCCGGGTTGCGACGTATCGCGCCAGAAAATCGCGTTACCTTTCTTACCCTTGCCGCGTTCTGAGATGTAAAGAAACGCATACCGCTGATCGTCACTGACACCAATGTTGTGAAAGCGCTGCGGGTTTGCGGCATCTTCGTAAACCAGCGTGTCGGCGGATTGCGGCGTTCCCACCTTATGGAAAAAGACCTGGTGATTCTCGTTTTTCGCAGTCAGCTCGTGACCCTTTTCCGGCGCGGGATAGCGACTGTAGTAAAAGCCGTCCCCTTGCCAGGCGAGGCCCGAACTCTTCATCCACTCAATGTGGTCCGTCGACAACTGCTTGGTCGCGGTGTCTAAAACGTATACGTCGTTCCAGTCAGAACCTCCTTGCGAGACTCCATAGGCCAGATACTTTCCATCATTCGAGAGGGCAACCGCTCCTAGTCGAGTCGTGCCATCGGCCGAAAGTTTGTTGGGATCAAGCAACACTTCCGGTACGCCATCGAGACTTTTTTGCCGGTACCACACGCTTTGGTTCTGAAGGCCATCATTCTTCGTATAAAAGAAATAGTCGCCCCGGCGCGAAGGGGCTGAATACTTTGGATAGTTGAAAAGCGCCGTCAATCGATCTTTGATTTTCTGCCGGTAAGGAATTTTTTCGAGGTATGCAAAAGTAACTTTGTTCTGTGCCTCGACCCACGCTTCTACTTCCGGCGCCCGATCGTTTTCCAACCAGCGATAAGGATCGGGAACCTTGGTGCCGAAATAATCATCGATAGTCGCGCCGGGTTTTGAGTCCGGATAAATCAACGGCGCAGAAGAAGCGGCCGTACCGTCGGGGGCCAGGCGAGTCGCATTCTGCGCGCCTGCCAGAGGCGAAAGAACCAACTGCGCTATGATCAGCAACGCAAAGAATGAACAGTTACGCGTGAGACGGGACGCGAAGGCATCTCTATTCATGGGACAATCTCCTGAAACTTTGGTTGGAAATGCAAACCGGAAAAATTTGTGGGCAGAC
>JBDUCC010000031.1:0-17570 GCA_040003675.1 bacterium | reverse complement strand
CATGTGTTTCGGCGATTAGGAAGTTGTAAAACTGGGCGGAATAGTCGGCATCGAAGCCGCCCGGGAAGTTGGCCGCGCCGCCGAGCGGCTGAAATTGCGTCTCCCTCAGGAACCTAACCGAGAGCTGATCGCCTTCGCTAATTTTGTGATCGACGCGCGCTTGCATCTCGCGCTCATCATAGACCGACGCGTAACTCCTGACGAACGTAGCGAATTCCACGCAAGGACGGTTGCCGACTGGTGCAGGACAGTTAATCGACGAAGTGCCGGCCGCACCCGGAGCGACGCCGAGCGCCAACGAGAATGGGTTGGTAGTGCCGACCGTTTGAGCGGTGCTGTTCAGCAGGAAGTCGGCGTTCGCGTTAGCACCAGACGCGAAGAGCGCAGCCAGTGTTGCGCGGCCCGCCGCAGTTGGCGTCGCCAGGTTTACCGACGAGTTTGAGCGGAAGCGATCGTAATAGTAAGCGAGGAAGAAAAACGTGCGATTTTCGCCTCGAATAAGAGAAGGACCGCCCTCGCCGAACCGTGGTAGGTGTAGTGGGCCGCCGAGCGTGCCCGAATAGATGTTGTCTATAGTGAACAGCGGATAGCCGCGGGGTACTACGCCGGCGGGCTGAACCGGCTGCCGTACAACGGCCGGGTTGCGGGCTGCCGAGCTGGTGATCGCGTCATCTCGAGACGAATCAAGGTAGGCGGTAATGCTGCCGTGATACTCGTTCTTGCCACCTTTAGTGATAACATTGATTACGCCGCCACCCGCGCGGCCAAACTCTGAATCATAGTTCGAGGTCTGGACTGAAACTTCTTGTATCGCATCGGGGTTGTTGATCTGGAAGCCCTGACCTGCGACCGAGATGTCGTTGTTCTCAACGCCATCAATCAGGAAATTGTTTGATCGGCCACGGGCGCCATTGATTACGAACGTGCTGATACCGACGCCCTGGCGATTTGTGGTGACGCCGGGCAACGTCAGCGCAAACGCGACTGGGTTAGTGCCGGCGCTTGCCCTCGTGACTTGAACACCGGAAATATTGCCGCCACGGACGGGGCTTTCGGTTTGCAGTAGCGCGCCGGCTTCCGAAACCACGTCGACGGTAATTGCCTGCGAACCAGGGGCCAGTTGCGCATCAACCGTGGAAGCTTGGTTGGCGCTCACAACGACACCGGTTTTAGTCACCGGGCCAAAGCCCGGCGCCGTAACAGCAAGGGAGTAAGTACCAAGATCCACTGCGTCGAAGCGATAAAAGCCGGAATCACCAGTCTGGGTAGTTCGCGTGATGGTAGTTTCGGTATTAAGTAAGGTGACCGTGGCGGCTGTCACAAGAGCACCGTTAGAATCTGTAATGGTGCCACTGACAGAGCCTCTGCTTGTCTGGGCTTGTGTAGCGAACGCTATACCCAGCACCATTGCTAAGACTATCAAAGTCTTTATCTTCATCTTCTCTCCTTAGTGTCTACGAGCTTTCTGACTCGGCAGGTTTAAAGCGCAAAAAAGGCGTGCCCTTAATTCCTACCTTCTAGACGGACCGACGCAAGTTGTCTTTTCTATTTGAAAGGTTGGCGTATTAACCATTATTTGAACGAGAAACTCTCAGAGCAAAATGCGGGTAAACAGCAACTATTATGCCGAACGAGGCTGTACGCTAAGATCCTTATTGCGTAAGGTTAAGTGGGCAAGCGGGATAAGAGAGGTATTAAATGTTTCAAAATTTTGGATTCGACTCCAAATCTATGGATAACAGGCAGGAACGGGGACTGGCAACGTTAGCCATGTTCCTCAGGCGCGGATGAACTAGCGCCCCTCTCCGGTTTCACTACTTCAAACTCAAAATGCAGTTCCTTGCCACGAACAATTGTGGAGAGATAAAACTCCCAAAACTTGCGCGTGAAACGTAGGGCGGGCCAGCGCTGATCCAGGTTAGTTACAAGCTCGAATCCGAGGGCTTTCCACAAGTGTGCCAGCGAGACGTAGGTATGGACTGGTCGCAGTTCGACGGTCGTATAAAACGGAAACGGCGTACGCTCGGGCATGAAGCAAGTGAACGAGTAACTGTTGAAATGGTTTCGATGAGTCGGGTCCGTGGCCCAATCAGGGTTTGTACAGTGAGGCGTAACAATTTTAATGCGACCGCCTGACCGTGTGATGCGATGCAATTCGCTGACGAATGACATCACGTCGGGAACGTGCTCAATCACGTGACGGCAGATGATCTCGTCAAACTCGTTATCGGGAAATGGATAAGGCAGTACTCCAAGATCGTGAATGACATCGGCGCTGGTGCGAGGGTTTGAGTCGATGCCAACGGCGCCGGGATACTTGTTTTGCCCACAACCCACGTCAAGAATCTTCTTGCGCTGCTGTAGTGTTGCGGAGTTTGGCTGTGCGGAGGCGGTCATCGGTGACTTCGCATCAATTCATTTGAAAAATAAATTGACTGAACGACTTTAAATCGAGCGAATAAACAGGAATTCCGAGTTTGTCCGTTAGTTCATTCAAGGTCATGCCATCGAGCATGATGTCTTCATCGCTCTTCAACGCGGTTTTCGGAATGATCGCGAAGTCGCCGCTAACGCGAGACTTGGCGCTCAAAAAATCCCCTCCTGAAAGCAAGCCGGCGACGGAGACATCCCCACCAAAATAATTGTTGGCAACGGCTTCGACTCTAAAGCCGGTACTGAAGCGCGCGTTGAAATCTCTTATAGCTTTTTGCAGTTCCGGCGCGAAAAGCGTTCCGGTCAGAATAGTGCCGTTAAGTTTTTCCGGCGCCAGTAAAGGACTGCGCCCCGCTCTTTTAGTCAGAGACACGAAGCCGTTATTGAATGACCGCACCATGCCCACGCCATCTTCGATTTGAGGAAGGTCGCCATAGTGCGCACGCGAAGGTACGGATGCGCCGGCGCGTAAGTAGATCTCGTCACCAAGAAATGCGAAGTTAGTTCCCAGCCGCTCTTTTAACGCACGCTGCAGTTGAGTGACCTGCGCGATCGTTTGCCGGCAAAACTCCGGTGTCACCGCGGTCAGTCGCGCATCGGTGTTGTAGCGCGTCAGACCCAGCGGAACGATCGCCACGCTCGAGATGCGCGGATAGTCGGCAGCGAGATCGCGAATAGTCTGTTCGAGTACTTTGCCGTCATTGATTCCGGGACAGAGGACAACCTGGGCATGGACCTCAATACCTGCGTCCAGCAATTCCTTCAGCTTGCCGCGAATGTCGGCGCGCTGTTCGTCCACGCCAAGCAAATACGCCCGCACCTTGAGATCGGTGGCGTGGATAGAAACATACTGCGGCGTCAGTCGTTGCTCGATGATGCGCCGCATTTCATCGTCAGTAAGCGAGGTCAGGGTGGTGTAATTCCCATAAAGGAACGATAACCGCACGTCTTCATCGCGAATGAATAGCGACGGACGCGCGTCTTCGGGGTTGCCTTTGCAAAAACAGAAAATGCACTCATTAGCACACTGGCGCGGGACAATTTGCTCAAAACTGAGACCAAAGTCCTCGTCTTCGTTTCGTTCGATTTGGAGCTCCCAATCCTCGCCGCTGGCTTTACGCACTTCGATCATCAGCTCGGTTTCACCCGCCGTCTGAAAGCGAAAATCGAGATAGTCGCGAACGGGACGCCCATTAACCTTTATGATGCGGTCGCCCGACTCGAGTTCCAATTCAAAACCGAGGCTTTGCGGCGAAACGTCCGATATTTCGACACCGCGGCGGCGAATACTGGTGACTGCCGGAGTGACTGCGAATTCGTACATATGAAGAATGATGTCCGACAAAGTTTACTTTGTCGAGGAGGGCGAGATAGTCGGAGAGTCGTTGGTTTGTGGCAAAACCCCAATCACCGAAGACATTGGGGCGGAATAATAAGAAACCGAAGTTCGCTGGACGAATAGAACAAAATCGTTCAATTTTATTGACAATCGGGGTCTGCTTTGTTAGTTATGCAGGGCATTTTAAAACCATCCGATTATTTATGATTTGTCCGGCTTTCTCCAGCCTGAATCTCTGAGCTAACACTAATGAATAACAAACTTAAGCCAGCACTTCTGGGTGGATTGATCGTAGGAATATTTTCGGCAATCCATTCGCTGATTCCTATTATCAGTCTCTGCTGTTGCATTTGGAGCATTGTCGGCGGCGTTCTGGCAGCCTTCATCTACATAAAGAGTTCACCTACGCCGGTGCAAATGGGCGAAGGCGCCATGGTTGGAGGCCTGGCTGGAGTGGTCGGCGGAATCATTTACGTCGTCATTTATTTGCCCATCGCCCTATTGTGGGGGATGGCAACCATGCAAGAGCAGTTGGACCGCAGCGGTGTACACCTGCCTTTTTCGGGATCGATTCTCATGATTGTGGGCAGCCTTGTCGGCGCCATCGTCCTGATCTTGTTGGCGACCCTGGGTGGCGTAATTGGTACGGCCATTTTTGAGAAGCGCAAAGGTAACAACATTGCACCGCCGCCGCCGCAGAACTTCTAACAAATAATTACTCAGGAGAAACTACCTAGAATGTCTCAACAATGGATGCCACCACCGCCGCCCACAGACGTGCCGGCTAATGTGCCAAACTATCTGGTGCCTGCGATTATTTCCTTGTTCTGTTGCTGGCCGCTGGCGATCGTCGCGATTATTTTCGCCGCACAGGTAAACGGCAAAGTTGCATCTGGCGACATCGCCGGTGCTGTCGATGCCTCGAAGAAAGCCAAACTCTTCAGTTTTATTTCGATAGGTATCGGTCTTGCTGTCGGAGTGATCTATTTGCTGCTTACACTTCTGGGTATAGGACTTGGAGCACTAGGCGGCAGATAGCACACTAGCCTAATAGAGTTCGTTCGAGTGCAGTCTGCTGTCGAGCAGTTCGGACTTTCCCGATCCAGCAGCACCCCAAATGATTGGAGAGTTGAAGTCAATGACGAGATATTGCACAAAATGCGGTGCGGTTAACGACGAGAGCGCTCAATACTGTACGAACTGTCATACCCCTATGAGTTCGCCCGGCGGATATCAACCGATGCAGGCGGTCAATCAGGGCGCTTCCGGTGCGATGACCGACTGGAAATCGATGGGCGCTGACAAGAAAATTGTCGCCGGCATCTGCGGCATCGTGCTCGGCGGTTTTGGCGTTCATAAATTTATCCTTGGTTACACCACCGAAGGAATCATTCAGATAGTGATCACCCTGCTTACTTGTGGCGCTGGTTCGGTCGTGGGCCTGGTGGAAGGGATTATCTATTTAACAAAGTCCGACGAAGACTTTGTAAGAACCTACATCCAGGGCAAAAAGGGCTGGTTCTGAGATCTTCATGCTTCGCACTTGCGTTGCGCCGCAGTTTCCTTGCCCGCGCAACGCCATGCGAAGCGGTTACCCGCATTTCCCGCAAACATTCCCGCATGATAGTTTAGCTGTCTCGTGATGTTCGCAGAGACGCTAAATCCTCGTTTGCTGGCCGTTTTTAGCTGGTTGACACTGGCTGTTGCAGCAGTCTATTTGTTCATTTTTGAGCCCGGAAAGTCAGGCTTTTTCCCAGTCTGTCCCTTTCGCATGTTGACTGGGTTTACGTGTCCCGGTTGCGGCAGCACGCGCGGGATGCATGCCCTGGTCCACGGAGATGTCGTCGCTGCCTTTAAGTTTAATCCGCTGCTTATTCTGTCGTTGCCGTTTCTACTGTATGCGTTTGTGCGCTTCACCAACGCAGCGATTCAGGGTTGTGAGCTGAAAGGAAATCAGCTCGACGCGAAATATATCTGGACAATCTTCGTCGTCGTCTCCTTCTTTTGGATTTTTCGCAATACGCCTTTTTATCCATTTCCCGCGTAGTCTTTCCGCGTCATTTCATGTCGCAAGCAAATCAAAATCTAAAGGAACGCGTGCGTGAATTTTGGCAAGCTAATCCATGCGGCGTGAAGTTTGCCGATGTGGAACCGGGAACACGGCACTTTTATGAACTCGTGGAGGCGCACCGCTACGCGACCGAATGGCATATTCCATCGGCCGCTGACTTTGCCGGCGCGCGTGGCTTGAAGGTTTTAGAGATTGGTTGCGGACTGGGAACCGACGGCGCCCAGTTTGCAAAAGCAGGCGCCGACTACACTGGAGTTGACTTGACTAATGCCGCGATTGAATTAGCGCGACGACGTTTCGAGTTGTTCAATCTGCCGGGCAACTTTCAAACGGCGGACGCCGAGAGTCTTAGTTTTGCGGACGAGAGTTTTGACCTGGTTTATTCGCACGGCGTGTTGCATCACACGCCCGATACCGCAAAAGCGATCCGCGAAGTTCATCGGGTGCTTCGTCCCGGGGGCCGCAGCATTGTTATGTTGTACCATCGCAACTCGTATAACTACCACGTCAACATTTCGCTGCTGCGACGTGCGGGCGCGCAGTTGTTGAGGTGGAACACGGGTGTGGTGCTGGTCCACAAGCTGACTGGCGAGCCGCTCGACAAACTCGAAGAGCATGCAAGACTCTTGCGAACCCAGAAACAATCGTATCTTGGCGACGAAGAGTTTTTGAGCCAGAACACGGATGGCGCCGGTAATCCCCTGGCGCGCGTGTATTCGCGACCTGAAGCTGCCGAGCTTTTTAGGGATTTTTCTGAGGTTACTTTCAAAACCTATTTCTTTAACAAACGTTGGCTGCCATTAGTTGGAAAATTATTGCCGCGTTCGCTGGAAACGCAACTCGCAACCCGCTGGGGCTGGCATTTGTGGGTATATGCGAGGAAGTAAGAAAGCGGAATTTAGAATTCAGAATACAGGAGCCAGAACGAAAACATAGAGCCGATTATTGGACTTTCTGAATTCTGAATTCTGTATTCTGTGAATTGTATGAAAAACATTCTTATTACAGGCGGCGCGGGGTTCATTGGTTCGCACCTCGTTGATCGTTTGCTTGCCGAAGGCACGTGGCGGATTACTGTAGTCGACGACTTCAACGATTTTTACGATCCCGCTATCAAAAGCGAGAATGTTCGCGCGCAACTTGAGAATCCTAACTACCATTTGTTCAGAATCGATATTCGCGACGGAGCCGCGCTGGAAAAAGTTTTCGCTGCTGTCGATTTGGATTGCATCGTTCACCTGGCAGCGCGCGCGGGTGTGCGCCCGTCGTTGCAACAGCCACAACTCTATTCGGAAACAAACGTAAACGGCACGCTGAATCTCCTTGAACTGGCACGCGCGCACGAGATAAAACAATTTGTATTTGGTTCGTCGTCGTCCGTTTACGGCATCAACGCGAAAGTTCCTTTTGGCGAAGACGATCCGATTCGCCAGCCAATCTCGCCGTACGCGGCGACGAAAGCAGCCGGTGAGTTGCTGTGCCACACTTACTCGCACCTGTACGGACTTCGCTGCCTCTGCCTGCGCTTCTTTACGGTCTATGGTCCACGGCAGCGCCCCGATCTTGCGATTCACAAGTTTGCGCGCTTGATAAGCGATGGCAAACCAATTCCGGTTTTTGGCGATGGCACTACGCGCAGAGACTACACCTATATCGACGACATCATCGCGGGTGTGCGCGCGGCGGTTGATTACGAAGCGAGTGATTATGAAGTCATCAATCTCGGCGAGTCGCGCACAGTTGAGTTGCGCGAGTTGATTTCACTCCTGGAAAAAGAACTCGGTACTAAAACACAAATCGACCGCCAACCCGCGCAGCCCGGCGATGTGCCGCAGACGTTTGCCGATATCAGCAAAGCCAGACGCTTGCTCGGTTACAACCCGCAGACTCAGATTGAAGACGGTATCCGAAGGTTTTTGGACTGGTTTCAAAAAGAAAGAGCGCGGGCCCACCCCCCTTCGAACCCTGAGGTTACTGCCTGAGTTGTTCTACAATGTAAGCTGGACTTGCGTAGCCCGTGGCTGCGCGACCGCTCCGGTTATGGCAAGCAACGCAAACATCATCGACAAACCGCTGCCGCGCGAGATGCAGCAGCACACTTACTCGATCATGCATCGCGTCGAGGAGACTCATTGGTGGTTTGTGGGGCGCAGAAAAATTATCGAAAGTTTTATTGAGCGCGTTTGTGTTGCACTTAAGTCAAAAGTGCCCGGCCGGGAAACGCCCCACATTCTGGACGTGGGTTGCGGCACCGGCGCGAATCTGGAAATGCTGTCGCAGTTTGGCAATGCCGAAGGTGTGGATATATCGGCCGAGGCGCTCGAGTTTTGTCGCGTTCGCGGCTTGCAGCAGGTGAAGCAAGGGGCGGCTGAGGCGCTGCCTTACGAGGACGACTCATTCGATTTGGTGACTGGCCTGGATGTAGTTGAGCATCTTGATGACGATGTGGCAGGTTTGAAAGAGATGAGGCGCGTGTTGCGCGACGACGGCAGGGCGGTCCTGTTCGTGCCGGCGTTCATGTTTTTGTGGGGCGTGCAGGATGACATCAGTAATCATCGCCGGCGCTACACAATGGCCGGTTTAAAAGCAGCGGTAACCAAGGCGGGTTTTGAAATTGAGCGCGCTAGTTATGTAAATCTTAGTTTCTTTGCGCCAATATTGTTTGGCCGGCTGCTGATGCGCGTTACCGGGCTGCGTCCTGCTTCGGAAAACAACATCACGATAGGTGCTCTTAACGGTTTGCTGGGCAAGCTGTTTGGGGCCGAGCGTTTTCTACTGCGAAATTTGAATTTTCCGTTTGGTGTTTCCATTATTTGTGTGTTGCGACCGGCGAGGTAGCACGGACTGCAAAGTGGCATAGACTTTTTAGACTGTGCTGGCGGCACAGACACAGACTTAAAGTCTATGCCACTGATCCCGCGATTGAGAGAAAATGAAAATCTACGACGAACAGGAAGACACTCTGGTTACGAAGGCTGCGCCGGCCGAGGCCGGCGTCAAGCCCGAAGTCTCGGTCTTCCTTCCCGTCTACAACGAAGAGCCGAATCTTCTGCCGCTTCAGGCAAAGCTGGATGAAGCGCTAAAGACGCTGGGACGTTCGGCGGAGATCATTTACGTTGATGATGGCTCGAGCGATGGCAGCTTGCACGTACTGCGCCAAATCGCTCGCCGGGATGATCGTGTTCGCGTGGTTGCCTTGAAACGCAATTATGGTCAGACGGCGGCGATGGCTGCCGGAATCGATGCCGCGCAAGGCGACGTGCTGATTCCCATGGATGCTGATCTGCAAAACGATCCGGCGGACATTCTCCGGCTGCTCGAGAAGATGGACGAAGGCTACGACGTTGTTTCGGGCTGGCGCAAAAACCGTCAGGACACGCTGGTGACTCGCAAGATTCCTTCGATGATTGCAAATCGCCTCATCTCATGGATTGGCGGTGTGCCGCTCCACGATTACGGGTGTTCACTGAAAGCATATCGCCGCGAATCGCTCGCAGACGTGAAACTCTACGGCGAGATGCATCGCTTTATTCCGATTTATGCTGCCTGGGCCGGGGCGCGCGTCACCGAGATTCCGGTAACTCATCATCCGCGTACGATGGGCCAATCCAAGTATGGACTGTCGCGCACGGTCAAAGTCGTTTTCGATCTGATCACTATCAAATTCATGGCCTCGTATCAGACCAAGCCACTTTATCTTTTTGGCTGGGCCGGCCTGCTGACTTTTGGCATCTCGCTGTTGTCCGCTCTGCTGGCCTGTTTGATGAAGTTTGCCAGTTGGCCGCATCACGCTGATTTTATTCAGACCCCACTGCCGGTGATGGCGATGGTCATGCTGGTATTGGGAATTCAACTTTTTCTGATGGGATTGCTGGCCGAGATGCTGGTACGCACCTATCACGAGTCACAGGCGAAACGCATCTACGCGGTGCGCGAGGTTATTGGGTTTGGAAATAACTAGTCGTAGTACTGAGTACTGAGTGCTGAGGACCGCCACCACCACGCTCAGGCTTTTACTCAGTACTCAGCACTCAGTACCAGCACTCAGTACTCAGCACTTTAACCCTATGTGCGGAATAACCGGTTGGGCCAATCTTGATTCACGTACGCCGCCCGTAGACGGCGCCGAGCACTTACTGCACGCAATGTGCGAGCGGATGGTCCATCGCGGCCCGGACGGTGAAGGGCTGCTGGTTTCCACTGGTGTAGCCCTCGGTATGCGACGGCTCGCGATTATCGACCTCGTTACCGGCGATCAACCGGCATTCAACGAAGAGAAGAGCGTCGCGGTAATCCTCAACGGCGAAATCTACAACTATCGCGAGTTGCGGCGCGGCCTGGAACAGCAGGGTCATTCGTTTCGCAGTGAATCAGATACTGAAGTACTGCCCCACCTTTATGAGCAACATGCCGAGGCGATGGTTGAACATCTCAATGGCATGTTCGCCTTTGCTCTTTGGGACGTTAAGCGGCAGAAACTGTTGCTGGCGCGCGATCGCTTCGGTGAGAAGCCGCTTTACTGGGGTGTCTTTGAAAAAACTTTGCTGTTCGCTTCGGAGCCAAAAGTTTTGCTGGCCCACCCAGCTGTCAAGAGCTCCCTTAATCTCCAGGCGCTACGCCAATATCTATCTTTCGATTACGTAGCCGCGCCGCTCTCAATTTACGAGGGCATCAATAAACTTCCCGCTGCGCACACGCTGACGCTCGAAGACGGCGAAATAAAAACCCGCGCGTATTGGCGTCTCTGCTACGAAACTAAACAACCACCGCCTAGTGAAGCTGACGCGGCCGAACACTTGCGCGAGCTACTGGCTGACTCTGTTCGCATGCGCCTGGTGTCGGACGTGCCACTTGGCGTCCTGCTTTCGGGTGGGGTTGATTCATCTGCCGTCACCGCACTCGCAGTGCGCGCGTCGTCCGAGCCAGTAAAGACTTTTTCGATTTCTTTTGCCGAGTCTTCTTTCGACGAGTCGCAATATGCGCGCGCGGTGGCAAAATATTTGGGTACGGACCATCACGAAGAACGGTTGAGTGCGAACCTGGCGGCGAACCTCGTCAGCGATATCGGCTCCTGGATGGACGAGCCGTTCAGCGATGCATCGCTGGTGCCCACCTATCTGCTTTCGCGGTTCACGCGCAAGCACGTGACAGTGGCGCTGGGCGGCGACGGCGGCGACGAGCTGTTCGCTGGTTATCCGATGTATAGCGCACAGCGTTGGGCGGAGTTCTATGCACGCATTCCCGGCCTGGTGAGAACGGGAATGATCGAGCCGCTGATCGGCTTGCTTCCGGTCAAAACCAAGAACCTGTCTCTGGACTTCAAGGCGACGCGCTTTGTGACCGGATCAAAGTATGACACTGTTGCCCGTCACCACGTTTGGTTTGGCTCTTTTACTCCCGAGGAGCAGCAAGCGTTGTTGACTCCTGAAGTTTTGCGCCAGACAGACGGGGACGTTTATCGAGGTGCGCGTCGCATGTTGCTCGAATGCGAATCATCGAACGTGGTGGAGCAGATGCAAAGCCTGGACACGCGGCTTTATCTCGCAGAAGACATACTTACAAAGGTTGATCGGGCGAGCATGGCGGTATCGCTCGAGGTGCGCGCGCCTTTTCTGGATTCGCGAGTGGCCGAGTTTGCAGCATCGTTGCCGGCAAACTACAAACTGCGTGGACGCAAGACGAAATATATTTTGAAGCGGGCTATCGCGGATCTTGTTCCACCATTTGTCACGCACAGAGGCAAGAAGGGCTTTGGAGTGCCGGTGGCAAAATGGTTAAAAGAGAACCTGCGCCCGTTGGCCCGCGATCTTTTGTCGCCGGAACGCGTGCGCCGAGCTGGCGTCTTTAATCCTGATTACGTCACCAAGCTACAGGATGAACATGAGCACGGAGTCGCCAATCATCGCAAACTGCTTTGGACACTATTGATGTTTGAGCTATGGCACGAAAGCTTCGTGGAAACGCCACGGCGAATCGAGACCTCAGTTACTACCAGAAATTAGCCGCAGATGAATTGGCCGCAGATGAACGCGGACTAACGCGGATCAGATCAAGAAGAGGTACAGCAAGTCAGTTGAAAAACATGCTTCAACTGTACCGTTTTAAGCTTTTTCAGATTCGCGTCATTCGCGTTAATCCGCGGTTAATTAGTTATGAATATCTCCGTTGAGCAAGCATTAGGTGATCTTCTTCGATGGTGCCGGGAGCGCGATTTTTCCGGCCACGATCCGTTCGACGCTCTCAATAGTCCAATCTTCCAGGCCACTCCCTTTGCAAAATCAAAAACGGGAAGATTGGTTTTCACCCAGCTGATCAAGCGCTCGCCTATAAACCTGCGAACCCTCACCGGTGTTCCGGCGCGACAAAACGCAAAAGGCGTGGCTTTGTTTGCGTTGGCTGCGTTGGCCAACTACGGCCGGCTAAAGACAAGTGAGACTGAAAGAGAAGCCCGCTGGTTATTGAATAACTTGATCCGCATGCAAATCACCGGCTACAGCGGCGCTGCGTGGGGATACAATTTCGACTGGCAAAGCCGCCACTTCTTTGCACCACGCAACACTCCAATGATCGTGCCTACCGCGTTTGCCGTTCGTGCATTGCTGCAAGCAGCAGCTACTTTCCCTGATGAACAGTATTTGAAAATTGCGCGCAGTAGCTGTGACTTTATCCTTCACGACCTGCAACGCTCCGTCGAGACCGAAGATGAACTTTGCTTCAGTTACTCACCAATCGATCAGACGTGCGTTTTCAATGCCAGCCTGTTGGCCGCCGAGACGTTGGCCGGCGTGGGCGTCGCCGCGGGCGAGAGTGACTTTTGTGATTTGGCTGTGCGTGCGGCGCGCTACGTTGTAAGAAGACAGCGCAACGATGGCGCGTGGGCCTACGGTGAGGCGGCAAACCAAGCTTGGGTAGATAACTTTCACAGCGGTTACGTGCTGCAATCGCTTTTCCGAATTATGCAGAGTTGTCCTGAGGCGCGGGTTTTTTCGAGTGCACTTGAAGGCGGGTACGAATTTTGGCGCGAGCGGTTCTTTCTTGCGGACGGATGGCCGAAATACTACGATGACGCGCTTTATCCGGCGGACACACACTCGGCCACTGCGGCAATCGTCACGTTGCTGGAATTGCAGCACTTAGATAGCGAAGCATTATTGCTCGCGGAAAAGACTGCGGCCTGGCTGTTAAGGAACATGCGCGATAAGCGCGGATTTTTTTATTACCAGCGTAAGCGTTTCTACACGGTTCGTGCGCCATTCATGCGTTGGTCGCAAGCATGGACCGCTTACGCGCTGGCACGTTTGTTGGAAGAGCGCGGTAAAGCATACTCTTGATTTCCATGAGTCAAGGATGAACAGCTCGGGGTCGGGAAGGGTGGGTTAGCACCCCAGCGGGGCAGCCCCGCTCGGGACCCCGCCCTTGCCCCCGCTTAGATTGGGTAGCATTCAGCGAGCGGTGGCAAGCCACCCTTCCCAACCCTGAGACTTCTGTCTTGACTCTTTTATGTCTCTTGACCTTTGGCAATAGTTAGAGAACAGAAGATGCCCATTGCTGCCGATGTAACGCTGGGAAAAGACGTCCGTATCTTTCAGCCGGAACTCGTAAACCTCTACGGCTGTTCCATCGCTGATGAAACAAAAATCGGCGCCTTCGTTGAGATACAGAAGAATGCCTCAATCGGCGCGCGCTGCAAAATCTCATCGCATACCTTTATCTGCGAGGGAGTCACTATCGAAGACGAAGTCTTCATTGGCCATGGCGTTATGTTTACCAACGACCTCTACCCGAGTGCAGTCAATGCCGACGGCAGCTTGCAAACCGAAGCGGACTGGACCGTCGTGGAAACACGCGTGAAGAAGCGCGCGGCTCTCGGCAGCAACGTCACGGTTATGGCAGGAGTTACCATTGGCGAACAATCATTGGTTGGCGCTGGCTCAGTCGTAACGCGCGATGTGCCCGATTATGCAATCGTGACCGGCGTACCGGCCCTCGTTATTGGCGATGTAAGGAAACGTCGCGAAGGGTTTAAGCAGGACCACGCATGATAAGAGTTGGGGTTATTGGTTATGGTTACTGGGGTCCGAACCTGGTGCGGAATTTCATGGAAGCACCGGGGGCAACGGTTGCGGCCGTCTGCGATTTGCGTACCGAGCGGTTGGCTCCGTTACAACTTCGCTATCCAACGATTCACACTGTCAACAATACCCGCGATCTTTTCAACGACTCATCGCTCGACGCAATCGTAATTGCCACACCGGTCTCATCGCATTTCGAGCTGGCTATGGCCGCCCTGCGCGCTGACAAACACGTGCTGGTCGAAAAGCCGTTGGCGGCAAACTCAGAACAGAGCGTTCAGTTGATTGACGAAGCGGCCCGCCGCCAACTCGTCCTGATGGTGGACCACACTTTCGTTTACACCGCCGCTGTCAGAAAGATTCGGGAACTGATTACGGCCAATGCTTTAGGGAATATTTATTATTACGACGCGGTGCGCGTTAACCTGGGACTGTTTCAGCATGACGTAAACGTGATCTGGGATCTGGCTATCCATGATCTGTCAATCATGGATTATGTGCTGCCCCAAAAAGCAATCGCTGTGTCAGCGACCGGGATCAGCCACATACCCGGTCAACCTGAAAACGTCGCTTACATGACTCTCTTCTTCGATAATCCGCAGATCGCGCACGTTCACGTTAATTGGCTTACGCCGGTGAAGGTGAGACATACGCTTATCGGCGGCAGCGAAAAAATGATCCTCTACGACGATCTCGAACCCAGCGAAAAGGTAAAGATCTATGACAAGGGCGTGACCATTTCGCAGAGTCCCGAAGCGGTTTATGAAATGCTGGTCAGCTATCGTTCCGGCGACATGTGGGCGCCGCGCCTGGATGTAACTGAAGCGCTGCAAACCGAAGCGCTTCACTTCATAGACTGCATTCAGAATAAGACGCAACCGGAAACGGACGGTCAGGCCGGCTTGCGTCTGGTGCGCACCGTCGAAGCGGCGGAAAAATCGTTGCGCGCTAAAGGGCAGCTCGTGGAAATACAATAAGCCGGCCCTGGAATAGAGTTACTCAGTCTTTTGCAACCACTTCCTGTTTTCGAGTGCCAATGCGAATCTGGATCGATCTGGCAAACTCTCCGCACGTACCTTTCTTTCGTCCTCTTGCAAGTGAATTTACGCGTCGCGGTCATGACGTGGTGGTGACTGCGCGACAGTTTGCCGAGACAGTACCGCTCGCTCAGGCCGCCGGGTTTGCCCCCGAGGTAATTGGCGGACATGGTGGCGCAAAGCTTGCCGGCAAAGCAGGAAATCTTGTGGGGCGGGGTTTGGAGCTGGCACGTTGGGCGCGTGGGAAAAAAATAGATCTGGTAGTCGGACACAACTCTTACTCGCAAATTCTTGCCGCGCGCGCTCTGTCATTGCGATGTGTGACGCTGATGGACTACGAACATCAGCCCGCCAACCATCTGGCCTTTCGTCTCGCCTCGCGCGTAATCGTTCCGCGCGACTTTCCCGCCGCAGCCTTAACGCGATTTGGCGTGCCTGCCGCCAAAGTAAAACGATTTGACGGGATTAAGGAAGACGTCTATCTGGCAAACTTCGCAATTGATCGAAATTTTGCAGCACAACTAACTGAATTGGGAATTCATGCCGGCGATATTCTGGTCACAGCGCGGCCACCGGCGAGCGAGGCTCTTTACCATCGCTTTGAAAACGAGTTGTTCGATCGCTTGATCGATCGCCTGGTAAAAACGCCGTCGGTAAAGTTAATACTGCTGCCGCGCAACGATTTGCAGAGGCAGCATTACCTGCGCGAGAAGATCATCATTCCCGCAAACCCTCTTGATGGCGCGAACCTGATTGCGCACAGCGATCTCGTGGTGAGCGCCGGCGGCACTATGAATCGCGAAGCTGCCGCGCTGGGCGTGCCCGCTGCATCCATCTATATGGGTGAATGGGCAGCGGTGGACCAGCAGCTTGTGATCGAAGGACGATTGCAACGAATTACTACTGAGGCGGACGTGCGCGACCTCCGTATTGGGAAGAAAACAACAACAGCCGTACGCGGCGGCTCGGGCATATTGCAGCAAGTGGTGAATCTAATACTCAAAGATTAAACTTTTGTTATCCTGTGCGCGCAACCAGGTGCTCTCGATCCTTAACGGCTTGCGGACTTCTAAATGGCACAAACTACAGTAGGAGCAAATCGGATTCCAAAGGCCACGGTTGGGGCGAGGGTGCTGCGGGCTCCGGCGCGCGCGCCGCAGTGGGTAGTGCCGTTGATCAAGGCTCTGCTGCTGGTTACCGATATCGTAATCGCGACGGCGGCTTTTTGTTTGGCTTTTTACTGGCGCGAAGGCGTACCTCTGATCGGTACATCCTCCGGCGGAACGTTTGCCTGGAGCGCTCGCTTTGGCCCTTATGGCGCGTTGTTATTTTTTGTGGTCGTCATTCGTTTGCTCGTCCTGCGTTATTACGATCTCTACCGGCTGCGCGGTGAGTTCTCTTTTGTTGACGACGGCATACGCGTTTTCAAAGCTACGGCCATCGGATCACTCCTCATTATTGCCGCGGCCTTTCTTTATCGAGGCGGCTTTCATTACCGCGCATTTTCGTACGCGCGTAGTGTTTTTGTGCTCGACTTTCTGCTGGCTTTTGCCGGAGTTGAGTTAGTGCGATTTCTATTACGCACTGCGCAAACATTTTTTCGCCAGCGCGGGATCAATCTGATTCCGACGCTTGTGGTCGGACGCGGTCCGGAAGCCGCGTTTTGTATTAAGGAGATGCGCGAACGGCCGTCGCTTGGATATCGTGTGATTGGTGTTGTTGAAAGCAGCACAGTGTCGCATCCGCAAGGTCCCCAAACGTACGAAGGTGTTCCTGTAATCAGCGATCTGGCGGGATTGCCCGAGGCAATCCGAGACTCAAACGCTAATGAAGTAATCATCGCCGACGCGAATGTCGGCGGCGATACGTTGTTTGATGTGATGATGCGTTGCGGGCGCCGCCACGGCGTTGAGTTTCGCATCGCGCCGAGCCTGTTCAATTGTTTGCCGAGCAAAACGGAAATGGATCAAATCGGTGCGTTGCCTATGATCCGGCTGTTCCGCGAGCCGCTTTCGGATTTTGCGCGCGGAACTAAGCGACTATCTGATTTGATCATTGCGTCGCTGACACTCGCACTGCTTTCGCCCTTTTGGCTGTTTATAGCGCTGCTGATTAAGCTTGATTCCAGGGGACCCATCTTTTATGCGCAGGAACGCGTCGGTATGGACGGTCGCATCTTCGTCGTGTACAAATTTCGCACGATGCGCATGAATGCCGACAGCGAAATTCATCGCGAGTATCAGCGCAAATTCATTGCTGGAGATGCAGACGCTAATGTAGGCGACGCGAAAAAGCCTGCCTATAAACTGCGCAACGATCCGCGCATAACCCGGGTGGGTCGATTGCTGCGCCGTCTTAGTCTCGACGAAGTGCCGCAACTTCTCAACGTCTTGCGCGGTGACATGAGTGTGGTTGGCCCACGGCCGCCGATTCCGTATGAAGTTGAAGCTTACGAGCTGCGACATCGCAAACGACTCGACATGAAGCCGGGAATGACAGGGCTTTGGCAGGTATCGGGCAGAAATCGTTTGCCGTTTGAGGAAATGGTCAAACTGGATTTGTTCTATATCGAAAACTGGTCGCTGCTGTTTGACTTGAAGATAATTCTGCGCACGGTG
>JBDUCC010000202.1:0-5237 GCA_040003675.1 bacterium | reverse complement strand
CCATTCCATTCAAGGTCATCGACCAGTTGTTCAATCATCCGTTGACTGACAAAGGGCAGGCGCAGTTTCTCGCCGACTGGCACAAGAGCGGAAGAAAGTAGATTTCGACGCTTTGATTAAGGTCAAGACTTTCAAACTGGATGGCAGGCCACACCGGACTTGGAACGCGGAGCTGGTGAGCCAGGACGGGCCATTGCTAATTCTCAATGGAATTTTTGCTTCCGACATCGAACATGAGCTGCTTGGCACGATTGCTGCCGGCACACGCAGTGTTGAGTACTACTGGATGGAACGCTGGTACAATGTCTTTCGCTTTTTGCAGCCGGGCGGCGAGCTTAGAAACTATTACTGCAACATCAGCGTGCCGCCGAGTTTTGATGGCACCACATTGAGTTACGTTGATCTGGATCTGGATATTCTGGTGGCCCCGGACTTTTCTTATCAAACCCTGGACGTTGATGACTTTGAAAGGAATTGCAAAGCGTATGGGCGTGCTGACGAGATGCGAGACCATGCGCAGCGAGCAATGGATGAGGTACTAGGCATGGTTCAATCCCGGCAGTTCCCGTTCGTCGACTAGAGTTCGTCATGACTTCTAAACAACAGCCCAAACAATCCAAGTCCAAGCTCGAGCTTCTTAAAGAGCGTTCACTTAAAGCTGAAGCCGGCGGGGGCGCAGCACGCGTCGAAAAGCAGCATGCAGCTAACAAGTTGACGGCGCGAGAGCGCGTTGAGTTCCTGCTTGATGAAGGAACATTTGAAGAGTTTGATAAGTTGGTGGTCCATCGCTCCAAAGATTTCGGCATGGAGGAGCAGGTTTATCCTGGCGATGGCGTAGTTACCGGGCACGGACTTATCGACGGCCGCAAGGTTTTTGTTTTCGCCCAGGACTTCACCATTTTTGGTGGTTCCCTCTCGGAAACGCACGCGGAAAAAATCTGCAAAGTGATGGATCTGGCGATGAAAGTTGGCGCGCCTATCGTCGGCCTTAACGATTCCGGCGGTGCGCGTATTCAGGAAGGCGTTGTCAGCCTCGGTGGTTACGCCGACATCTTTCTGCGTAACACACTTGCCAGCGGCGTGGTGCCGCAGATTAGTTGCATCCTTGGACCGTGCGCGGGCGGCGCAGTTTACAGTCCGGCAATCACCGACTTCAATATCATGGTGAAGGACACGTCCTACATGTTCATCACCGGTCCCGACGTCATAAAGACGGTGACGCACCAGGAAGTAACGAAAGAAGAGCTGGGCGGCGCGATGACTCACAACCGCATTTCGGGTGTTGCTCATTTTGCGGCCGACTCGGACGAACACGCATTGCAAATGGTGCGCGAGCTGCTTTCGTTCATGCCCTCAAATAACCTTGACGACGCGCCCCGCGTGGTGGCGACCGATTTGCCGGACCGGACGGAAGAAAAGCTAAACACCCTCGTGCCCGAAGCTTCGAACCAGCCTTACGACATTCGCGAAGTCATTGCCGCTGTCGTCGATGACGGTTACTTCTTTGAAGTGCAGCAGCATCACGCGCCAAATATTTGCGTGGGCTTTGCGCGGCTCGACGGCCGTCCGGTGGGAATCGTTGCCAACCAACCGGCGTTTTTGGCTGGGGTTTTGGACATCGATGCTTCGGTAAAAGGCGCGCGCTTTGTGCGTTTCTGCGACTGTTTCAATATTCCCCTCGTCGTATTCGAAGATGTGCCCGGTTTTCTGCCCGGCGTTTCCCAGGAGCATGGCGGCATCATTCGGCACGGGGCGAAATTACTTTATGCGTTTGCCGAAGCAACGGTTCCCAAGCTCACGGTGATAACTCGGAAGGCTTATGGCGGCGCCTATTGCGTGATGGCTTCGAAGCATATTCGGACTGATGTGAACTTCGCCTGGCCCTCAGCGGAAATAGCGGTGATGGGCCCGGAAGGCGCGGTGGGCGTGTTGTATCGAAGAGAGATTAATGAGGCGAAAGATAAAGAGACCGCACGGCGCGCACGCATTATTGAGTTGGAAGATAAGTTTGCAAATCCCTACCTCGCGGCCGAGCGTGGCTTTGTTGATGAGGTAATCGAACCTGCATTTACCAGACCCAAACTTATTCGCGCGTTGTCGCTACTTGAGAACAAGCGCGACACGAACCCGCCCAAGAAGCACGGCAACATTCCGCTCTAAGGGCCCTTCCTTTCATTCTCCTTTGCGTCGCCTCTCGTGGCTGGCATTATCTGAAGTGCGCGCCTACGTGAGAGAGATTCATACTTAGTAAGGCGCTTATGAAATAAAAATTGCCGATGCCCGGGCGGAAAGCCTTCAAGGGTGGCGTAGGAAATATATCCATGCCGTTCATAAAAGTCGCGCGCCTGAAAGCTGAAGGTGTCCAGCACTGCATCCGTACATCCCGCAGCCATAGCCGCAGCTTCCGCCGCCGTTAATAGCCGGCTGCCGGCTCCGCGCTTGCGGTATTCAGCTTGAACCCACAACTTGTCAACGTAGAGCCAGCCCCAGCGCCATCCGCCAAGAAGGCCACCAATAACGTCGCCTGAGAGATTGCGTAGGAACAGATTCAGCGAGGCGGACCGTGGCTCGAGACCTATATGCTCGACGTTGAAAGCGAGCAGTCCATTCTTTACAACCTCGACATCCGCGGCCGACGGATTCAGTTCGCTCGTCAAAGTTAATTCATGATTAACGCCTGCCATTTGTTTAGTCGCCTGCTGATTAGACCAACTCCCGATCAGTATCTAGCGCCGGCGCGCCTTTCACCCAGGATGTGATAGTCCCTGGCCTTGATAGCCTCCACGATCTTGCTGCGCTCCAGATAGATTGAGACGCGAGAATAATTATTTACTGCTAACCCTACATGAAAAATTACGCCGCAGACAATAAAGACAAGTGCAAACTTCTGCCAGCTCTTTTTCTTTAGAAACTCGTTCCAACAATAGAAGCTATACAACATCGCGATAGGAAGTGTCAGGTAAAACGTGTGAGATACCGGAGTCCTGATTGCGAAGAGAAAACTGACGTACAGCAGGGCTACCGTCGCCAGCGTGAAATACTTCATCGCCTTCCAATCTTTCACAGAGTGATTTCTTTGGAACCACAGGACCAGCAGCATTATCGATTGAAGAATTCCCACGACGGTAAGAAAGATGGTGAACGGAATCAACCAGGGATTTTCGCTTAGGAAGAGCAAACGCTTCGCTGTGTTGTTACCGATGAATCGCGGCACTTCAAAGCTTGCAAAGGACAAGAAGCGTCCCAGCACACCTTCCACAATGTTCGAATGCTTTAAGAGGTTGGTGTAATTAAACTGCACCGTCTCATTCGTATTTCCTAACGCCCCGTGCAGTCCGTATTTAATAAAGGTTGGAATAAGAAAACTGCCCGTCAGTATGGCTCCCACGCCAAAACACAGCATCGGCTTGAGGGCCTTTCCACCCGAGTTTCTAATTTGGAAATAAAACGAGAGGAGAACATAAGGAAGAAGAACTACCCATGAGAGGTGAAATTGCGCAATCCAGAAAAGCGCCAGTCCCATCCCAAAGTTTGCCCACCTTAAGGGAACCAGTCCACGACTGAGGAATGGATAGGTTTCAATCGCGGATACAAAAAACAAAATGGCTGCGGGCAGCACATAGGAAGGGTTGTAGACATTTGTCGAAAAGTTAAGCGTCCATGGCGCCGTGAGTAACCATGACCAGACAAACCACTTCGGAAGTTGCGGCAGCCGTTTGGTGCAGTACCAACCGAAGAAACAGAGGCTGGCAAACGAGAGAATGGTTACAAAGAAGTACGGCGCCTCTGGTAGCGGTAGAACATAGAAAGGGAGTCCAACAACCAATCCCTGGAGAGCACCGGGCACTTGAATGGTATTGGTAACGTCGGGCCCAAAATAGGGCCAGGCTCCAGTGGTAAAAAACTTCAGGCCCAGCAAATATATTTGCTTCTCATCTTCGACTGGCGTGGAGAAATCTAAACACAAACCAAACGCCAGCCGAAATAGAAAAGCCAATGAGAGAGCAGCGATAAAGAGCATTTTCTTTCGCTGCTCTGAAATCACCATACGAGTAAGCCAGCCGGTAGCTTAGTTCAACTGCGTGATCTTTGGGATGCCATCAGCCCCGCAAACCCATTCGCCGTCTCGATTTTTGAAACAGGCGTATTTGTTCGCGACCCGTCTGCGATAGGTCCGATCCCGGTATTGCTCACAAACGATATGTTCGCTCTTGACCGGGTAGATTGTTGCATTCACCGGTGCGGCGTCGTTGATGCGATATGCACCAACCGCGGGATCAACACGCACGATGTTTGTAAACGGCTTGCTTACTTGAAAGCTCACAAATGTCACGCCGACTTGCAAAGGCGCGGACCCCGTGCCGTTCGCAAGTACGTGATAGATGTCATAGACCTTGTGTTTGAAAAGTTGTTCAGAGGCCTTCGCGGTTTTCGAAGTATCGCCCGGCGGAGGAGTAAAACTGCAGTCTGCAATCCCCTGATCCTTCGCAGCAAATTCACTCTCCTCGACCGCAGGGACCACTAAGGGCTTAGCATGGTCAGTGTTAGCTGGGTCTGCTTGTTCCGCTGCCTGACGTTGCTTGTGGGCAAGAACTCGCTCTTCAGCGTTTCGTAGGAAGAGAGTGTTTTCCCATCTTGGAATGCTCTCCAAAGCATCGCCACGGTAGTACTGAACCTCGCACTCTTCGTTTTCACCCGTGCCCCGGCATTGAAGAATTTTCGCTGAAATCCCGCCGCCGGTGTCCACCATCTCACCGGCGGTGAATTTTCTCTGCTGCTGAGCACGCACGCTGAAATTGGGCAAGGTTAGCCCCTGCAACACAAAAGCGGTCAGCATGCAAAGAGCTAACCGGCGCAGAGCTATACGATTTGTCATTTGAACTCCCCGAAGTGCGAAGTGATGCTTGATGTGGGCTCTGAACTTCAGATGATCTGGCGAATTCCAGACGAAGCTGAGAAGAAAGTGAGCAAGCTCTATTCAGTCAAGACTATATCCTGGAGCGATGGTCCTGTATAGCCGCGGCCGCGTTGACTTTTGCACACAAGGCGATTCAGCCTCGCAAAAAGAGCGAGGGCAAGCCCGCCTTCCCGACCATGAGACTCTTAAACTTGCGCAATTGCTTTTGCCTTTAAGGCCTTTCCAGTTCGATATACTACTCAATTGTGATTAGCTCGAGGTTAGGAAGGCGGGCTTGCCCCCGCTCTTTTGCGCTGCCGAAACACTCGTTGTGCAAAGA
>JBDUCC010000030.1:0-17766 GCA_040003675.1 bacterium | reverse complement strand
GAATACTCTGGCTGAGGGCGATGCCGCCAAACTTGGCAACTCGTATCCGGGAGCAGGCTAGGGTGTAGGGGTTAGTCGTGTGGGGTGTAGGGGTTTAGCTTAGGTAAGAGAGCCGCTTCAAACTGGGGGCGCCGTTATAACCTTCTCGTTCAGATTCGGACAACCCTACACCCCACACGCAACACCCTATACCCATTCCTTGGGGGGTATAGTGTTTTCAAAGCTAAGCAAACATCGGTTTCTTCTCATCATCGTTGGCTTGGCCATCGTGATTGGCGCGTCGCTGCCGTCGTTCATGACCGCAAGTTGTCTGACGCGTCTGCAAACACCGGCTGAAACAAAAGCGCTGGAGGACTTGCGTTCGATGACTCGCGCCGGCGTCCTGCCGTCGGAGGATGTAGTTGCGCAAATCGAATCGCAGTTTCCGCGGAGCAAAGCCGCGGCACTCGCTCGTATCGTGCGTGCCCGAATCAGAATGGGCAAAAAGGATTTTGCCGGGGCCGCCGAATTACTCAATACCAACGTCATTCGTGATTACAGCTCGCTGGGAGACTACGCACTCTTTATGCGCGCTGATGCGCTTGAGCAGGCCGGCAACAACTCCGACGCGCGCGCGACTTATGAACAATTGCTGCGCGACTATCCGACGTCGCTGCGCGGTCGCGAAACTGCCCTGCGCGCTGCCGGCGTCGCGTTGCAATCACGCAGCGGCGCGGCCGTTGCGACGCTCTTAAAAGATCTACTTGCGAAGGACGATGCTGCTGCGCTGCTGTTGTCAGCAAAAGCACGCGCCCAATTTGGCGACAACGCCCAGGCACTCGCAGCGTATCGACGCATCTATTTCTTTGCGCCGGCATCTAGCGAAAGCGCAGAAGCCGCTGCCTCGATCCCGCAATACTCCTCATCGCTTTCAGCCGCCACGCAGGAAGAAGCCATCACGCGTGCGGACAAACTCTACGCGGCCAAGCGCTTTTCCGAATCTGCACAGGCCTATGCGGACTCGTTCGCACAGTTTCCCATGACTAACAATCCGCAGGCTCAACTGCGTCGCGGCATCGCCGCCGCCAACGCCAGGAAGACCGCGGACGCAATCAGCGCTTTGAGTTCGGTGCCAACTTCGGCGGGTGAGACACGCGCCGAGGCTCTTTACAATCTGGCGCAAACCTATGCGCGCGCGCGCCAGTGGGAACAGGCCCGCGCAGTTGCTCAGGAGCTGCATCGCAGTTTTCCCAATAGCTCGTTTACACCGCGCACTCTTGTCAGCGTTGGTCAAATTGCGGAAGACGCAAACAACGACGCGGATGCGGCTTATTTTTTGCGCACCGCCGTGAACTCTTATCAAGCATCCATTGATGTCGCGCAAGCCCAATTCAACCTCGCCTGGATGGCCCATGAGGCGAAAAACTTTTCGGAGTCTTCAAAACAACTAACCGAGCATCTCGCGTATTACGCCGCCAGGAACACTGACAACCGTGGCCGGGCCGGCTATTGGGCGGCGCGCGACTCTGAACGGGCGGGCAAACTTGCTGAAGCGCGCGCGCTTTACCACGCAATGCAGGGACGCTACGACGCCAACTGGTATGGCTATCTCGCCAAGCAGCGTCTGAACGCAATGCTTCGCAGCGGTGTTGGCACCGTGCCGGTGAAGACTTTTGCCGCTGACTCGGTGGTCGGGCGAGCGATCGCCAACCTGCAAACGGTTACGGTTGCGGAAGAGACCGCCGGCGCAAACGAAGACAAAGGGATCGCAAAGGCAGGCGAGTTAACTAACGCAGGTCTCGATGATTGGGCGCTGGAAGAGTTGGCCGAGATTTCCGCCCCGATGCCCAACAGTCCGAAAATAAACCTGGCTATTGCGCAGGTTTATCGTTCGCAGGAAGACAACGTGCGCGCGTTGAACGTGCTCAAGAAAAGTTTTCCCGACTATTCGCAAATGAAACCCGAGGAGATGACCCGCGAGCAGTGGGACGTTTTTTACCCGCTCGCTTACTGGGACATCATTGTGCAGGAATCGCGTGCCCGCAATCTCGATCCGTTCCAGGTGGCCGGGTTAATTCGCCAGGAAACGGTTTTCAATCCGCGGGCGCGATCGGCAGCAAGGGCCTATGGACTGATGCAGGTATTAATACCGACAGCAGTCTTGACCGCGAAGAAGTATGGCGTTGAGCGTTCGATCACCGAGGAGTCTCTTTACGAGCCGCGTTTGAATATTCAACTGGGCACCGCCTATCTGCGAGATCAGATCGATAAATTTGGACGCATCGAGTATGTGGCAGCGGCTTATAACGCCGGGCCTCACCGCGTGGTGCAATGGCAGGCTTCTTTGCCTGCCGATATCGACGAGTGGGACGAAGCGGTGCCTTTCAAAGAAACGCGCGGCTATGTACAGGGTGTGGTGCGAAATCGTTTGCAGTATGAGCGGCTGTATGACGCAAACGGAAAATTTCGGCCGGAAGTCGGGAAGCGCGCCATTACGGAACGAGGCGGCGGCAAGGCGTCCGCCGAACCGGAAGATGCGAACGTTCACAAGACCCGCGATACTGGCGAAGCACATGAAGAATGAATTGTGATCTTGTCGTGTGTCAACAAATACAGAACCAGGAGCGGTAGCGACGGGTCGTACTTGCGAAACCCAAAATCTAGGTCGAATGCAATCAGCGTACACTGCTCGCGTTCCGTGGAACTTGAAACCGACGTTACGCAGACCCGGCCGCTACCGGCTTCCGGTTCTGTATTCGTCTACCACGATACTCAATGGGCCAATTCATAAGCCTGCCACGAGTACTAATTTCGCCAACCCGTACCGCGCTACGACTCTTTTGTGCCAAGGGGGGTGGATATAAGACTCTTGTCCACCTCGTCCTTGTCGCGCTGGCGCTCACTCTTTTCATTTATCCCGCTTCCGCTCAAAAACGGATCGCTGCTAAACGCACTACGCCTCCTTCATCCGCCTCCACTGTAACCATCAATACCGGACCGAATGCAATTATCTGGATTGATGAAATTCGCCGCGGGCAAACCGACGCGTCGGGAAAGCTTGAGATAAGAAAACTGTCCGCAGGCGCCCACGCGTTACGCGTAAGAGCACTAGGCTTCAAGGAAACTAGCGCGCGGCTGTTTCCGGGGAAAAGAAATGTTTCGCTGAAGTTGTTGCCGACCAGCGATCGAGCAGAATTGCTTTTCCAACAGGCTGAAGCGGCCCGCGAGCAAGCCAAAGATGACGATTCGCGGCGAAAAGCAGAAGGCCTCTACAACGAAGCGCTAAAAATTCGGTCGGCATTTCCTGCTGCACACGTTGGGCTCGCACGTGTCTTGCTCGACCTGAATGAATATCAGAAGGCGTTAAGCGAAATCGATGAGGCGCGGCGCACCCGACCGCTGTACGCGGAGGCCTCAGCAGTCGAAGGGCGCATCAATCGCGAAGCTGCGTTCACCGAAGAAGCAATCGCTGCATTTCGCCGTTCAATCAGAGAAGCAAAAGGCTTCCAGCCTGAGGCCCATGTGGGCTTGGCTCGGGTGTTGGAAGAGAAGGGACAGTATGCAGAGGCGACTGCAGAATATCGAAAGGCGCTGGATCAGCTCTCTGACTCGGAACCGGTGATCTATCAATTGTTAGGTGCTGCGTATGAGAAGCAACAGAAATACAAAGACGCAGTTGCCGCTTATGAGAAGTATTTACAGCTAGCCCCAAACGGCAGCCTCGCACCCGCCCTTCGCTCCATCATCGACCAACTTCGGCGCGATGCCGAGGGGCAGGAAATCGTGCCCTAAACAATTTCTACGGTTGCATTAACGGATCGCTCGCGGTCGCGGGTTGCGTTGAGTTGACGCGAATTAAAGGCGACTGCGAGTCCATGTAGAAGTGCCTGCCGGCTTGCTCGCCTGCTCGGGTGGGATCGGCTTTAAGACTGTAAGAGCTGGCACTCACCTCCATCGATAGGACGTAGTCTTTTATCTGCGGTGAGCTGGAGTTGAAACGCTCATCAAGATAACCACCAGCGCAAAGTTGTTGAAAGGTTCCGTAGGCCCCGCCGTTGCTGAGCGCATAGGCCTGTTGGGCCGTGGAAATCGTTTTCAACGCCATAACGGCTGAAGTTTCATCGGCGCGCGCAAGGCTTTGTTGTAGACCAGTCGAGTAGCTCTGGCACGAAAGCAGTACGCTGCCGGCAAAGAGGACACCGGCAATGATTAATAGTCGTACCATTTTGTGCTCCTTCTAGCCAATTTCACGATAACGAAAGCAGGCCGGATTGTGGTCGTTGATCATTCCGACCGCTTGCATAAACGCGTAACAAATAGTTGACCCCACAAACTTGAAACCGCGACGGGAAAGGTCTTTGCTCATTGCATCAGACTCGGGCGAAGTCGCGACAACGGCTTGTCCGCGCTTTCTTTTCTTCGGCTTGCCGTCAACAAATCGCCATATGTAAGACGCGAAAGTGCCAAATTCCTTTTGCACCTCAAGAAAGGCACACGCGTTTTGGATTGCTGCGGCAATCTTCAACCGATTGCGAATGATCCCTTCGTTCTCGAGCAGTTGGGCCACCTTCCGGTCGCTATACTTTGCAATCTTCACAGCGTCAAAGCGGTCGAAAGCGGCGCGATAGTTATCACGTTTGCGCAAAATAATCTCCCAACTCAGTCCGGCTTGCGCGCCTTCGAGAATAAGAAATTCAAACAGCGTGCGATCATCATGGACCGGCACACCCCACTCTTTGTCGTGATAGGCAATTGAGAGGCCCGTTCTGGCCCAGTCACAACGCTTCATAGCGTTATCTTAACAGCAGGTTTGGTTCGAGGACTAAAAGTTTCTTAGGACGAGAAGCCTAACCGCAAGATTTGCCATTTTCCAATTGCCATTTCTCGTTTGTAATTTCGCTATTGGAAGTAGTAGGTGCGCAGTGGGAGGTCTTTAATGAAAACAAATGGAAAATGAAAAGTGATAAATGGAAAATGGTAAATCTTTCTCCACCCCAGTTGCCGTTAGCTCTTACCCAATCGTCCGGCCAAGCTCGCAACCACCGTCACCAGCTCGTTTGCTTCCACTGGTTTCGGCACATGAGTGCTGTAGCCGGCGAGGATGGCGCGCATGCGATCCTGGACACGTGCGTACGCGGTAAGTGCAATCGCCGGAATCGGTCTTTGCGTACCGTCTTCCTGCTTACGTATCTGTCGCATCAGATCATAGCCATCCATCTGCGGCATGCCGATATCGCTAATCATGACGTCGAAAGTGTCCTGGGCTAGTGATTGTAACGCTTTTTCTGCACTAGTTACTCCAGTTACTTTGGCGCCGTGTTGGGCCAGTTCCATACTGATTAGGTCCAGCGCATCCCTTTCGTCGTCGACGATCAGTATCCGCAACCCTTCAAGCGCAAGCGGCTCAAGCTGCATTTCCTTTAAGATTGCCGCAGCATTCGTAAGTGACTCAGCGCGCAACTCGCCACTGGGAAGCGGCAGACGGACCGTGAACATGGCTCCTGGTCCATCATCTCGATTATCCACCGCTATGGTACCGCCATGCAGTTCAACCAAGTGACGAACAATCGCCAGCCCGAGGCCCAACCCTCCATGCGTGCGAGTGGTTGAACCGTCAGCTTGACGGAACCGCTCGAACACGTGGGGCAGGAAGTTTGGATCAATCCCGGGCCCCGTATCTTTAACCTTTATTTCTACGTGCGCGTTGTTCTGGCCCACCGCGATTTCAACCTTGCCGCCAGCCGGCGTAAATTTTGCTGCGTTTGAAAGAATGTTCCAGATGACCTGCTGCAAGCGATCCGAATCTCCGGAAACCAACCGCAGACTCGAGTCAATAAACGTCTCAATCTTTATGTCTTTGGCTTCCATTGCCGGGCGAACAGCATCCAGCGCGGCGTCCACGATCGTGATCAGATCGACGGGCGTGAGATTGAGTTGAAGTTTACCGGTGATTACGCGCGAGACGTCCAGTATGTCTTCGATGATCTGTTTCTGCGCCCAGGCATTCCTTTCGATTACTTCCAGTGCGTGAGTCGAGCTGTCCTGGTCCAGTCGCCCTGAACCCAGCATGCGTGCCCAGCCAATCACTGCATTCAGTGGTGTGCGCAGTTCGTGCGAAAGCGTCGCCAGAAATTCGTCCTTCAAGCGGTTGGCTTTTTCGGCCTCGCCACGCGCGGCCCGTTCACTGTCCAGCAGCTCTGCCAGTCTTTCTTCCGCACGTTTCCGCTCGCTGAACTGACCGATCTGGCCGCCGATGCCTGCCACCAGTTTGAGCAGTTCTTCGTCCGGCTGCCTGACTTCCTGGCTAAAAAACTCAACGACGCCCAACACATCTTCGCCGAGCTTGATGGGGAAGCCGAACGCGCCGCGCAAACCTTCGGGTGCGGCTACCGGAGCGCGCGGGAAATTTTCATCGGCAACCACATTGTCAATCCAGGCAGGCTCGCCACTGTCCCATATGCGGCCGGGCAAGCCGACGCCTTTCGAAAAAGTAGTAGTTCGCGTCAGCTTATCGAATTCCGGTGTTAGCAGCTCGGAGGCATGACACATTTCAACGAAACGCAGTACGTTTGCAGCTTGATCGACTCTCCACAACGCTCCGATTTCCCAGTCGAGGTTGTCACAGGCTGCGCGCAGAATGTGGCCGGCGCCATCAATGAAATCCTGAGACTCGGAAAGAATCTGAGTCACTGCATACTGCAAACCCAGGCGTGTTTCCGTTCGTTTGCGTTCGGTAAAGTCGCGCGTGAAGCAACGCGTGTGGATAAACTTTCCGTCTTCGCGATAAACGCTGGAGTTGATGCGCACGTGCCTGAGCCCGCCGTCCTTACAGCGCAAACGTGCTTCGTAATCGTGCAAAATTTCGCCGGCCGTTAGCCGGGCGAGAATGTCCTCAATCAAATTCTGATCGACGTGAAACTCTGCAATGTTGTGCCCCACATACTCGTCACGGTCAAACCCAAGCATGTCGAGCTCGGCCTGGTTGACCCGCAGGATCGTGCCGTCTGGTCCGACCCAGTGCAACCCGATCGACGCATTTTCAAAAAAGTCAGTTAACTCGGCCTCACTGCGTTGCAGCGCTTCTTCGGCGCGTTTGCGCTCGGTAATGTCTCGCTTGATGCCGACAAAGCAAAGCGGCTGGCCCGATTCATCGCGCATCGCAAAGGCCGAGAGTTCAAGGTGCCTGATTTCGCCGCCCTTTGTCTTACTGACAACCTCGCCGCGATACTGTCCTTCCTGCGTGAGCGCGCGTCCCACCTCACTAAACACTTCTTCTCCCAGATGAATCGCCGGCGTTTGGTTGCGTAGTTCCTCGTCGCTATACCCGAGCAGTTGCGCATGAGCGGCGTTCTGTTCCAGATAAAAACCTTGCGGATCAGTGATGGCCACGGGTTCGCGCGAGTTACGAAATATGGCCTGATACAAATCCAGTCCTAAAAGGTTGGCGCGCTGTTCGACCTTGCTGTTTGATAACTTGCTGGACACGCTTGTTCTCGAAAGAAGCAAATAGTTTCAGGGGGGATTTTGATGATACCACTAAGCTCGATAGACATTAAAAGCACCGGCGCAAAGTGGTTCTCCCTTGTGACACCGTTTAGATTGACTTGGTGGTCGCTTTGGTTGTAAAAGCGTTGCGGACTCCATACAACCAACAAACTGCGAACCCCTGATCTATAAAAGCAGGGAGTTTGACCTTTATTACGGAAGGAGATTTGAAATGGCTTTACGTTTAGGAGATGTTGCCCCCGATTTCACCGCTGAGACGACCGACGGTCCAATTCGTTTTCATGAGTGGATTGGCAATAGCTGGGCGGTGCTGTTTTCACACCCAAAGGATTTTACGCCCGTTTGCACCACTGAGCTTGGTGAATGCGCGCGGCTCAAACCGGAATTCGATCGTCGCGGCGTAAAAGTCGTCGGTCTCAGCGTCGACGCCACCGACTCGCACAAGCGATGGGCAGAGGACATCAAAGAAACCCAGGGCTCTGCGCTGAACTTTCCCATCATCGCCGACCCGGATCACAAAATCGCGGAACTCTATGACATGATTCATCCGGAAATCAGCGACGTCTTTACGGTGCGTTCCGTTTACATCATTGGGCCGGACAAGAAGATCAAATTGATGCTCACGTATCCGGCGAGCACCGGGCGCAACTTCGACGAGATTTTGCGCGTGATCGACTCGCTGCAACTGACTGCCAAGTACAGCGTGGCCACGCCCGTCAATTGGAAAGACGGCGAGGACGTGATCATTGTTCCTTCAATGTCGGACGAGGACGCGAAGACGAAGTTTCCCGCGGGCTGGAAAGCACCGAAGCCCTACCTTCGCATCACGCCGCAGCCGAATAAGACCGCAGCTACTGATACGGCCGCGAAGAGCGCGTCGTAACTAAATGCCGGCGGAGTAACTGTAAAGGAAACAAGTTAGGCGCAGAGCGTGAAAACTCTGCGCCTTTGTGTTCTGCGAATTCAGATTGGAAGTGCAACAGAAGGCTCTTTGTCTTCGCCCCAGAGGTGCGAGATGAGATAAACCACCACCTGAAATTCTGTAAAAGGAACGGGCACAGACTAAAGTCTATGCTACTTCTATGCGACAAATTGTAACCACTAAAAATGGCGGTATCGAAGTTCTCGAAGTACAGGAAAAACCTGACCCGCAGGCAAAGCCTGGTGAAGTTGTCGTCAAAGTTCACGCTGCCGGGCTTAATTTCGCCGACATCCTCGCGCGCCAGGGACTTTACCCCGATGGACCGGCAAAACCGTGCGTGATGGGTTACGAGGTGGCGGGCGTCGTCGAATCGGCTGGTGAGGGGGTTGATCGCGGGCTGATTGGAAAACCGGTGGTGGCGATGACGCGCTTTGGTGGGCAATCGGAAAAAGTTGTCGTGCAAGAGAGACAACTCTTTCCCAAGCCTGAGTCGTTAACTTTTGAACAAGGGGCGGCGGTTCCGGTGAACTACCTGACGGCGTGGGCGCTGCTGGTGGTGATGGGCGGCTTGCGCAAAGGCGAATCAGTATTAATTCATAACGCCGGTGGCGGCGTCGGCCTGGCGGCGCTCGACATTGCAAAGAAGATCGGCGCGACAACTTTCGGCACGGCCAGTCCCGGCAAACATGATTTCCTGCGCCAGCGTGGGCTGGACCACCCGATTGATTATCGCAATCAGGATTGGTTGCCGGTGCTGAAGCAAATGACCAACGGCCGCGGGGTTGAGTTAGTAATTGATCCGATTGGTGGTGGTCACTGGAAAAAGAGTTATGCGGCGTTGAGGACAACCGGCCGGCTTGGGATGTTTGGCGTTTCAACTGCTTCGGCTAATGGATTGAGGGGCAAACTGAAAATGGTCAAAGCCGCAGCGCAAATGCCGAGGTTTCATCCACTTGGTTTACTGAACAAAAACCGCGGCGTTTTCGGTTTGAATCTCGGTCATATGTGGCACGAGCCCGAAAAGGTCGCTGAATGGGTGCAGTCGATCATGCAGGGAATTACGGAAGGTTGGATTCAACCATTCGTTGATAGAGCGTTTACTTTCGATCAGGCGGGCGAAGCGCACGCGTACCTGGAAGCGCGCAAGAATATCGGCAAGGTGGTGCTCGTTCCCTAAAACGTTCTTAGATGATTTGGGTGGAGTCGCGCCCGATCCGGCGCGCGAGGAAAAAAGCAATTAGCGTTGAATAGATCAAACCAAAAAGCAACGAGCCCAGGAATAATCCGGCATAAGCCATCACCGCCACTTGCCACAGCGCGCTAGTTTGCGGCCCCGCCTCGCTCAGCAAGAGTTTTGGTCCCATAACCAAATACTCGATCATAAAAAACAGGCAGGCAGAGATGGCGTAAACCAGAGAAATTCCCATGCCTGTCTTCAAGCCTTCTTTAAAATTCAGCGCACCACCAAGGGCTGCTTTGCGCTCTTTCATGCCCAGAAAAATTCCCAGGATGGCCGCGCCATTAAAAAGCACTGCGGAAACAATCTGACCTTGCGGACCGGCGCCGCGCTCCAACCACAGCCGGACGATTACGATCCAAAGCACGACGACCACAGTTATTGGTAGTCCATACTTCAAAGCGATCTTCATGTTGTGATCTCGTTTGGCTTATTTGCCGAAGATGCCCCCGACTTTACCCGCGATGTCTCCGAGACTTCCGGCAACTCCGCCACCACCCGCGACGACGTTGTCCAGTTGTCCGGCAATCGGCTCCGGTAATCTGTCTTTGAGAAAACCAAGCACCGTGGTTACAGCGTCGCGGGCTTGTGCTTCAGAAATTCCAGTTTTCGAGGCTACCTGATTGATGAGTTCTTCCATGTTGTGTCCTTAATATGATGCTTTGTTTCTGTTGGGCGACTTCTTGCGTTGCAGACACAGACTTAAAGTCTATGCCACCGTCATTGCCATCCTGCCGTAGTTTGTCCCTGTGCATCCTGCCAGTACGGAGCCCACGCGAGACTCAAAACTTTTACGGCGATATTGGCTTTGGTCGGCTTGACTGTAATCGTTTCGAGAGTTTCTGTCTGTGAATCAAGCGACTTTTCCAGAGCTTCAGTTTCACTCTTGAACTGCTGATCGAGTTCCGTCATTTGCTGATTGATGGCTTCGACTGATTCCTGGGCGCGCCCGATATCTTCCGATTCTTTCATTGAACGACTAACTCCGCGGGCCGCAGTGGTGGCGCGGCCGAGCGTAGTCAAGCTAAGCGATTTGCGTCCCAGGAAAGACGAAAGCAACGTGGTCCCAAACGAGATGGCAGTTTGCATCTTTTGACTCTTAGCCTGTTCCGCTTCGCGATCTACGGCTTGTTCAGCACGCCGCTTTCTTTCCTCAAGCGCGGCAATCTTAGGTGCGTACTTTTGTCGCAGCTTCTCCGCGGCGCGGTCTCGCTCTTCGCGCGCTGACTGCTGCAGGCGTACGCGAAAATCGCGTTCTGATTCGTCGATGTTTGAAGTCTGACCTAAACCAGGGCTCTGCATTAACTCGATTTTTTGCGTGCGGTAGAGCCAGGCGGAAAAATCTTTTTTCCACGCATCGTAATTTTTGGCTTTGCTCGCCGGGGCCGGCAAGTCGGCGAATTGCGCGTTGTCCGGCGCCGTTTGATCTAAATCTTCGAGGGGCAAATCGACGACCGTTGCTCCCTCCCAGTCCACGGCCACCACGCCGTTGCCGATCGGCGCAACTACGCTTAGGTCTTTTGTCGTGTCAGTTTTCTTGTCGTTAAAGCGCACCTGGGCCGCACCGAAAACTGTTGGGTGATACACCAGCGTGGCGCCCTTAACTTCGTTTCGCACTGGAATGAAGTATTGGGTAATCTCCGACGGCAATACGGGCCGAGCAGTTGCCGTTGTTACTTTGGCCGCTGGCGCGGGAGCAGTCGCGGTTGCGGCGCCCGACCCGGCTGAAGCAGCAACGCCTGCGCCCGTCGACGCTGGGGAAACCGCAGCGCCTGTTTGTTCCTTTAGAGGCGCCATCAACGTTTTGATTTGAGTGCGAGTCAGCGGTCCGCGCAGGTAAGACATGGCCCAGCGACTCTCAAAAACTTCCGGCCCATCTTCGTGAACATTGTTCATCACAAAAATTCTGTTACCCAAACCGGCGAGTGTTTGTTCCATCTGTTGCCGGTCAAACTTCATGCCGGTTCCCGCAGCGACGCCTTCGAGTCCTTCCAGCACGCGGGCCTTGTCCCGTTCGGTTTGTAGGCGGCCGATGAACCAGGTGCCGGTGTTGGACAACCCTTTGTAGTCAAGGTCAACTGGATTCTGCGTAACCAGCACCACACCGAGCCCAAACGCCCGACCCTGCTTCAACAAAGTGAGTAGCGGCAGCTTTGATGGCGGATTGGCAACCGGCGGGAAGTAGCCAAAAATCTCGTCCATGTAGAGAATCGCGCGCAGGCTGGTGGTACCGGATTGGGCCCTCATCCAACCTAGCGTCTGGTTGAGCAACAAGGAAACGAAAAACATTCGTTCGGCGTCATTGAGATGGGCAATTGAGAAGATCGAGACGCGCGGCTTGCCCTCAGGCGTGTGCAGAATTTGCTGAATGTCGAGTGGTTCGCCTTCCATCCAACTGCCGAAACCCGGAGCTGCCAATAAATTATTCAGCGACATGGCCAGCTCGAAACGATCTTTCGAGGGAAAGAATGAATCGAGGTCCATCACGCCGACTTTGGTCATTGGCGGAGTCTGAATCTGTTGAATCAGCGCCGCGATGTCCAGGTCGGTGCCCGCTGACCACGCGGCATTAAGAATATTCGAGATGAGAATGTGCTCGCGGCTTTTGATCGGGTCGGCTTCGATTCCGAGTAGGCCCAGTAAACTTGTCGCGGTGGTGCTGACGCGATCGCGCATCAGCTCGGCGTCTTCACGCATCGCCGCCGGCGGGGCGGCAAAGGATTTCAAAATTGAAACGGACAAACCGGCGTTGCTGCCCGGCGTGTAAACGCGAAAATCGGCCGCTTCTTTCAGGCGCTTGATGCGCGCGCCGTCCTGCCCCCATTCCGCCAAACCCTTCTTCCAGAACTCCGCCTGTTGCGCAGCGTAGTCACTTGTGGAGAGGCCTTTCTTCTCAGCGTCTTCTTCATTGATCCAGGGTGCAAAGTCTTCGGGTTTCAAATCCGGAAAGGTCAACAGCAGGTTCGCCAGATCGCCTTTCGGATCGATAACTATCGCGGGGACGCCGTCGATTGCTGCTTCTTCCAACAGGCCGATGCAAAGGCCGGTTTTGCCGCTGCCGGTCATGCCCACGCAAACTGCATGAGTCACCAGATCTTTCGAATCGTAAAGAACGATGCCGTCCTTCGGCTTTTTCTTTTTCAAATCGTAGGGCCGGCCGAGGTAAAACGCACCCAGTTTTTCAAAGTTATCCATAGCGCAACTTCTTCCCTCTTAGGTCGGATGGTAATGATTGACTTTAAAAGTATGTTGACATAAAAGGCTGATGATTTACCAATCGGAAACTACCGGGAGGCAATAATGACGAATGCCCGCGTATTAATACAGACGATGATAACGCTCGCAGCCGCGTCACTCGGACTGGTCGCTGCACTCGCCTGGAACGAAGCGATCAAAGCGCTCATCAAACATCTGCTGGGTGAGGGCGAGAGTCTTGCGGCGCTATTCATTTACGCAGTCCTGGCGACTCTACTGGCTGTAATTGTTTTACTCTTGCTGGCGCGCGCAGCCTCACGAATAGGTGGCGACGCCGCCATCAGTCGGGAAGCAGAAGGCTGAACCGTTACACCTTATGCAGACGGTGTCGATGTTGTCTTTCGTGCATGCTCATCTGCCGACCGCGCGGTCGTAACTGGACCGCGAGGGAGCCGCGACCGGTTTTCTCATTTATTTTCGTCTACAACAATCGACGCCAAGCCCGCTGCTCGCAGTGCTTGATTTAACGTGGAAATGTCCTGTGATCGAAAACCTTGCCAGCGAGTCTTTAGCAACTGTGCATCTGTCAGCAACTGGCCGGCAGCAGCAGCCATTTGCGGCGTGGGAGCGACGTCAGCCTCTTGAATAATTCCAAAGACTGTTCGCAATCTGGCGAGCGCGCTTTGCGTAGTTAACTTATTCGCAAGATCCGGGCGAGGACCACTCGCTCCAACAAGCTCGTCCAGTTTTTGAACAAACGTGTCTATCTGGGCTTTGACCTCATTCGCCTTTGCCGTCGAGCGAAGGTCGGCGATCTGTTTCCTTATCGGGTTTGATTGATCCGCTATCACGTTAAAAGCCACCCACTCATCGTATAGTTGTTTCGACAGTCTGAATTGCTCGGTCAGATCTCGCGGCGACGTCTTGACGCGCGGGTCCATCTGCACCGTGAGAGCTTGTGTGTAACTCTTCCCGTTTACGTTTAGCACAACGGTATATCTGCCCGGCATTACCCACGGTGACGTGAAGTCAGGCGCGGTATTGCGATAAATGGCAGCGATTGGATAGGAAGGCTTTTCGCCCGGCACAGGCGGGTAGTGCATGTTCCACAGAAACCGATGCATGCCCGGCGCGCCGGACAGTCCCTGCGGCGGCCGCACCCAGTAAGTGGGAATGGCCAGCATCGGATCAATCGCCGGTAGCGGATCAGCGCTGGAATAACGCCGCACGAGCTGGCCCGCCGCGTCACGAATTTCCAGAGTCACAGGACCCGAAGGCGGCGCACCCAGATAGTAATCAATGACCGCGCCATCGGGCGGGTTTTCGCCGCCGGGTTCGTCGGGCGGCAGTGGTGTATCGGTGTTCATGTTCCAGCGCACACGTATGGCGGTTTGCGGCCGGAACAAGAAGGCCTCGGCACTAGTTACTTTTGCTTCCAACTGTCGCAGTGGAGTGATGTTGTCGAGAATCCAAAAGCCGCGCCCGTGCGTTGCCACACAAAGATCATCGCCCTTAATAATCAAGTCGCGAACGGAGCTAGCGGCCATATTCAGCCGCAGTGACTGCCAGTGATCGCCGTCATCAAACGAAACGTAAACAGAGCGTTCAGTACCGGCAAATAGTAATCCCTTGCGCTCAGGATCTTCGCGCACAACATTTACGTTCTCGTTGTTCGGTATACCGTTGGTGATTTCGGTCCAGGTGGCACCTGCGTCACGCGTGCGGTAGATGTGTGGTCGCAGGTCATCAAGCCTTAGCGTGTTTACGGCAATGTAGGCCGTGGCGGGATTGAAATGACTGGCGTCGATGATCGAAATTTTCTGCCACGCTTTAAGCTGCGCCGGTGTGACATTGGCCCAGTGCCCGCCCCCGTCAGTAGTCAGGTGGACCAGGCCGTCGTCGGTTCCTGCCCAGATACGCTTAATATCCAGCGGCGATGGCCCAACGGCATAGATGACACCGCGTTGGGTCGGTTGCGCAGTTGGTAGCGTGCGATACTTACCAATCGTCACCGGAAGTTCAAAAGTCTTTCGGGCCAGGTCCGGACTAATCTGCTGCCAGTTTCGCCCGCCGTCTCTTGTCCTCCACAACGTGTTGGTAGCGAAATATAGGACGTGTGGATCAATCGGCGAAAAAATTACCGGCTGAGTCCGTAGCATACGAAAGTCGGGCGCGCGAAACAGCTTGGGCAAAATGTTTTGTGCCTGCGCCGTGCGCCGGTCATAACGAGTAAGCTTGCCGCCATACACGATGTCCGGATCAAGCGGATCCGGAGTAACGAAGCCGTATTCCTCGGCGCCGACCGGATGCCATTCACGGATGGTTATCTGGCCGTCATTACCGCGACTCGAGATGCAAACTGAACCGCTCTCCTGCTGGCCGCTGCAAAGCCGGTATGGAAAAGCATTATCGGCTGCCACGTGATAAAGCTGGGCGGTCGATTGGTTGTACCAACTACTCCACGACTTGCCGCCATTAACGGTGATGATGGCGCCCTGATCGTAGCCGAGCAGTATGATTTCTGCGTTGTTTGGATTGATCCAAATGTTTTGCGTATCGTCACCGCCGGGCGCGCCACGAAAGCCCGTCCACGTCTTGCCGCCATCGCTGGACTTCCAGCAGACAGTGCTGGCGACATAGATGACATCGGGGTTCTGAGGATCGATACGTGGGACTGGAAGATCGCCACCGCCGATACGTCCGGCCGGCCGCGCATCGGTCGTTGCAATCCTCCAACTGTCGCCACCGTCATCCGAAGCGTAGAGTTTGACTCCATCCGGCGCAGCGACCGAGGCAAATAAATTTTTGGGTGAACTCGCTGAAATGCTTAGGTTGGCCTGAATTATTCCTTCGGGCAAACCCTTGCTCAGTTGCTTCCAATTCTTGCCACCGTCGGTAGATTTGAATATCCCACCACCGGTGCCATTCCACGCGGCGTTCTCCCACGGTCCCTGACGTGCTTCCCAGAGCGACGCGTAGGCAACGTCCGAGTGCGACGGATCAATCTGCACGTCGGCGGCCCCGGTGTTCTCATCTTTGTAGAGAACCCTTTCAAAAGTCTTTCCGCCGTCTGTCGAACGGAAAATGCCACGCTCTTCATTAGGTCCATATGGATGACCGGCGACTGCCACTAGTAAGCGATCGGGATTCTTCGGATCAACAGCTATTTGCGGAATCTGTTGTCCATCGCGCAGTCCCAGATGCGTCCACGTCTTGCCCGCGTCCGTCGATTTGTAAATACCGTCGCCGACGGAAAGATCCGGACGCTGTAAGCCTTCTCCGCTGCCGACATAAATAATATTTGGATTAGACACAGCTACGGCAATACAACCGACGGAGCCCGTGGGTTGATCGTCAAAAATTGGGAACCAGGTCCGGCCATAATCGGTCGTCTTGAAAACACCGCCGTTCACCTGCGCGACATAAAACACGTTTGGCTGCGAAGGCACGCCGGCTACTGCGCGCGTGCGACCGCCGCGAAACGGGCCAATACTGCGCCAATGAAGCGATTGCAAGAGATCTGAGTTGACCTGGCCGCGCGTAGGCGAGCCAGCGCCCAGGCATGCCAGTGTCAACACGGGCGCTAAAGCCAGGCGCAGAAGAATGGATCCCTTTTTGAGGCGCACGAGATTCGAGAAGTAACCAATTATAGTCATCGGTCTGGTCAGTGCCCTTCCTGTATTTGACATCATTGAAGAGCCAAATGTTAGACCCACCGACTCCTCCTGTCGACCATTTCAGCTACAAACCTTGATTGAGTTAACGCAAACGCTCGGGTCAGGGGTGATTTTCTTTGCTCGGGCAGACTTTACTGCCCATTACTTTGGCAATGGATGTTATCAACTTCTCTGGATCAATAGTTTGGCAACGGGCATTTGAAATCCTGATGAAAGCGTGCGCTCCTGATCCTCTTTCGGCGCATAAGCAGTTAAGTGCAATCGCAGGCATTTCTTTGGCGCGTTGTAAACCATTTTTCAGAAATCTCCAAATGGCGCATTCGGCCCTCACTTAAGCCAAACGTAGTTATTATGCGTCGGTTTGCGGCGGGGTTATTTGCTGATTGCCACTGTCTTAATGTTAACAAACTCGCGAATACCGAACTGGCCCAGCTCGCGGCCATAGCCCGAGTTTTTTATGCCGCCAAAAGGCAGGCGCGGATCGGATGCAACCATGCCGTTGATGAAAACACAGCCCGCTTCGAGTTGCTCAATAAACCGGTTGCGTTCTCCTTCATCATTGGTCCAGGCAGCAGCGCCCAGTCCAAAGCTGGTTGCATTTGCAAGTTCGATGGCCTCGTCGATACTTTCAACACTAAAAAGTAGGGCTACTGGTCCGAAAATTTCTTCGGAGAAGGCAGGCGAGTCTTTGGGAATATTTGTAAGCACGGTTGGTTGATAGAAATTTCCCTCGCGTTCGAGCTTTTTACCGCCGGTCAACAGAATTGCACCTGCTGCAACTGAAGTTTTCACTTGTTCGTCGACGTCCTTCAGAATTTGCTCGGTGGCAAGGGGTCCAATGTCGGTATCATCGTTCATTGGATCACCAAGCGTCAGGGCTTTCATTTGTGCAACAAAGCGTTCCTCAAAGTTCGAGTAGATTTCTTTGACGACGATAAAGCGTTTGGCGGCGATGCATGATTGACCGTTGTTGATGGTGCGCGCCTTCACAGCGGTCGTGACAGCTTGTTCGAGATTCGCCGACGGCATAACGATAAAGGGATCGCTGCCGCCAAGTTCCAGAACCGTTTTCTTTATTTCACTGCCCGCGATCGCTGCAACACTACGCCCCGCAGGCTCGCTGCCGGTGAGGGTGGCGGCGACAACGCGGCGGTCTTTAAGAATTGCTTCTACGGCATCTGAGCCAACCAGCAATGTTTGAAAACTGCCTTCCGGAAAACCGGCGCGACGAAAAATGTCCTCAATAGCCA
>JBDUCC010000201.1:0-5258 GCA_040003675.1 bacterium | reverse complement strand
GCGTTGCTAATTGAGCGAGACGGTTTGGATGACCGTCCCAGTCGGGTTATTCTCAAAGTACCAGGAGAGCAATACATGGTTTCAACAATTCGGCCAGTTGCGCCTTTGCAAACTGGCTCGCTGATCGGCCTCTTTCGCCAGATCCGCGCCCAGACAATGCAGATAGTGGCGCCGCTGGAGATTGAAGACTACGTAATTCAAACAGCGGAATTCATGAGCCCACCACGCTGGCACATCGGTCACACCTCGTGGTTTTTTGAAACGCTCCTGCAAACTTACAAGTCCGGTTATCAGCCTTACTCAAAAGAGTTTCTCTTTTACTTCAATTCGTACTACGAAGGGTTTGGCGCTCGTATAGAGAGGCCGAAGCGCGGCACTAAATCGCGTCCGACCGTGAAAGAGACTGTCGCCTATCGCAATCATGTTGACGAAAAGATGCACGAGTTTCTCGAGACCGTCGAAGAACATCGCGATGCGAAGACCGTTCTGTCACTTGTGCGTCTCGGGCTCGAGCACGAGATGCAGCATCAGGAGCTGCTGGTTTACGACATCAAGCATCTGCTCGGCGATCAGTTTGACGCGGCAATCAACCCAGCGCCGGCATCGACCGTGAAAGTTGAAGGTATGGCGGAGATTGAAGGCGGCCTGTTTTGGCTGGGCTACGGAAACGAAGTCCAAAGTCCTTCAAACTACGATTTCGGTTTCGACAACGAGAAGCCCGCGCATCAGGTCTTCATTCAGGATTTCGCCATTGACCGAGCGCTGGTCAGCAACGGCGATTATCTCGAGTTCATTCACGACAATGGCTACCAGGATTTTCGCTGGTGGTTTTCCGAAGGTTGGGAAGCGGTTAATCGAGAAGAATGGCGCGCGCCGCTTTACTGGGAACTACACGACGGCGAGTGGATGATTCGCGCCTTCTCAGGGTTACATGCCGTCGCAAGCAAAGCGAATGAGCCGGTATCGCACGTTAGTTTTTTTGAGGCGTCAGCCTTTGCGAAGTGGGCGGGCAAACGTTTGCCAACTGAAGCAGAGTGGGAAAAGGCTGCGACCTTTGATCCGAAAACCGGTGAACGCATCCCATTTCCCTGGGGTAACGAAGAACCTGATAGTTCGAGGGCAAATCTGTTTGAGAACGGCCTCTGGACCCCGGCACCCATCGGCGCTTTTCCCGCCGGCCAGAATAGTTTTGGCTGCCAGCAGATGATTGGCGACGTGTGGGAATGGACCACCTCGGATTACGTTCCCTACCCCGGTTTTAAATCCGAGTTTGACGAATACAACGACAAGTGGTTTGTTAACCAGAAAGTTTTGCGCGGCGGCTCATACGCCACGCCCCGGATTCATATCCGCTCTACCTATCGAAACTTCTTTCACGCGCACGAGCGCTGGATGGTTTCGGGATTCCGCTGCGGGAAAGATCTCTAACCTATTACTGTCCTACAACTATGACGACGATTCTTAGTGACATCGAAGTTCGTGTACTCGGCTCCCTGGTCGAAAAGCAGGTGACCACGCCTGAGTATTATCCGCTCACGCTCAACGCGCTGACGCTTGCCTGCAATCAGAAAAACAACCGCGGTCCGGTCACGTCCTATTTAGAAGATGAGGTGGCCCAGGCGCTGGAAAGTCTGCGCGAGAAGAACCTGACTTATGTGTTCTATGGCAGTACCAGCCGCGTGCCGAAATATAAACACGTGATGACAGAGGTATTGCACCTTGGCGCCGCAGAGCTCGCGGTTATGTGCGTGTTGCTGCTGCGAGGTCCGCAAACGACCGGCGAACTGACGACTCGCGGTTTTCGCCTGCACGAGTTTTCCGGATTGGAAGAAGTCGATGCCGCCCTGAATGCGTTGATAACAAGAGAACCGGATCCGTTGGTTATCCGCCTCCCACGTCAGCCCGGCCAGAAAGAAGTCCGTTTTGCTCACCTATTATCTGGAGAAGTGCAGGTTGATACTCAAGTCGCGGAGCGCGCTGCTTCGCCATCCCGCGCAACCTCGTCTGATCGTGTTACAAGATTAGAAGGCGAAGTGGAGACTCTTAAGACTGAATTCGAAAAGCTGCGCGCCCAGTTCGAAGGCTTCAAAAAACAATTCGAGTAGCTCACTGGGACCGCGGGCGTCCCGCCCGCAATGAGCGCGCAGCGCGAACAGCTCGATTACTCAACCATATTTGGTGACGCAGCCAGGCGGGCGAGACGGCCGCGGTCCCAGTAAAGAGCCAAAACTCTCCACCCGACCTAATTGCAGCACTAGGCCAGTGTTTCATGTGTGCAATTTCCTCGGTCTCAGGTTATAATTCCCTTCCCTTATGAATCTCGAAATATTTCATCCAGCCGTAGCAAGCTGGTTTGGGAAGACCTTTCCTGACGCGACGCCGCCGCAACGAGACGCGTGGCCTGCTATCAAGCAAGGGCGCAATACGCTGATTGCCGCGCCCACCGGTTCAGGAAAAACGCTCGCTGCCTTTCTCGCTGCCATTGATGACCTGGTGCGACTGGGAGTCGCGGGAAATCTCGACGCCACCACGCACGTCGTTTACGTCTCGCCGCTAAAAGCACTCAGCAACGATATTCAGCGCAACCTGCAAATCCCTCTCGCCGGCATTCAGGAAGAACTGGCGGCGATGGGCTTGCCGGAAGTGAACATTCGCACCCTAGTGCGTACCGGCGACACGCCCGCAGCCGAACGCACGGCAATGATCAAACGGCCGCCGCACATCGTGGTCACCACTCCCGAGTCTCTTTATATTTTGTTAACCAGCGAGGGTGGCCGCCGCATGTTGCAAACGGCGCGCACGTTGATCGTTGACGAGATTCACGCTGTGGTCGGCGACAAACGCGGCTCGCATCTCGCCCTTTCAATCGAGCGCCTGGAAAAATTGGTTCAGCAACATAGCGCCGAGCTAGAGAAAGACGAAATCCGCAACTCGAGCCTCGAAACTCGAAACTCGAAACTAATCCGCGTAGGTTTATCAGCAACACAACGTCCCATCGAGGAAGTTGCGCGTTTCCTGGTCGGTACAGCAAATATCAATGGGGAGGGAACCCCGGACTGCGCGATTGTCGATAGCGGTCACACGCGGGAACTGGACCTGGCGATCGAACTGCCCGAATCCCCCTTGCAGGCGGTTATGTCGGGAGAAGTCTGGGACGAAGTTTACGACCGTCTTGCTCAATTAATCCGGCAGCACAAGACGACGCTCATCTTTGTAAACACGCGAAGGCTAGCCGAGCGGGTCGCTCGTCATCTTGGCGAACGCATTGGGGACGAAAACATTGCCGCGCATCACGGCAGTCTGGCGCGTGAACAACGTTTGGCAGCAGAACAGCGATTGAAGGCCGGCGAGTTGAGCGCGCTGGTCGCCACTGCTTCATTGGAGCTTGGCATCGACATTGGCGACGTCAATCTTGTTTGCCAACTCGGTTCGACGCGATCGATTGCGAGTTTTTTACAGCGCGTTGGACGTTCGAACCATACGGTCGCAGGCTTTCCCAAGGGTCGGGTCTTTCCGCTGTCGCGCGATGAACTGGTGGAATGCGCGGCGATCATCGACTCAGTACGCCGCAGCGAACTGGATCGCCTGGCGTTGCCTGAACAACCGCTGGATATTTTGGCGCAGCAAATTGTAGCCGCCTCTGCGCCGGAAGAATGGGGCGAGGATGAATTGTTTGCGATGGTCCGACAGGCTTACCCCTATCGCAATCTGGAGCGCGAACAATTTGATTCTGTCATCAGGATGTTGGCAGAAGGTTTTTCAACCAAGCGCGGACGGCGCTCTGCTTATCTGCATCACGATGCAGTTAACAAACGCATACGCGGGCGGCGTGGGGCGCGTCTTGCAGCCATCACATCAGGCGGCGCCATTCCGGACACGGCTGACTATGCCGTGGTGCTCGAGCCGAGTGAACTTGTTATCGGCAGTGTCAACGAAGACTTTGCAATCGAAAGTTTGCAAGGCGATATCTTTCAGCTGGGTAACACTTCCTGGCGCGTGTTGCGTGTCGAGCAGGGCAAGGTGCGGGTTGAAGATGCACACGGTCAACCGCCGTCGATTCCCTTCTGGCTGGGGGAAGCGCCGGCGCGCACGCATGAACTTTCTGTATCTGTTTCACGCCTGCGTGAAGAGGTCACGAATCGAGTCGAGGTCAAACCCGAGACGGTCCAAAGTCCAAAGTCCAAAGTCCAAGGTCCGGACACTGAAAGTAATGGTGACGGCTCTCAAGTGGCGCAGGCTGATTCCGATGCAAGTATAACTGCTGCGATCAATCTCGAGCCTGCAATCAGTTATCTGACCGATGAAGTGGGTATTTCGCGCGCCGCCGCGGAGCAGATTGTTGAATACCTCGCCGGCGCAAAAATTGTTCTCGGCGTCATGCCGTCCCAGGACAATCTCGTGCTGGAACGCTTCTTTGACGACAGTGGCAGCATGCAGCTAGTACTGCATTCGCCGTTTGGCAGCCGGCTCAATCGCGCCTGGGGCCTGGCACTGCGGAAACGCTTCTGCCGCAAGTTCAATTTCGAATTGCAGGCGGCAGCCACTGAGGATGCAATTGTCCTGTCGCTTGGCCCAACGCACAGCTTTCCGCTCGACGAAGTCTTTCATTATCTAAACTCAAAAACTGTGCGGAAGCTTTTGTGCCAGGCATTGCTCGATGCGCCCATGTGGAACATTCGCTGGCGCTGGAATGTCACACGCTCGCTGGCTGTGCTGCGACGGCGCGGCGGCAAGAAGATTCCAGCGCAGTTGCAACGCATGGACGCCGAGGATTTGTTGACGGCGATCTTCCCTGACCAACTCGCCTGCCAGGAAAATCTCGGCGGCGGCGAGCGCGAAATTCCCACGCACCCCCTCGTGGATCAGACCGTCAAAGATTGCCTGGAAGAGGCGATGGACATTGACGGTCTGGAACAACTGCTGACTGCGATTGAGCGCAACGAGAAAAATCTTTTTGCGCGCGATGTGATTGAAGCGTCGCCGCTAGCCCAGGAAATACTCAACGCCCGGCCGTACGCCTATCTCGACGATGCGCCGCTTGAAGAGCGCCGTACGCGTGCTGTCTATCAACGTCGCTGGCTTGATCCACAGACAGCTTCGGATATGGGTAAACTCGATCAAGGGGCGATCGATCGGGTGCGTGACGAGGCCTGGCCACGTGTTGAGAATGCCGACGAATTGCACGACGCGCTGGTCGAGTTGGGATTTGTAACTGCTGCGGAAGGCTCTGAGTGGCAACAGTTTCTTGGGGAACTGCA